>DATIBF010000094.1:0-8226 GCA_035457655.1 Gaiellaceae bacterium
GTCTCCCTCCCGGTCATGGTCTGCATGGACGGCTTCATCCTCACGCACGCCTACGAGAGCGTCGACATCCCCACGCAGGAGCAGGTCGATGCCTTCCTGCCGCGGTTCGAGCCGCGGCAGGTGCTCGACCCGGCAGATCCGGTGACGATCGGGGCGATGGTCGGGCCCGAGGCGTTCACGGAGGTCAAGTACCTCATGCACGCCGCGCAGATGCGCGCACTCGACGTGATCCCGGAGATCGCGGGGGAGTTTGCCCAGGCATTCGGGCGGAGCTCCGGCGGGCTCATCCGCTCGTACAGGAGCGCCGACGCAGAGACCATCGTCGTTGCGCTCGGCTCCGTGCTCGGGACGATCGAGGACGTCGTCGACGAGCTGCGCGAAGCGGGGACGAAGATCGGGGCCGTCGGGATCAAGACCTTCCGTCCTTACCCGCTCGAGGAGGTGCGCGAGGCGCTCGGCCACGCCCGTCGGATCGTGGTGCTCGAGAAGGCGTTTGCGGTCGGCCTCGGCGGCATCGTCGGCCAGAACGTCCGGCTCGCCCTGTCGGGTCTCCCCGCGCCCGTCTACGACGTCGTCGCCGGGCTCGGAGGCCGTCCGATCACGAAGAAGTCGCTCCACACGCTCCTGGCCGACGTCCTCGAGGACCGGCTCGAGCCGGGACGGCTGACCTTTCTCGACATCGACTGGGGCCTGGTCGAGCGTGAGCTTCAGCGCACGGAGGAGAAGCGCCGCTCGGGCCCGCACGCGGAGAACATCCTGCGCGACATCGGCGTCGTGGCGGCCGGCCCGAACTAGGGGAGAGAACGGTGCCGCACCAGCAGATCAAGTTCTACCAAGTCGGAAGCTTCGTGGCCGGCAACCGCCTGCTCCGCCCCGACGAGCGGTCGGTGCAGGCCCGCATGGAGCGCTCGAACACCCTCACCTCGGGTCACCGTGCCTGCCAGGGTTGCGGCGAGGCGCTGGGGGCGCGCTACGCCCTGGACGCCGCCATGCGCGCGACCGGCGGGCAGCTCGTCGCCGCCAACGCGACCGGGTGCCTCGAGGTCTTCTCCACGCCGTACCCGGAATCGTCCTGGCAGCTTCCCTGGCTCCACTCGCTCTTCGGGAACGCGCCGGCGGTCGCGTCCGGGATTGCCGCCGCGCTGAAGGCGAAGGGGCGGACCGACGTCCGGGTCATCGGCCAGGGAGGCGACGGCGGGACGCTCGACATCGGCTTCGCCTGTCTCTCCGGGATGTTCGAGCGAAACGACGACGTGCTCTACATCTGCTACGACAACGAGGCGTACATGAACACGGGCGTCCAGCGCTCGAGCGCGACCCCGCCCGCGGCGCGCACGGCGAACACGAAGCCGGTCGGCCCGGAGCCGGGGAACGTCTTCGGCCAGGGCAAGAACGCGCCTCTGATCGCGATGGCCCACGAGATTCCGTACGTCGCCACCGCGACCGTGGCCGAGCTGCGCGACCTGGAGGCGAAGATCGAGCGCGCGATGGAGTTCCGCGGCGCGCGCTACGTGCACGTCTTCGTCCCGTGCCCGCTCGGCTGGGGCTCGGCGGCGAAGGACACGATCAGGATCGCCCGGCTGGCCAAGGAGACGGGCCTCTTCCCGGTCTTCGAGGCGGAGGACGGCGAGGTCGTGAGCGTGTCGAAGATCCGGCGGCGAGTTCCGGTCGAGGAATACCTACGGCTCCAGAAGCGCTTCGCACACCTCTTCGCTGACCCGCCGGAGACGGAGGTCATCGACCGGATCCAGGCAGGCGCGGACCGCAACATCCGGCGCTTCGGGCTCCTGCCCGAGGATCCCGAGAGGGGGGGCTGATGAGCCGCAAGCCGTTCGCAATCACCCTCGACGTCGGCTCCAGCCTGGCGAACAAGACCGGCAGCTGGCGCACCGAGCGCGCCGTGTACGTCGACCGGCTCCCCCCCTGCAACGACGCCTGCCCGGCTGGCGAGAACATCCAGCAGTGGCTGTACGAGGCCGAGGAGGGCGGGGAGGGCTACGAGCGCGCCTGGCGCCGGATCATGGAGGACAACCCGTTCCCCGCCGTCATGGGTCGCGTCTGCTACCACCCGTGCGAGACGGCCTGCAACCGCGGCCAGCTCGACGAGGCAGTCGGCATCAACTCGGTCGAGCGCTTCCTCGGCGACGAGGCGATCGAGTACGGCTGGCGGGCGGACGTTCTCGGCGAGCCGACCGGAAAGCGCGTCCTGGTGGTCGGCGCCGGGCCCTCCGGGCTCTCGGCCGCTTACCACCTGGCGCGGCTCGGCCACGAGGTTGCCGTGTTCGACGCCGCTCCGAAGGCGGGCGGCATGATGCGCTTCGGAATCCCGAAGTACCGCCTGCCGCGCGACGTCCTCGATGCGGAGATCCAGCGGATCCTCGACCTCGGCGTCCGCCTCGAGCTGAACCGCAAGATCACGAGCATCCAGGAGACCATGCAGGAGGGCGGCTTCGACGCGGCCTTCCTCGCAGTCGGTGCGCACCTGGGCAAGCGCGCCTACATCCCCGCCGGATCCGCCGCCCACGTCCTCGACGCGGTCTCGCTTCTCCGCGGCATGGAGGGCGAGGAGACGCCGCTCCTCGGGCGCAGGGTCGTCGTGTACGGCGGGGGGAACACGGCCATCGACGCCGCGCGGACGGCGAAGCGGCTGGGCGCGGAGGAGGCGATCATCGTCTACCGCCGCACGCGGGAGCACATGCCGGCCCACGACTCCGAGGTCGAGGAGGCGGAGGCCGAGGGGATCCTCTTGAAGTGGCTCTCCACGATCAAGCGCGCGGACGGGGGCAAGCTCATGGTCGAGCGGATGGAGCTGGACGAGACCGGCTTCCCGCAGCCGACCGGCGAGCTGGAGGAGCTCGAGGCCGACTCGCTCGTGCTCGCGCTGGGCCAGGAGACCGATCTGTCCCTCCTCGACGGCGTGCCCGGGCTGGAGGTCGAAGACGGGGTCGTGAAGGTCGGCCCCGACATGATGACCGGCTACCCCGGCATCTTCGCCGGGGGCGACATGGTGCCCGCGGAGCGGACCGTCACGGTCGCGGCAGGGCACGGGAAGAAGGCCGCCCGGAATATCGACGCGTGGCTGCGGGGCGGCGCGTACCGCCCGGCGCCGAAGCACGAGCTCGCCTCCTTCGACCTGCTCAACACCTGGTACTACTCGGACGCGCCCCGGACCGTGCAGCCCCAGCTCGAGCTGGCGCGCAGGCAGTCCACGTTCGAGGAGGTCGTCGGGAGCCTGGACGAGTCCAACGCGCTCTACGAGGCGCGGCGCTGCCTTTCCTGCGGGAACTGCTTTTCCTGCGACAACTGCTACGGAGTCTGCCCCGACAACGCCGTCATCAAGCTCGGCGAGCCCGGCGAGCGCTACGCCATCGACTACGACTTCTGCAAGGGCTGCGGCCTCTGCGTCGCAGAGTGCCCGTCGGGTGCGATCGAAATGGTTCCGGAGACGATCTGACTCAGGAGGTGGAGAATGGGTGAGGCGACGAGGAGTTCCTCTCCTCTCGAGGGAGGTCTCGAGTCGGCCACCGAGGAGCAGCTCGCCCAGATCCTGCAGGACTTGGGTGCGCGGCGGGACGCCCTCCGCGACGAGCTGGGCCGCCTCGATCGCTCGATGGAGGAAGTCGAGGTCGAGCTCGCAAGGAGAGGCGCCGGCGGGTGAGGGTAGTGCCGGCCCGGACCTCCTCGACGTGAGCAGGCGATCGAGCCACCACCGTCCCGCGTCATTTCGGCGACGCGCCTGGGAGGATTCGAACTCTGAGCGGCCACATGCGTAGAATCGTCCCGGCGACGACCAGACGCGGGAGGGCCGCATGGCCAAGAAGAAGAAGGCGAAGGAGACCGACACCGGGACGCTGGGCCGCCTCTCGAAGGCCGGCGAGGACGCTCTCGCGAGGCTCGCGGAGGAACTCGGAAAGAACGAGCGAGTGACCGAGGCGGTCGGCAAGGCGATGGCGGCCAAGGGCAAGCTCGACGACGGGGCGCGCCGCGCCGTCGGCGGCGTCGGCCTCGCGGCCGCGGAGGAGCTCAAGGACCTCCGCAAGCACATCGAGCGGCTCGAGAAGCGCCTGGCGAAGCTCGAGGCGGCCTCCAAGCCGGCGTCCAAGCCGCGTACGTCCAAGCCGCGCGCGACGGCTGCCGTCAAGAAGCCGGCCGCGCCGAAGGAGGCGCCGCCCAAGCTCCCGGCGGAGCCGCCGCCGGCGGCGAACTAAGCGGGAACCCGCAGCCGGAGCGCGCCCGGCACGACCTCGAACGTCGCCGGAGTCGTCCCGGGCTGCTCGCCGTCCAGCTCGACCGGGAGCGGGGTCGACGAGCGCACGACCACCCGGCTGCCGCGAAGCGCCTCGGCCTTGGGATGCGGGAGATGCGTCCCGCGATAGACCTTCGGGAGCGTCAGGGCGAGATCCCGCCTCGTGATGTCCCCGATCAGGAGCACGTCGAAGAGGCCGTCGTCGGGCTGCGCGTCGGGGGTCATGGCCATGCCGCCGCCGAGGTAGCGGCAATTGGCCACGATCGCGTCGTACATGAGCCCCGAGCGGCGCTCGGCGTCGACCTCGACCTCCATCTCGCTCGCGTGCCAGCGCATGAAGACCGCGAGCGTCGCATAGAGGAACGACGCCTTCCCGCCGAGTGCCTTGGAGGCCGAGTTCGCCCGCTGCGCGACCGCGCCGCTCATCCCGGCGCTCGCGCTGTTGACGAAGTAGGCGGACGCGTTCTCGCCGCTCCAGCTCCGGTACGCAATGCGGCCGGCGTCGATGGCCCGCCCGCTGCCGGAAGCCGCGACGCGGACGGCGCCGTCCAGATCCGTCGGGATCTTGAAATGGCGGACGAAGTCGGTTCCCGTGCCCCGCGGGATCACGGCCAGCTCGGGGCGGGAGCCGTCGACCGCGAGCAGCCCGTTGACCACCTCGTTCACGGTTCCGTCGCCCCCCACCGCCACCACGAGGCGCGCTCCCGCCTCGCCTGCGTGCCGGGCCAGCTCCGCGGCGTGACCGGGCCGCTCGCTCAGGAGGGATTCGCCGGCGAGGCCGAGCTCAGCGGCGCGGTGGGCGATCTCCGGCCAGCGCCTCCGCGTCGACCCGTTCGCCGAGGCCGGGTTGACGACGAAGACGACCCCGGAGCTCACCCGTCCGTCGCGACTTCCAGAGCCAGCTCGGTCATCTGGTCGACCGCCGCCTTCATCTCCTCGTCGCTGATGCGGACGAACTCGCCCTCGACGACGATGTCGCTGACCGTCAGCAGGCACCCCGTCTGCACCTTGCGGAGCGCGCCGAGCGTGAAGAGGACGGCCGCCTCCATCTCGACGGCGAGGACGCCCCGATCCGACCAGCGCTGGTATTGCCCGTCGTCGGAGTTGTAGAAGACGTCGCTCGAGACGATCGGCCCGACCCGCACCGGCTTGCGCAGCTCCTTCGCCGCGTGGACTGCGGAGTGGACGAGTCCCCAGTCGGCGGTAGGCGCGTGGATCTCGCCGGCAATGTGGAGCGCGGTCGAATCCGCGGGCACCGCCGAGATCGCAACGATCAGGTCGCCGAGCTTCAGGTCGGGCTGGAGGCCGCCGCAGGTGCCGATGCGGAGCATTTGCTTGACGCCGAGCATGACGAGCTCCTCGACGACGATGGCAGCCGACGGGCAGCCCATGCCGGTCGCCTGGACGGAGACCGGCTTGCCGCGGAACGTCCCCGTGAAGCCGAGCATCCCGCGCTCCCAGTTTCGCTGCTTGACGTCCTCCAGGAACGTCTCCGCCACGTACTTGGCGCGCAGCGGGTCGCCGGGGAGAAGGCAGGCCTCGGCGTAGTCGCCGGGCTCCGCGCGAACGTGAATGGGCATGGGGGTATCGTCCCCGGGCATGGTGCGCCTGGTCAAGCGCCCTCGGCTCCCGCAAGTCCTTGCGTTCTGCGCCGAGGATCCCATCGAGCGCGTGTTCCTGGAGGATGTGGCCCGGCGCGGCCTGGGACGCTTCGCCGGCATCCGGGAAGCGCGGCGGCTGACCGCGCTCCTCCACCTCGGCGCCAACCTCGTCCCCTCGGGGCCGGGCTGCGCCGCCTTCGCCGAGCTGGTGACGAAGGGAGACCCGCGCATGGTCGTGGGGGAGGAGGGCGCCGTCACAGAGCTCTGGGACGTCGTCCGCTACGCCTTTCCCCAGCCGCTGGACGACCGCCCCGGCCAGCCGGTCTACGTGCTCGAGCGACCGCCGCGGGAGGGGCGGAGCGGCCTGCGCGCGGCCACGCTCGACGACCTCGACGCGCTGGTCGCCGCCGCCGCGGAGGCGTATCGCGAGGAGGTGGGGGTCGACGCGTACGCGCGGGACCCCGCCCTCTTCGAGTGGCGCACGCGGGCGCAGGTGGAGGAAGGGCGCAGCTGGATCTGGACGGAGGACGGGCGCATCCTCTTCAAGGCCGAGGCCTCGGCATGGACGTCGGATGCCGTCCAGCTCCAGCAGGTCTGGGTCGAGCCCGAGTTGCGCGGGCAGGGATACGGCACACGCGGGCTGTCCGATCTGTGTCGTCTCCTCCTCGAGGCGACGCCTGCGGTCTGCCTCTTCGTCCGCCCCGAGAACGCCGCCGCGATCGCCCTCTACGACACGATCGGGATGCGGCGGACGATCACCTACCGGTCCCTCATCTTCGCTTGAGAGCGCCTAACGGGGATGTGACCCGGCATCGTTCCTCATCCTCTTAGGCGCTCGAAGGGGTGATTGCCGTCCCCAGGCAGACGGCCGATGATCTCCTTGAGTTGCTGAGGGTCACCCTCACTGCGGCAGCGCTCACCTGCGGCGCCGACCCTGCCGGCTACCTGCCCGGCCTCCGATGAGGAACGCGAAGGCCTGGTGCGCGCGCACCCGCCTGCGGACGCCGCCACGCCCCTTCCGGCGCAGGCGGATCCGGCGGTGCGGCCCGACCGCTGCCGCCCCGCGCCGCTCCTGTAGGCGGCAGTGATCGGAAAGCGCCGCCGTTGAAGCCTTGTGATCGGAAGGCAGCGGCGGTGCTGCTCCCTTCCTCCCTGTCTCAGCCTTTGCCGCTTCGCGGCCGCTGAGACTGACTACGATCACCCTGTGGACACCGCGGCGCTGCGCGCGCGGATCGAGGAGCACGTCCGCCGGCACGACCTGATCGCGCCCGGCGGCGAGGTCACGTGCCTCGTCTCTGGCGGGGCGGACTCGACGTGCCTCTGGCACTCGCTCCGGGCGCTCGGCTACCGCGTCTCCGCCCTCCACGTGAACCACCGGCTTCGCGGCGAGGAATCCGAGGTGGACGCCCGCGTCTGTGCCGAAAGCCTCGGCGCGGAGGTCGTCGAGGCGCGGCCCGCCGGCCGGGCCACCGAGGCGGAGCTGCGCGAGCTTCGCTACGCCGTGGGCGCCGGCCGCCTCCGCGCGACCGGTCACACGGCCTCGGACCAGGTCGAGACGATCCTCTACCGCCTCGCGACCAGCGGGACGACGACCGGGATCCGCGTCCGGCGCGACGACGGCGTCGCGCGCCCGCTGCTGACCGTGTGGCGGGAGGAGACCGAGGCGTACTGTCGCGCCGAGGGCCTCGAGGTTCGCGTCGATTCCACCAACCCCGACACCGCGCGGGGGCTCATCCGCGCCGAGATCCTGCCCGCACTGCGGCGCCTCCATCCCGCCGCCGAGCGGAACGTGCTGGCCGCGCTCGAGGAGGGCGAACGGCTGCCCAGACCGGTCGAGAGAGCGATGTTAGAGTTGCTCGCCTCTCGTGAGGGATCGAAGCGTCTCGACCTGGGCGACGGCCGCGTGGCGGTGAGGGAGTACGAAAGCGTCTGGCTCGAGCGCGGCCCGGTGCCGCTCGAGGGCCGGGTGCGCTGGGGGGGCTGGACGCTCGAGTCCACCCGCCCGGGCCTTCAGGTGCGCGGCTGGCGCCCGGGCGACCGGCTCGCCGGGCACGGCCGCAAGATCCAGGACGTCTTCGTCGACGCCAAGGTGCCCCGCTCCGAGCGTGAGGCCTGGCCGCTCGTCGTCCGCGGCAACGAGGTGGTCGCCGTGCCCGGGATCGCCGAGGCTCCGGGCTATGAGGGCGCGGTCACCGGAGCCCGCGAGTGAGCGTCCTTCGCCTTCGGCTCGGTCCAACCATGTTTCCCCCACGTGCCTCCTTCTTTGATCCAGTGAGGGAACCTCCCGGTTCCCTCACACACCCTCCCCATGCTCACAGGCCGGAGGCCGGCCTGTGAGCTCGGTCAACGAGCTCACCGCGGCCGTCTCGGAGATCCTCA
>DATIBF010000095.1:0-19174 GCA_035457655.1 Gaiellaceae bacterium
GTGGCGACGAAGAACGGCGAGGTGGACTCGGTCTCTGACTCCGAGACCGAGGGCATCGGAGTCCGGGTCCTGGTCGACGGCGCCTGGGGCTTCGCGGGCGACCCTCGCCTCTCCCAGGAAGGCGCCCGCGATGCCGCGGCCCAGGCCGTGGCGTTCGCGAAGGCGAGCGCCAAGCGGGCTGGCGCGCGCGTCGAGCTCGCTCCGCTCCCGCCTGCGACCGGCGACTACGCGCCCACGGTCGAGCGCGACCCGGTCGACGTGCCGCTCGAGGAGAAGATCGCCTTCTGCCTGCGCGCGGAGGAGGGCATGCATCGGCCTGAGGTGAAGATCACCGAGGCGACCGTCCGCGCGATGCGCGAGGAGCGCGTCTTCCGCTCCAGCGAGGGCGCGACCGTCACGCAGCGCTTCGTGGAGTGCGGCGGAGGCATCGACGCGCTCGCGGTCTCCGACGACGGGCGCGTCCAGAACCGCAGCTTCCCGAGCGCGCACGGCGGGTCGAGCGCCCAGGCCGGCTGGGAGTTCGTGGAGGGCCTCGGGCTCCACCGGGAGGCGCCGCGGGTCGGCGAGGAGGCGGCGGCGCTCCTCACCGCCGATCCCTGCCCCTCCGGCGTCACGACGATCGTCGTCGACGCCGAGCAGATGGTGCTCCAGGTGCACGAGTCGGTCGGCCATCCGACCGAGCTCGACCGCGTTTACGGGACCGAGGCGGCCTACGCCGGCACGAGCTTCCTCAAGCCGGACGACCTCGGCGCCCTCCGCTACGGCTCGGAGCACATGAACATCACCGCTGACCCGACCACGCCGCTGGGGCTGGGCACGTTCCGCTGGGACGACGAGGGCTCGCCGGCCCGCCGTCAGCCGGTCGTCGAGGGCGGCGTTCTCACCGGCTATCTCGCCTCGCGCGAGACCGCGGTCCGGATCGGGCGCGACCTCGGCGGCTCGATGCGCGCGGACAACTGGAGCCGCATGCCGCTCGTCCGCATGTCGAATCTCCACCTCGAGCCCGGCGCCGGGAGCCTGGAGGGCCTGCTCGCCGAGGTCGACGACGGCCTCTTCCTCTGCACGAACAAGAGCTGGTCGATCGACGACAAGCGCCTCAACTTTCAGTTCGGCACGCAGGTGGCGTGGGAGATCAAGAACGGAAAGCTGGGCAAGATGCTGCGCGACCCGACGTACATGGGCGTCACCCCGGAGTTCTGGGGGAGGCTCGACGCCGTGGCCGGGCCGGAGGAGTGGAGGATGTTCGGCCTCACCAACTGTGGCAAGGGCCAGCCGGGCCAGCACGCCCACGTCTCCCACGGCACGTCGCCCGCGCGCTTCCGCGACGTCCAGGTGGGCGTCCGTTCGTGACTCGCGCCCTCGAGCTGGCCGAGCGTGCCGTCAAGGCCGCCGAGGGCGACGAGGCCGACGCGTCGGTTCACGTCGAGAGCTCCGGGTTTGCCCGCTTCGCCGCCTCCGCGGTCCACCAGCCGACCCTGATTCGCGACGAGGCCGTCACGCTGCGCGTGGTCAGGAACGGCCGCGTCGGCTGTGCGACGACCAACCGCACCGACGACGAGGGCCTCGCCGACGCGGCGCGCCACGCCGCCGCCGCCGCCGACAGCTCCCCCGTCGACCCGGGATTCGCTGGCCTCCAGGAACCGGAGCCCCTTCCCCCGGTCGAGGGCTACGACGAAGCGACGGCGGCCCTGTCGCCGGAGGGCCAGGCGGCGGCGGCCGCAGCGGCGATCGCCGCTGCGCCCGACCTCGGGCTCTACGGCTACTACACGTGCGGTGTCACGGAGATCGCGGTCGCATCGACGACCGGCCTCGCGGTCTCTCAGGCCATGACCGACGCGAGCGTGCTGACGCTCGCCGCCGACGACGACTCGTCGGGATACGCGGAGGCCACGTCCTGGCGCGCATCGGACCTCGACCCGGCCGCCGTGGCGAGCGAGGCCGCGGAGAAGGCGGCCCGCACGCGCGGCGCGACACCGGTCGAGCCCCAGACCTTCCGCGCGGTGCTCGAGCCGTACGCGATCTCGGAGCTCCTCTTCTACTTCGCCTTCACCTCGCTGAACGCGCTCGCCCTGCTCGAAGGACGCAGCTACCTCTCCGGGAGGCTCGGCGAGAAGATCTTCGACGAGAGCTTCACCCTCTGGGACGACGGGCTCGACCGGCGCAACTACCCGAAGTCGTTCGACCTGGAGGGCGTCCCCAAGCAGCGCGTGCTCATGGTCGAGGACGGCGTGGCTCGCAATGTCGTCTGGGACCGGCGCAGCGCAAAGCAGGCCGGGGACGGCCACGTCTCGACGGGACACGCGCTAGCGCCGCCCGCGCAGGCCTTCGGGCCGATCCCCTTCAACCTCTCGATGGCCGGCGGTGAGGCCGGGTCGGCCGACGAGCTCGCCGAGCTCGTCGACGACGGCATCTACGTGACCCGCCTCCACTACCTCGGCGTCGTCGACCCGCGGGAGGGAATCATCACCGGCATGACGCGCGACGGCACCTTCCGCATCGAGGGAGGCAAGGTGACGACGCCGGTCGTCAACCTCCGCTTCACGACGCCCTTCCCCGCGCTTGCCGCCGGGCTGCTCGGCTCGACGACGGACGTCACTCTCGTCAACCGCAGCGACTTCTACGACGAGCGCTACCCATTCGGTACGCTCGTGCCCGCGGTGGCGACGAGCGCGTTCACGGTGGTCGGCACGGGGTCGGGCCCGGGGCTCTGATGAGCGTTCTCGTTCTCGTCGGCACGCGCAAGGGGCTCTTCCTGCTCGAGAGCGACGACGACCGGCGCGAGTGGGAGCTCGCCGGCCCCGTCCTCACCGGCTGGTCGATCTTCCACGCGATCGCCGACCCGCGCGACGGGACGATCCAAGCGGCCACCAACAGCGAGGTCTACGGCGCCACGGTCCATCGCTCGGCCGACCGGGGCGAGACCTGGGCTCGGGCCGAGGAGCTCGGGCTTCCCGAGGACACCGGCCTGACGCTCGAGAAGACCTGGCACGTCGAGCCCGGGCGCGAGGGCGAGGACGGTCGGCTCTGGCTCGGCGCGGCGCCCGGCGCCCTCTTCCGCACCGACGACGGCGGGGCGAGCTGGACGCCCGTCGACGGCATCGTGCGCCACGAGACTCGCGACCGCTGGCACCCCGGCGCGGGCGGCATGTGCTGCCACTCGATCGCACTCGACCCGGACGAGCCGGGCCGCATGTACGTGGGCATTTCCGCCGCCGGCGTCTTCAGGAGCGAGGATGGCGGCGAGACCTGGACGCCGGCGAACCAGGGCACGGCGGCCGACTTCCTTCCGGATCCCTTCCCCGAGCTGGGCCAGTGCGTGCACAAGCTGCTCGTCCACCCGGCGCGGCCGGAGCGGCTGTGGCAGCAGAACCACTGCGGCGTCTATCGCTCGGACGACCGCGGCGGGAGCTGGGAGCGGTTGGAGGGCAACGGGCTCCCGAGCGGCTTCGGCTTCCCGCTCGCGCTCGACCACCGCGAGCCCGACACCGCGTTCGTGGTGCCCGAGGAGAGCTCCGAGAACCGGGTGACACCGAATGGGCGTTTGGGTGTCTACCGGACGCGGGACGGAGGGTCCTCGTGGGAGCTCCTCACCGACGGTCTGCCGCAGCGCGCGTGGGGAGCGGTCATGCGCGAGGGCTTCTCCTCGGACCGGCTCGACCCGCCCGGGATCTACCTCGGCACCCAGAGCGGCTCGGTGTTCGTCTCCCCGGACGCCGGCGGCACGTGGGTCGAGGCGGCCGCCCAGCTTCCGCCGATCCTCTCCGTCGAAGCCGCTCCAAGCTCTTAGGTGGCCGTAGTCCTCCTTCCCTCTCTCCTCGCCGCCGAGGCCGGCGGGCGCAACCGCTTCGAGCTCGAGGCCGGCACCCTCGGGGAGGCCCTGCGCGAGCTGCCGGTCGCGAACCTCGTCCTCGACGAGCACGGCGACCTCCGGCGGCTCGTGAACGTCTACGTCGACGGCGTGGACGCCCGCGACCGCGACGGCCTTGCGACCGAGCTCGCAGGCAGCGAGACGATCAAGCTCGTCGCCGCCATCGCCGGCGGGCGGAGCTAGTCGAACTGGTAGAAGAGGACGACCGTGTTGGCGGCGAAGAGGAGCGCGACGAACACCGTCAGACGCGTGAGGTTCCGCTCGACGATGTGCTGGCCTCCCTGAGAGGCCGGCGTGAACCCGAGGCCGCCGAAGCCCGTGTCCCGGCCCGAGTGCAGGAGCACGAGGACGATGAGGGCGGCGGAAAGCAGAACCTGGATGACCGCGAACAGTCCGAGCACGCGCTCAGGCTAGCAGCTGGTCCTCGCCCGACCCCGTCCGGCTGATCTCGAGGCCGCGAGCGGTTCCGACGTGCTCGACCTGAAGCGTCGTGTGGTCGATCGCGAACCGCTCGTGGAGGAGAGCCTCGAGCTCGAGCCGGATGCGATGGCAGTCCGCGCCGGGCTGGACGAGCACGTGCGCGGAGAGCGCGGGGAAGCCGTCGGTGACCGTCCAGACGTGGAGGTCGTGCGCCTCGACGACTCCGGGATGGGCCGCTATCGCGGGACCGACGTCGGCGGGCGGCGCCGAGGCCGGAGCGCCCTCCAGGAAGATCCGCCCCGATTCGCGTAAAAGGGACCACGACGCGGCGAACATGAGCCCCGCGACGAGCAGCGACGCGACGGGGTCGAGCCGGTTCCAGCCGGTGAGGAGGATGAGGAGCGCGGCGACCCCCGTGCCGACGAAGGCGGCCAGGTCGGTGACGATGTGCAGGTAGGCACCGCGAACGTTGAGGCTCTGCCGGCGCGCGCGGGAGAGGAGCGCGACGACGACGAGGTTCACGACGATGCCGGCGGCCGCGACGATCCCGACGACTGCGGCGTCGACCTCGGGCGGTTCGATCAGCCGGCGGATCGCCTCGTAGACGATCCAGACACCGAAGAGCAGCAGCGTGATCCCGTTGGCCTGCGCCGCGAGAATCTCCACACGCCCGAAGCCAAACGTCCAGCGCCCACCCGCCGGCCGGGCCGCAAGCGAGGCCGCGAGGAGTGCCAGCGCGAGAGCCGCCGCGTCGGTGAGCATGTGGCCCGCGTCGGCGAGCAGCGCCAGCGAGCTCGCGAGGATGCCGAAGACGACCTCGGCGACCATGAACCCGAGGAGGAGCGCGAGCGAGAGCGCGAGCAGCCTGCGGTCCGCGGCGCCGCTTACGCGAAGGTCTCCGTGGTCGTGGTGGCCGTGCATGCCTCTCATTGTGCCGCCGACGCTCATGGTGGCTCCCGGCGCTCCTCCCCGAACGGGGGAATGACCGCGTACGCCGACGGCGCTACGGTCGGAGCATGGCGAAATCTGCGGCCGCCGGCATCGACGTCGCCCTCGTCGAGGAACACCTGGCTCGCTACGCGGTCTCCTGCCCGCTGTGCAAGGCGGTGGATCGGCTCGGGGTCGGACAGCAGCCCTGCGAGCTGAGCTCGTCGGGCAACGGCAAGGACTCGATCCCCGTGATCGTCGTCATGTGCACACGCTGCGGCTACCTGATGCCGCTCGCGGCAGACCGGGTGTCACCAGCAGAGGAGAAGGCGGCCTGAGCCGCCTTCTCCGGGCCGTCCTCAGGCGGCCTTGAGTCGCCGCGAGTCGCGCTCGAGCCGCTCTTCGGCCCGCGCGCGGGCGCGGATTGCATCCGACGGGCCGAAACGGTCGTGGGCACGCAGGGCGCGCGCCTCGGCCCACAGCTCGTCGATCTGCTTGGAGAGCTCGGCGGCCTCGGCCGACTTGGCGGGATCGACGCCGTCGTTGAGCTCCTGCCAGAGCTCGGCGCGCCGTTCGACGGCACGCTCGAGCTCGTTCCGGATGTCCTTGATCGTACGCATACACCTCGTTAAACGAGGCTGCGAAAGCGTGAATTCCGTCGGTTCTGGGGCGCCACGCCGGGGCGAACGCCGAGCTCAGCGGTCAGGGAGCTTGCCGAGGAGCTCGCCAAGCGTCTCGATCTCGTCGTCGCTCAGGTGCCTTTCGAGCAGTGCGGCGACGGCGCGCTCGTGGTCGCCGGCCGCGCGCCCGAGCGCGCATGCGCCGGAGTCGGTCAGCCGGGCGTAGGTCACGCGCAGGTCGGTCGGGCACGAGGCCCGTTCGACGAGGCCGGACGCCTCCAGCCCATCGAGCAGCCGAGTGACTCCGGACGGCGAGAGCACGAGGCGCCGGGCGAGCTCGACCCGCTTGAGGACTCGGCCTTCCGCCTGTGAGAGCAGCTGCAGGGCTTCGTAGTCGTTGATGCTGAGGCCGTGGTCGGCGAGAAGCCGGGAGCTGAGGCAGCGGGTAGTCGACGCGTGCGCGCGCAGCAGCCTTGTGTACGCATCGACGGCCGGCGTGTGAGAAGTTCCCGTGACAGACACTTGCGCCCTCAAGTTCCTCGTGCTAGAGTTCCTTGCGATCTCAATAGTATTCGAATCAAGAAGTTAGGAGAGGGATGAGCGCAACAACGACCAGCACGATCGCACCCGCCGGGACATGGAGCACGGACCCGGTTCACTCCGTGGTCGGCTTCGAGGTCGCCTACCTCGCCGGGATTTTCAAGGGAGCGTTCCGGGACGCGTCCGCGACGCTCGAGGTCGCCGACGACGGAGGCACCACGCTCGAGGGCAGCGCCCAGGTGGGGAGCGTCGACGTCAAGGACGAGAACCTGAACGCCCACCTGCAGAGCCCCGACTTCTTCGACGCCGAGTCCCACCCCGAGCTCCTCTTCCGAGCCGAGGATCTGAGGCTCGAGGGCGAAGAGCTCACGATCGAGGGCGAGATCGTGATCAAGGGCGTGACGAAGCCGGTCACGCTGACCGGCACGATCGTCCCTCCGATCGAAGATCCCTGGGGCAACACGCGGGTCGGCATGACGGTCGCCGTGACCGTCGACCGTACCGAGTTCGGGCTGGACTGGAACAACCCGCTCCCGACCGGCGACCCCGCGCTCGGGAACGAGGTCGCGATCACCGCCGAGCTCCAGTTCGTTAAGGCCGCCTGAGGGATGAGGATCCTGGGCATCTCCGGCAGCCTGCGCCGGGACTCCTACAACACCAGCCTGCTGCGTGCAGCCGGTGAGGTCTTGCCTGCCGGCGTGGAGCTGGAGACCTGGGAGGGCCTGAAGGGGGTGCCGCCCTACGACCAGGACGACGATACGGCCGAGGCGCCGGCGGCGGTCGCGGAGCTCCGCTCGGCCGTCGCCGGCGCCGACGCCGTCCTCATCGCCACGCCCGAGTACAACGCCTCGATTCCGGGGCACCTGAAGAATGCCCTCGACTGGGTCTCCCGACCCGTTGCGACGAATCCGCTTCGCCACAAGCCCGCGGCCGTCATCGGGGCCTCGACGGGCGCCTTCGGGGCGGTATGGGCGCAAGCCGAGCTCCGCAAGGTCCTGGCGACGATCGGCGCCCGTGTCCTGGAGACCGAGGTCACCGCCCGACACGCCGCCGAGCGCTTCGACGGGGACGGGCGCCTGCTGGACGAGGACATCCGCGCCGAGCTCGCCGAGGTGGTCGACGAGCTCGCGGCCGCAGTCCGTTCCCGCGCCGACGCGCGGGCCGCGGTCGCTTTCGCGGCGTAGATCCGACGCCGCGAGACCCTCTACAGTGATCGGGTGGGCAAGCGACCGATGGGCGTCACGGTCGCCGATGTGCGCGCCTTCGCGCTCACGCTGCCACGGGCGTACGAGGTGTTCGTTCGCGGCCGCGTCAAGTTCCGGGTAGGCCGGATCGTTTTCGTCGACTTCTCACGCGACCAGAAGGTCATGGGCTTCGGCTTCCCCAAGGAGTGGCGCCCGGCCCTCGTCGAGAACGAGCCGGACAAGTTCATGCTCCCGATCGAGTCGGAGCTGCGCTTCAACTGGGCGCGCGTGCGGCTCGAGGCGATCGACGACGAGGAGATGCGCGAGCTCGTCCTCAATGCCTGGGCAATGGTCGTCCCGCGGTACGTGTCGGCGCCGTTCGCGCGGGATTAGTCGAACGAAAGCCGGAGGAGGGACTCGAACCCACGACCTACCGCTTACAAGGCGGTTGCTCTACCAGCTGAGCTACTCCGGCGCGGCCGACCAATCGTAGCCGCCCGCCGGCGGCCGCTAATCGTCGAGGACGGCGCGACTCGACTGGTGCTGGAGCACCTTGCGCTTCACGCGCTGGAGCGCGTTGTCGATCGTCTTCGTGTCGCAGCCGAGCTCCTCGGCCATCTCCTCGTACGAGTTGCCCTCCAGATAGAGGCGGAGGGCGTCCGACTCGAGGGACGAGAGGCCCGTCCCCAGGCAGAAGATGAGGCTCTGAAGCTCCTCCGTCGAGATGACGCAGACGGCCGGGTCGTCGACGCCGGGACCCGGGAGCGCGTCCCCCAGCGTGCACTCGCCGTCGTCCTGGCCGGCCGGGGTCTGGCTGAAGGAGACGTACGTGTTGAGCGGCGCATGCTTGAAGCGCGTCGCCGTCTTGATCGCCGTGATGATCTGACGGGTAATGCAGAGCTCCGCGAAGCTCCGGAACGACGTCTCCTTGTCGGCGCGGAAGTCGCGGACGGCCTTGTAGAGCCCGATCAGGCCTTCCTGGTTGAGATCGTCGGACTCGCCGCCGACCAGGAAGTACGAGCTGGCCTTCAGCCTGACGAAGCCCGTGTAGCGGCGGATGAGCGCGTCCATCGCGGCCTCGTCGCCGTTCCTCGCCCGCATGACGAGCTGGAGATCGGCGAGCTCTCGCTGACTGCGCTCTTGAGCGGTGCGGGCTGCTGCGGGCTGACGGCGGGCCACGGACGTTCCTCCTGGGAGCGGTTTCGGAGGGCCGAAAAGGCCTCTCCACAAACCCTAACCCTCAAGTTGAGGTCTCGATCGTAGCAGGGAGCCCAGGAAACTTCAACGGTTCCGGCGAAGCCGCTCGAGCCGCTCCCTCGTCTCCTCGTCCAGTGCGTCTTCGATCTGAGAGCGCCCGAGGCCGGCGGTCCGACCGGGGCCGCTCGCCCGGTCCGAGGCGAGCTCCTGCACGAACGCCTTCGACGAGAGGCGGCGCGTCTCCTGCCCCGCCGTCCCGCGTACGGCGCGATCGGAGGAGACGACCCACACCTCCT
This sequence comes from Gaiellaceae bacterium, assembly GCA_035457655.1. Lineage (GTDB taxonomy): Bacteria > Actinomycetota > Thermoleophilia > Gaiellales > Gaiellaceae > JAIBJN01. The sequence goes on from DATIBF010000095.1 coordinate 9,053, forward strand.
CGTGCCGGCGGTGGTCGGCGGCGAGGCGCTCGAGCAGCGGGTCGGCCGGCGAGGCGAAGCGGACCTCGAGGGCGCCGTACGCCGCGTCCTCTCCGACTCCGTCGAAGACGACGACGCCCCGCGCCCCACGGACGGCGACGAAGCTGGCCAGTGCGTCCACGAGTTCGCGCCGGTCGCCGAAGCCCCCGGCGTGGAGGATGTTGTACCCGTCGAAGAGGTAGAGCATCGCCTAAGGATGCCTGCGGCCGACGGCAGAGAGCGTCCCGCGAGCCGAGGCGGCCGCCACGGCAAGGAGCAGCGCGATCGCGGAAAGGAGGCCGAGCCCGGCGCGCAGGTCCACTGCCCCGGAGACAGCGCCGATCAGGGGCGGGCCTGCAAGGAAGCCCAGGTAGGAGATGGTGGTGACCGAGGCGACCGCGCTCCCACGCTCGGCTTCGGAGGCCCCACGACCTGCAGCGCCGAACAGCGTCGGCGCAGCGACCGAGACTCCGGCCCCGCCCAGTGCGAAGCCGAGCAGGGCCACCGGTATCGACGGCGCAGCCGCTGCGAGGCCGAGCCCCATCGCGGCCGTCGCGGCGCCGCCGGCGAGCAGGCGGCGGTCGCCGACGCGGAGCTCGAGCCCCTGGCCGACCAGGCGCCCCGCCACCATCGCAGCGGCGAAGAAGCCGGGGCCGAGGCCGCCCACCGCCGGAGCTGCCTCGAGCTCGGTCTCGAGGAAGAGCGCGCTCCAGCCCTCGATGCCGCCCTCGACGAGGAACGCGAGCGCGCAGAGCAGGCCGAGGACGAGAAGCCGCCGCGAGAAGGTGAACCGCCGCACGGAGACACGCCGGGTCGATGCGGGGTACCCCCGATTGGCGGCCGCCGCGACCAGAGCCGCCGCCGAGATCACGGCGAGGATCGGCAGCGGCCCCGCCCCTGCCCCTCGTGCGACCCCCACCGCCACCGCGGCGACGAGGAACCCGGCCGAGAAGAGGGCGTGTGCGACCTGCATGACCCGGGGGCCTCCCGAGGTCTCGACGTTCGTCGCCGCCACGTTGATGACCACTTCGAGAGCGCCCGAGGCCAGCCCGACGACGACGAGTGCGAGGCCAAGCTGCCAGACCGAGTTCGCCAGAGCGGGCAAGAGGACCGCGGCGGCGAAGATGACCAGCGTCAGCGGAAGGATCCTTGGGCCGACGCGATCCACGACGCGTCCGGTGATCAGCATGGCCGGGAGCGCAGCGAGCGCGACCGCCAGGAGCGCGAGGCCGAGCTGGGTCAGAGAGGCGCCTACCTGCTCCTTGACGGCCGGGACGAGCACCCCCCAGGCGCCCCAGTAGGCGCCGAAGACGGCGAAGGCGAGGAGCGGGCCCCGGGCCGCCCTCACCCGCCGCGGCGCTGCCTCGCCGCCTCGAAGACGGCGATGCCGGCCGCGACGCTCACGTTCAGCGATTCGACTCTCCCGGCCAGCGGGACGCGGAAGGCGTCGTCGCATGTCCGCCGAACTCCCGGCCGAAGGCCTCGCCCCTCGGCGCCGAACACGAGCGCAACGCCGCCCGTGAGGTCGGCGTTCCACACGGGGGTCTCGGCGCCGCCGTCAGCCGCCCAGACCCACAGCTGCGGCCCCTTGATCTCCTCGAGGTAGCGGCCGAGGTTGACCACGACGGCCACCGGCAGATGCTCGACGGCGCCGGCCGACGCCTTGCAGACGGCGGGCGTCACACGCGCGGCATTCCGCTCCGTGATGACCACGCCGCTCGCGCCCGCGCCCTCGGCGCTCCGGACGACGGCGCCGAGGTTCTGCGGGTCGGTGACCTGGTCCAGGCAGACGACGAGGGGGCTCGCGCGGGCCGCGAGCTCGTGGGCGACGGCATAGCGGTACGGCTCGCAGAAAGCGACAACGCCCTGGTGCTCTCTCGTCCCGGCCGCCTCGGTGAGGCGACCCTCGCGCTGGACCTGTACGCGGAGGCCCGAGACCTCCCGGAGCCAGGGCTCCGAGCCGAGGGCGCGCTCGGTCACGAGGAGCTCGAGGACCTGGCGCTTGCCCGCGCGAAGGACCTCGCGGACGGGCTGCCGGCCGTAGACGAGCTCCCGCGTCACGCCTTCGGGATCAGGCGGAAGCCGTCGGAGACATCCTGCACCTCCCACCCGAGACGCTCGATCTCGGCCCGCAACTCGTCGGCCCGGTCGAACTCCCTCGCCCTGCGCGCCGCCTGCCGCTCCTCGGCGAGCCCGATGACCTCGGGAGGGGCGTGGCCGGCGGACTCCACTCCGAGACCGAAGATCGCGAGGCCTCGCTTCAGCAGGTCGAGCTCGCCGGCAGAGCGCCAGGCGTGGAGGATCGAGAGCGCCAGCGGCGTGTTGAAGTCGTCGTCGAGCGCGGACGCGAGCTCGTCCCAGGAGGGAACGTCCCCCGTCTGTGCGGCGACGCGGAACGCCGTCCTGAAGTCCTCGGCCTGGGTGCGCGCTGCCTCCATCGCCTCGTCGGAATACTCAAGGGGGCTGCGGTAGTGGGCGCTGAGGAAGAGTACGAGCAGCGCCTCCCGGCCGTAGGTGTCGAGCGCCTCGCGGAGCGAGACGATGTTGCCGACCGACTTGGACATCTTCTCCTCGGCCAGCTCGAGCATGCCGTTGTGGGCCCAGAGCCGCGCGAACTCCCGTCCGGCGCCGCGCGACTGCGCGAGCTCGTTCTCGTGATGCGGGAAGCGGAGGTCGATGCCGCCGCCGTGGATCTCGAAGACGGGCCCGAAGAGCTTCTCGGCCATCGCGGAGCACTCGATGTGCCACCCCGGCCGCCCGAGCCCCCACGGCGAGGGCCAGCAGGTGTCCTCGTGGGGCTTCGTCGCCTTCCAGAGGGCGAAGTCGCGCTGATCCTCCTTCAGGTCGCTCGGCTCCTGGGCGACCATGTCCTCGAGCTTCGCCCCGGAGAGCTCGCCGTAGCTCGGGTACGCCGCGACGCGGAAGTAGACGTCGCCCTGCGACTCGTACGCCAGCCCCCTGCCGACGAGCTCCTCGATCAGGGCCACGATCTCCGGAATCGTCTCGCTCGCGAGCGGCTCGTGGTCGGGCCGGCCGAGGCCGAGGTCGTCGGTGTCCTCGACGTACCACTGCGTCGCCGCGGCCGCGAGTTCCTCGCTCCCGATCCCCTGCTTCTCGGCGGCCTCGTAGATCTTGTCGTTCACGTCCGTGACGTTCTCGACCAGCGCGACGTCGTAGCCCTGGTGCTCGAGCCAGCGCTTCAGCCAGATGAAGACGACGTACGGCCGGGCGTTGCCGACGTGGATCCGCTGGTACACCGTCGGCCCGCAGACGTACATGCGGATCGGGCCGGGCGGCTGCGGAAGCTCTTGCTTGCGGCGGCTGAGCGCGTCGTAGAGGACCATCGGCTCGTGCGTTTATAGCCGGAGACGGGAACCCGGTGCGCGAATCGGCCGTCTAATCGACATGAGGATCAGAGCCGTAGCGTCCCTGGCCTTCGTCGCAGCGCTCGCCGCCCTCGCCGCCGGCTGCGGCGCGGGTGACGAGGACGTGCGCCCGGCCGGAACGGCCTCGCCGGTGGCGCGCGTGACCTGTGCCGAGGACGGCACCCGCGTCGCCACGCCGATCGTCGAGGCACGGCGCGACGGCGTCCACCTCGAGCTGCGGAACGAGACGGACGGCAGGGCGCACGTCACGATCGAGCGAGGCCCGAGCGGCGGCATCGGCGCCGGCGGGCCGCCCGGGCTCTCGAGCCACGTCCTCACCATCGGCCCGGGGACGTGGACTGCGACGTGCTACGAGAGCGTCGACGCCGTCCGGGGGGCAACGTTCGACGTGGCCGACACCGGCATCTGGGTCTCGACCGAGCTCACGGACTGCGATACCGCGGAGGTCTCGCACGGCGACCCGCCGAGGAGAGTGGCAACCGACCGGAGCGAACTCGCCGCCCTCGCCCGCAGCAGCCTCGAAAGCTCCGTGAGCGTCGACCCGGACGCCGTCATCGAGCCGGCAGGCTACCCGGAGCAGGCCGAGGCCATTTTCCGCGCCCGGAAGGACGGTCGCACCGTCGCGACCATGTCCTTTTGGCCGGACTACACGGGCGGCTGGCTCGAAGGCGAGGCGAGGTCGTGTCCCGACGAGAGCGGCTCGTCGGAAGCCCCCTGATCAACAATAGGCCAGAACTCCGCGCCCTGCGACGGCCCGCTCTCAGAGTACGGAAGCAAGTGCTCCGTCAGGAAATACCTGCCCCTTCTGCTGAGCGATCCCTGGGCCATTATCGCCCTTGCGAATGCATCCAGTATTTGGCAGCAGACATCCTCGAGCAGCGGCGAACCCGGCACTTCCCTGTTCCTGCGAGTTCGAGCGGCGCAAAGACGGACTGGACTTTGCTTGTAAAGAGTGATACAAGAGCGCGTGGCCGGGTTTTTGGGTCTTGCGGTACGGGACCCTCGTGCGAGAGGAGGCAGTATGAGGAAGCCAGTGATCGCCGCGCTGGCGGCCATGACCGCTGTCATCGCGCTGACGGTGGCCGTCGCCGTCGGGCAGGCGGCAACTCTCAATCCGTCGCAGATCGGCACGAGCTGCGACGGACCCGCTGTCTGGCACTTCGTCAACAACCAGACCGGAGGTGCCGCCGCCGGCACGCTGACGGCGACCTTCTCCACCGACAGTGGGACGTTGGTGGTCACCACAGGGCCGACCACCGTCCTGGCCAACGTCCAGCACTTCTTCGTCTCGACCCCCGAAGGGGCGACGTTGCTGAGCGCCGAGACGGATCTGCCGGGCAGGCTCCTGCTGTCGGAGCTGGATTGCGGTGCCGCGCCACCGCCACCGCCACCGCCACCGCCACCGCCACCGCCGCCTCCGCCTCCGCCTCCGGCGCCGTAGGCTGACCCGGATCGCGCAGGCCAAGTGACTAAAGGGGCTCCCACGGGAGCCCCTTTAGATTGCCGTCACTCCTAACCGGTGAGGCCGGGAATCGCAGCCGTCTTGATCGTGCCTGCGATACACCGGTCAACGTGCTGTTCTTCGGAGGTCAACGCGCGACAATCGGCACGTCTCTCGGCCTGCGTGGTCCGTAGATAGCGGAGCATATGCCCGATCGCCTCGTAGCAGCCGTTGCGAAGGTCGGCGGGAGACAGTTCGCAGAGAGACGCTGCTTCCTTGCCGCCCGAGTAGGTGCCGGCTATGTCCATCGCCGCGTAGCTGACGCACTCCTGCTCACCGCCGTACGGACGGGCAACGGCACACGTAGCGACGATCGCCTCCGGCTTGCGGAAACCCTGCACCGAGGCGTTCTGCCCGAAAGAGCCGAAGCACGTGTCGATCCAATTGGGCTCCGCCTCGGCGCACGTCTGCGCGATCTTCTCCCAGTCCAGCCCGACCACCCGGATGATCCTCGTGGTCGCCTGCTGGTAGCAGGTGTACTTGTCGTTTTCGGCCACCCAATCGCACGGATAGAGAGGATCGTCGTCTCGAACCCAGGGTGACTGGCCCCCGTACGACGTGACGAAGTTCTCCATGAACGCCCCGCCCTTGCACGAGGTGCGGTCCCACGCGGTCGCGAGCCGTCTGCACACGTCGAGGGAAAGCGGGAGTTGATATCCGGTCGTGATCATCAGACCGTGCCCAAGGCCGTGGAGGCATTGGTAGCTGAGCCACGACGACGCACGCACCTGCCGGTCCGAGCAGAGCGCGCGGGACTTCGCACCCAGCGAGTCGGCGTCGAACGACTCGACGCCGACGAACGCGCGCTCGAGGACTCCGTGGTAGTAACCAGACCAGCAGGTCGACCCACCCTCGGCGAAGGTTCGGGCAACGTTACCGTCGTTGCGGGCGAGCGCCGCCGCGCCGATCATGTGGACGATTCGGTGGCAGTTCGGGTCGGCCCCACCCGCGAACTGCTCTTCGACGAGCGCAAGCGCTGCTTTGGGGCCCTGGCGATAGGCGATGTTTCCGTAGGCCTGCTCGTTGCACATCTGCTCGGTGCAGTCCGCAAGCTCCGTGTCGTCCGGCTTGAAACTCCCGGCCATCGGATGCGGCGGCAGAGTGCTCGAAGCCTCCGTGGAGGCATCCCCATTCGTTTCAACGGCGACCGAGGAATCGTCGTCGCGCGTGAGGATGTACGCGACGAGGGGGATCTCCACCACGACCGCGAGGACCACGATGAGCACGACCACGTGCCAACCCCGCAGCCATCCACGCCGCATGCCCTTGACGATAGCCGCAACCCGTCCTGCGCGGGCTGCGAATTAGACGCCTAGCGCGACTCTGCCGCGAACTGCGCCTCCTCCGTCGACCCGCGTAGCGCCAGAGTCGAGCTCTCGCCGCCGCTGACCGCCTGGGCGACGAGGTCGAACCAGCCGGCACCGACCTCGCGCTGGTGGCGCGTGGCCGTGTAGCCGACCTCCTCGAGCTCGAACTCACGCTGCTGCAGCTCCACGTACGCGCTCATGCCCCGGGAGCGGTAGCCGCGCGCCAGCTCGAACATCGACTCGTTGAGGGCGTGGAAGCCGGCCAGCGTTATGAACTGGAACGCGTACCCGAGCTCGCTGAGCTCCTCCTGGAAGCGGGCGATCTCGCCGTCGTCCAGGTGCCGCCTCCAGTTGAAGGAGGGCGAGCAGTTGTATGCGAGCAGCTTGCCGGGAAAGCGGGAGTGAATCGCGTCGGCGAACTCGCGCGCCTCGCCGAGGTCCGGCGTGGAGGTCTCGCACCAGATCAGGTCGGCGTAGGGCGCGTAGGCGAGGCCGCGGGCGATGGCGGACTCGATCCCGCCCTCGACGCGGACGTAGCCCTCCGGCGTCCGCTCGCCCGTCAGAAACTGGTGGTCGCGCTCGTCGACGTCGCTCGTCAGGAGCGTCGCGCTGAGCGCGTCCGTCCGCGCGACGAGGATCGCCGGGACGTCGCAGACGTCGGCCGCGAGGCGCGCCGCGGAGAGCGTGCGGATGAACTGACTCGTGGGGACGAGCACCTTCCCGCCGAGGTGGCCGCACTTCTTCTCCGAGGCGAGCTGGTCCTCGAAGTGGACGCCGGCGGCGCCGGCCTCGATCATCGACCGCATGAGCTCGAAGGCGTTCAGGGGCCCGCCGAAGCCGGCCTCGGCGTCGGCGACGATCGGCGCCAGCCAGTGGCGGCCGTTCCCGTTGCCCTCGGCGTGCTCGATCTGGTCGGCCCGCACGAGGGCCTGGTTCAGACGCCGGACGAGCGCGGGGGCGCTGTTGACGGGGTACAGGCTCTGGTCGGGGTAGGTCTGGCCGGCGACGTTCGCGTCGGCCGCGACCTGCCACCCGGACAGGTAGATGGCCTCGAGGCCCGCCTTCACCATCTGGACGGCCTGGCCGCCCGTCATCGCGCCAAGCGCCGCGACATAGGGCTTCTCGTTCAGGAGCCGCCACAGGCGCTCTGCGCCCAACCGGGCGAGCGTGTGCTCCACGCGGACCGAGCCGCGCAGGCGCTCGACCTCGTCCTCGGTATAGAGCCGTTCGATTCCTTCCCACCTGTCCATGCCGCATGTCCTCCTAGTCGATGAGCTTGTATGCCGGAAGCGTCAGGAACTCCTCGAGCTCCTCAGAGAGCGCGACCTCGTCGAAGAGCGCGCGAGCGTCGTCCCAGCGGCCCTCGCCGGCTTCGGCGAGCTCCGCGTCCTCGAAGCCGATGACCCGTTCGCGCTCGATGCGGCCGTGGCGGAGCCACTGCCAGATCTGGGAGCGCGAGATCTCGGCCGTCGCCGCGTCTTCCATCAGGTTGTAGATCGCGACGGCCCCCGTGCCCCGAAGCCAGGACTCGAGGTAGCGGAGGCCGACACTCACGTTCATGCGCACGCCCTCGTCGGTGATCTCGCCCTCGGGGACGTGCACGTCGAGGAGGTCGGCCGCCGCGACGTCGACCTCCTCGCGGAGGCGCTCGACCTGGTTCGGCCGCGTGCCGAGCACCTCATCGAACTCCTCGAGCGCCACCGGAACGAGGTCCGGGTGCGCTACCCACGTGCCGTCGAAGCCGTCGCCGGCCTCCCGCCGCTTGTCGTCCCGCACCCTGGCCAGCGCGACCGCGTTCACGTCAGCGTCGCGCCTGCTCGGGACGAACGCCGCCATGCCGCCCATCGCGTGGGCGCCGCGGCGGTGGCACGTCTTCACGAGGAGCTCCGTGTAGGCGCGCATGAAGGGGACCGTCATGGTCACCTGCGCGCGATCGGGGAGCACGAAGTCCGGGCTCGCCCGGAACTTCTTGATGATGCTGAAGATGTAGTCCCAGCGGCCGGCGTTGAGCCCTGCCGCGTGGTCGCGTAGCTCGAAGAGGATCTCGTCCATCTCGAACGCCGCCAGGATCGTCTCGATTAGGACGGTCGCCTTGATCGAGCCTGGCGGGAGGTCGAGCTCGTCCTCGGTCAGGTCGAAGACGTCGTTCCAGAGCCGCGCCTCGAGGTGACTCTCGAGCTTCGGCAGGTAGAGGTAGGGACCGCTGCCCTTCTCGAGGAGGCGCCTGCCGTTGTGGAAGAGGTAGAGGCCGAAGTCGAACAGGCTCCCCGAAACCTCCTCGCCGTCGACGAGCACATGGCGCTCGGGCAGGTGCCAGCCGCGCGGCCGGACGAGGAGCACCGCCGGCTCGTCCCCCAGACGGTAGGTCTTCTCGCCGGTGTCGAGCTCGATCGTCCGCTCGATCGCGTCGATCAGGTTCGCCTGGCCGTCGAGGTTGTTCCGCCAGGTCGGGCTGTTCGCGTCCTCGAAGTCCGCCATGAAGCAGCGCGCGCCCGAGTTGAGAGCGTTGATGACCATCTTCCGGTCGGCCGGCCCGGTGATCTCGACACGCCGGTCCTGGAGGTCGGCGGGGATGGACGCGGTCCGCCAGTCGCTCTCACGGACCTCGCGCGTCTCGGGCAGGAAGTCGGGGAGCTCGCCAGCGTCGATCCGAGCCTGCCGCTCGGCGCGGACGGCCAGGAGCTCGCGGCGGGTGCCGTCGAAGTGACGGTGGAGCTCGGCGACGAAGGCGAGCGCGTCAGGGCTTAGGAGCTCCTCGTCGCGCCCTTCGGCGGGCACGCGAAGCTCGACCCCGGCGGCGACCGTGCCCGTCAACGGCCGGCTCCTAGTCGCGGTCGTGGTCGCGGTCGCAGTGATCCGGGCAGGTGCACTCGGCCAGCTCGGCCGAGCTCAGGACGAGCAGGCTCGCATCCTGGCGCGGAACGTCACGTAGACCGCGTCCGAACCCCGTGGTGTCGACTGTGGCTGCCTCCATACCCGTGGCTTCCATGGTATGCGGGCGGCCGATATCCACCAAATTGTTTTTTTCGATTCTTGATATAAACCGCTTCTATGCTGATCGCGCAGATCGAGGCATTCGTGGAGGTGGCTCGAACGCGGACGGTGAGCCGGGCAGCCGACGCTCTCTTCGTCACCCAGCCGGCGCTGACCGCCCGGCTGCAGCGGCTCGAGGACGAGCTCGACACGAAGCTCTTCGTGCGCACGCCTCGAGGCATGAAGCTCACCGAGGCGGGTGAGGTCTTCCTCCCCCACGCAGTGAAGGCGCTCGACAGCCTCGCCGACGGGAAGCGGATCGTGAACGCGTTCGAGCGGGGCGGCGCGGGCCGGTTGACGCTCGGCGCGGCGCCGGCCGTCTCCACCTACGTCCTCCCGCGCATCCTCAAGCGGTTTTCGGTCAGCCATCCGCGCGTCGGCGTGAGCGTGCGAACCGGTCATTCGGAGGAGGTCCTGGAGCTGGTGCTCAGGGAACAGGTCGACCTAGGGCTGGTGCGTGAGCTCCGGCACCCGGACATCGTCAGCACGCCGCTCTACGAGGACCGCGTCATCCTGGTGGTCGAGCCCGGCCACCGGTTTGCGGCGCGGGGACGGATCCGGCTCGAGGAGATGTCGCGCCAGCAGCTCGTCCTCTTCGACCGCACCTCGAGCTACTCCGAGCTGACGAACGCCGTCTTCCGCGGCGCGGGCGTGCGACCCGAAGGGGTCATGGAGCTGGACAACATCGACGCGGCCAAGAAGATGGTGCAGGAGGGCTTCGGGGTCGCGCTCATCCCGCTCACGGCCGTGGCGGACGAGCTCGAGGCGGGTCTCCTCTGCCGGGTCGAGATCGAGGACGCGGAGCCCCTCCGGCGCCAGATCGTCGCCGTGCGGCGGCGCGACCGCAGCGCCGCAGGCGGCGCCGCGGAGTCGTTCC
>DATIBF010000096.1:0-6228 GCA_035457655.1 Gaiellaceae bacterium
TCCGCCAGTCCGTGCAGCGGGCGGTCGCCAACCACGCCCGGACGATCCGCGTCCCGGTGCACGTCGACGAGGCGCTCTCCGCCGCCCAGGCCTCCGTCTCGCTGAACCAGAGCGTCGGCTCGGACGACGAGGGGGAGCTCGGAGACCTCTTCGCCGACCGCGAGGCCGCCGACCCGTTCGACGAGGCCGAGGAGTCGCGTCGTCGCCAGAGCATCCGTCGCGCGCTCGACGCGCTCCCGGAGCGGGAGCGGCGCATCCTCGAGCTTCGCTTCGGCTTCGAGGGCGACCCGTGGACGCTCGAGGCGATCGGCGCCGAGCTCGGGCTCACGCGCGAGCGCGTCCGCCAGCTCGAAGGTCAGGCGCTCCAGCGCCTCGCGGCTCTCCGCGAGCTCGCCTCGGTCGCCGCGTAGAGCCTCTCTCCGCAGCCGTTTCCGGGTAGACCGCCCTCCGCGGGCCGCCGCGCGCTGTCACCTTCGGAGGAGCGGCGGGGCGGGAACCCACCGCATGGAGTCCCCACCCCGGCTTTCGCCGGCCAATGCCCCCGCCGCATCGGGGCCGGCCGGCAAGATCGCTTCCAGAGCATGCGCGGAGGGAGCCGGTTGATTCATCCCCCGGTGGTTGGTTCACCGCCCCGCTTCACCCTGGCCGGAAGTCTGGGAGTCGGGAGCCCAACGACAAGAGGGCTCCTCGTTTGTCCGTTCGCGCGGCGGCGCCTAACCACAAGCCCGACGCACTCGTCCAAGCTCCTGAATACTCCTTGCCGCAGGATCAGGGCAGGGAACCACTCAGCAAAGGAGAGGATGTGAGGGGAACGTCGTTCAGGCTCCTCCTGCTTCTCGCCACGTTGCTGCTCGCTCTCGGCCTGGCCGGGTGCGGCGGGGACGATGACGACGACGCGGCAGGAGACACCTCAGGCGCCACGGAGACCGACGGCGGAGGCGAGGCCGGTGGGGACCTCGTCTTCGGTACCGCCGCCGACCCGGTGGTTCTCGACGGCGCGCTCGTCTCGGACGGCGAGTCGCTCCGCGCGATCGATCAGATCTACGAGTCGCTCGTGTCGCTCGTGCCGGGCACGACGGAGCTCGAGCCGGGCCTTGCGGAGAGCTGGGAGCTCTCCGAGGACGGGCTGGAGTACACGTTCACGCTCCGGGAAGGTGTCACGTTCCACGACGGCGAGCCGTTCAACGCGGAGGCTGTCTGTTACAACTTCGACCGCTGGTACAACTTCACGGGCCCGCTCCAGAACCCGAGCGCGTCCTACTACTGGCAGACGGTCTTCGGAGGATTCGCGGAGACCGATCCGGAGAGCGGCGCGCCCGAGGACAGCTTCTACGAGAGCTGCGAGGCGCCCGACGAAGGCACGGCGGTCATCCGCCTGACGACGCCGTCGTCCGCGATTCTCGGTGCCCTCTCGCTCTCGAACTTCTCGATCGCCAGTCCCAAGGCGCTCGAGGAGTACGGCGCCAACGACGGGACCGTCGACGAGGAGGGCGTGTTCCAGCCGACGGGCACCTTCGGTACCGAGCATCCGATCGGCACGGGGCCGTTCAAGTTCGAGTCGTGGGAGCGGGGAACCCGCCTCACGCTCGTGCGGAACGACGACTACTGGGGCGAGCCGGCCCAGCTCGACTCCCTGGTCTTCACGCCCATCCCCGACAACGCGGCGCGCCTCCAGGCGCTCCAGGCCGGGGACATCCAGGGCTACGACCTCGTCGAGCCGCAGGACATCCCGACGATCGAGGGCGACTCCGGCCTGCAGATCCTCGACCGGCCGGCCTTCAACGTCGGCTACGTCGGCATCAACCAGGCGATTCCGCCCATGGACAAGCTCGAGGTCCGGCAGGCGATCGCGCACGGCCTCGACCGGCAGGCCGTCGTCGACGCCTTCTACGGCGGTCGCGGTCAGGTGGCGACGCAGTTCATGCCGCCCGAGGTGATCGGTTACGCCGATGACGTCACCACGTACGAGTACGACCCGGAGCTGTCGAAGCAGCTCCTCCAGGACGCCGGGCTCACCCTCCCCGTGGAGATCGAGTTCTGGTATCCGTCCGACGTCTCCCGGCCGTACATGCCCGACCCGAAGCGCAACTTCGAGGCCTTCGCAGCGAGCCTCAACGAAGCGGGCTTCAAGGTCGTGCCGAAGACGGCGCCGTGGAGCCCGGACTACCTGGGCAACGTCGACGAGGGCAACGCGCAGGTCTACCTGCTCGGGTGGACCGGCGACTTCGGCGATCCGGACAACTTCGTCGGGACGTTCTTCCAGAACGCCCAGCCCGCGTGGGGATTCGAGAATCAGGAGATCTTCGACATCCTCAACGAGGCCGAGACGGAGACCGACCTCGACGCGCGCGTCGGGCTGTACGAGGAGGCCAACCGCCTGATCATGGACTTCCTCCCCGGCGTGCCGTACGTGCACACTTCCCCGGCGCTCGCGTTCCGCGCGGACGTCCAGGGCTACGTGCCCAGCCCGGTCTCGCTGGAGTCCTTCGCCCCCGTTACCATCGGGAACTAGTGGAGCAACGAGACTGAGTTAGAGAGCCGGCGGACGACGACCTAGATGCTGCGCTTCGTCGTCCGCCGGCTCATCCTCCTGATCCCGATCCTGATCGGGCTCTCCATCCTGATCTTCCTCTACCTCCGGGCCTTGCCAGGTAGCCCGGCGGTCGCGCTTCTCGGCGAGCGCGCCACGCCGGAGACGATCGCGGCGATCGAGAACGAGTACGGGCTCGACGAGCCGATCTACGTCCAGTACTGGCGCTACACGAAGAGCATCATCATCGAGTTCGACCTGGGCACCAGCTCGTATTCGCGCCAGACGGTGACCGAGGAGCTGCGGCTGCGCTTCCCGGCGACGGTCGAGCTGGCGATCGGGGCGATGATCTTCGCGACGATCTTCGGCATCCCCTTGGGCTTCGTCGCGGCGAAGCGCTACGGGACGTGGATCGACCAGACGAGCTTGATCGTGTCGCTGATCGGCATCTCGATCCCGATCTTCTTCCTGGCGATCATCCTCAAGTACATCTTCTCGGTGCGGCTGGGATGGCTGCCCTCGGTGGGGCGCCAGGATCCGCTCCTGGACGCCGAGCATCCCACGAACTTCTTCGTCCTCGACGCGATCATCACGCGGAACTGGGAAGCGTTCGTGGACGCGATCCGGCACCTGATCCTGCCCGCGATCGCGCTCGGGACGATCCCGCTCGCGATCATCGCGCGCATCACCAGGGCCTCGACGCTCGACGTGCTGAACGAGGACTACGTCCGCACGGCGCGCGCCAAGGGCGTCTCGCCCCATACCGTCGACCGCCGACACATCTTCCGGAACGCGCTGCTCCCGATCACGACGATCGTGGGCCTCCAGGTCGGGCTGTTGCTCTCGGGCGCCGTCCTCACGGAGAAGGTCTTCGCGTGGCCGGGCGTGGGCTCGTGGCTCGTCGACGCGATCGAGAACCGCGACTACGCGGTTCTCCAGGGCGGGATTCTGTTCCTCGCGATCGTGTTCGTCTTCGTGAACCTCTTCGTGGACATCACGTATGCCTACATCAACCCACGGATCCGGCTGAGCTGATGTCGGTCGCCGAGTTCGAAGGCCGCCAGGTTCTCGAGCAGGCCCCGCAGGGCCTCTGGAGCGACGCCTTCAGCCGGGTCCGCCGCAACCCGGGCGCGATCGTCGGGTTCATCCTCGTCGGCACCTTCCTGGTCATGGCGATCTTCGCGCCGCTGATCGCGCCGTTCGGCCCGCGGGAGGTCGTCGCCCCGCTCACCGATGCCTTCGAGCGCCCGTCGGGGGATCACTGGGCCGGGCTCGATCAGCAGTCCCGCGACGAGTGGTCGCGAATCGTCTACGGCGCTCGCTACTCGCTGATCATCGGGATCGTCTCGGTCGCCGTCGGCCTCACGATCGGGCTCATCCTCGGCGGCATCGCCGGCTACTTCGGCGGCAAGATCGACTCCGTGATCATGCGCTGCATGGACGTGATGCTCTCGATCCCGAGCCTGCTCCTCGCGATCGGCATCGTCGCCGTGCTCGGTCCCGGCTTCTTCCAGATCATGATCGCGATCGGGATCATCAACATTCCCATCTTCGCGCGGCTCCTGCGCGGCTCCGTGCTCGCGCAGAAGGAGAACGACTTCGTGCTCGCGGCGCGCTCCGTGGGCGTGCCGCGCCGGACGATCCTCTCCTCGCACATCCTCCCGAACTCGGTCTCGCCGGTGATCGTCCAGGCTACGCTGGCCATGGCGACGGCCATCATCGATGTGGCGGCGCTCGGCTTCCTCGGGCTCGGCCCGCCCGACCCGGGAACGCCGGAGTGGGGGACGATGCTCTCCGACGTGAACCGCTATTTCGCCAGCGGACCGCACCTCGCCATCGCGCCGGGCCTCGCCATCGTGCTCGTCGTCCTCGGCTTCAACCTGATCGGGGACGGGCTGCGCGAGGCCCTCGACCCCAAGCTCCGCGGCCGATGAAGCCCCAGCGCGAGCCGCTCCTGTCCGTCGAGGACCTCAGCGTCGAGTTCTGGACGAGCCGAGGAACGGTGTACGCCGTCAACGGCATCACGTTCGACATCGCCCCCGGTGAGACGCTCGGCATCGTCGGCGAGTCCGGGTGCGGGAAGAGCGTCACCGCGCTCGCCCTGCTCGGCATCCTCTCGCGCGCGGGCAGGGTGACGGGCGGGACGGCGCTGTTCGAGGGGCGGGACCTCCTGCAGCTGTCCGACGACGCGCTGCGAAAGATCCGCGGCCGCGACATCGCGATGATCTTCCAGGACCCGATGACGAGCCTGAACCCGGTGCTCACCGTCGGCCGTCAGATCCGGGAGGCGCTCGAGACCCACTTCGACCTCGACAAGAAGCAGGCGAACGCCCGCGCCGCCGAGCTGCTCGACCGGGTCGGCATCCCCAGCCCGAAGATGCGGCTCAAGGACTACCCGCACCAGTTCTCCGGCGGGATGCGCCAGCGGGCCATGATCGCGATGGCCCTCGCCTGCGAGCCGAAGCTCCTCATCGCCGACGAGCCCACGACCGCGCTCGACGTCACCATCCAGGCGCAGATCCTCGAGCTCCTGCACGACCTCGTCGTCGATCAGGACACGGCGCTCATGCTGATCACGCACGACCTGGGCGTCGTCGCCGGCCACTGCGAGCGCGTGAACGTCATGTACGCGGGCACGTTCGTGGAGACCGGCTCGGCGATCCAGCTGTTCGCCCGGCCCCGCCACCCGTACACGCTGGGGCTGCTGCAGTCGATCCCACGGCTGGACGCGCGCCGGAAGGAGGCGCTGACCCCGATCGAGGGCGCTCCGCGCGACATGCTCCAGCCGCCGAGCGCGTGCCCGTTCCAGCCGCGCTGCCGCTACGAGCTCGAGGTCTGCCGAATGGAGCTGCCCCTGCTCCGGGAGCTCGAGCCGGGGCACTTCGTTGCCTGCTTCAACCCGGTTCAGACCGAGGAGTGGCAGCGGACGAAGGCGGCCGCGCTTGGTTGAGACGAACAGTGGGCTCGTCGTCGTCGAGGGCCTGCGGATCTGGTTCCCGATCAAGAGCGGCCTCCTCCTCGACCGCCACGTCGGCGACATCAAGGCGGTGGACGACGTCTCGCTGGTCATCCAGCGCGGCGAGACGCTCGGGCTCGTCGGGGAGTCGGGCTGCGGGAAGTCGACCCTCGGCCGCGCGATCTTGCGGCTCTACGAGCCGACCGACGGCCGCATCCTCTTCGACGGGCAGGACATCAGCCATCTCGGCGAGGCCGAGCTTCGGCCGCTCCGCCGGCGCATGCAGATGATCTTCCAGGACCCGTTCGCGTCGCTGAACCCCCGGCACAGCGTCGGGCGGATCGTCAGCGAGCCGTTGAAGGTCCACGGAATCTCCAGCCGGCGTCAGTCGGGCGCGCGCGTCCGCGAGCTGCTCGAGATCGTCGGCCTGCCCGCCGACGCCACCTCCCGCTACCCGCACGAGTTCTCGGGAGGCCAGCGCCAGCGTATCGGCCTGGCGCGGGCGCTCGCGCTCAATCCCGACTTCATCGTCTGCGACGAGCCGGTCTCGGCGCTCGACGTGTCGATCCAGGCCCAGATCGTCAACCTGATGGAGTCGCTTCAGCGCGACTTCGACCTGACGTACCTCTTCATCGCCCACGACCTCGCGGTGGTCCGGCACATCTCCGACCGGATCGCCGTCATGTACCTCGGGAGGATCGTCGAGGTCTCGCCCGCAGAGGAGCTCTACGACAATCCGCTG
>DATIBF010000097.1:0-13666 GCA_035457655.1 Gaiellaceae bacterium
ATGCGCACCTCCGTCTCGCGCTGCCTTCTCCTCCACTGCGAGAGCGCAGGCGAGGATCGCGCCGGGCTCCTTCGAGGAAAGCGCGCCGGCGCTTTCCTCGACACCTACCGTAGCGTCCACGCGAGGCTCCTGACGGTCTCCTTGACGCTCGAGGTCGTCGCGATCGTGGCGGCGGGCTCGAAGCCGGAGTGGATCCCGCAGTGCTCGCAGCGATGGTCGTTCCCGGGGCCGTAGCGCTCCCACTCGATCCCGTCGAGCAGCGCCTCGTACGTCGGGAAGATTCCGTCGGTCAGCAGGTAGCACGGGCCCTTCCAGCCGTACGGGTTCCGGGTGACCGAGCCCCACGGCGCGCACGGAAGCATCTTGTCGCCCGTGAGGAAGTCCTGGTAGACGGGACTCGCGAGCCACCGGTAGCCGTGCTTGCGCACCGCGTCGCGGATGAGCCTGAACTTGGCCTCGTGCTCGTCGCGCGTCATCGTCAGGCTCGGGTCGATCTGGGAGTACTGGTAGCCGGGCGCGACGAGCATCCCGTCGATGCCGACCTCGTTGGTGAGGTACTCCATCATCTGGATGACGTCGTCGACCTCGGTCTCCTTGAAGATCGTCGTGTTCGTCGTCACGCGGAAGCCGCTGTCACGGGCCGTCCTGATCGCGTCGACGGCGATGTCCCAGAGGCCCGGGTAGTCGCAGATGTAGTCGTGGATCTCCTGCATCCCGTCCAAGTGAACGACGAACGTGAGGCGCGGGTTGGGCTCGAAGCTGTCGAGCATGTCGACGAGCCTGAGCGCGTTCGTGCAGAGCTGGATGTTCCGCTTCATGTCGAGGAAGCCGGCGACCACGTCCTCGATGCCCTTGAAGATCAGAGGCTCCCCGCCGCAGATGGAGATGACCGGCGCCGGGCATTCCACCGCCGCGTGCAAGCACTCCTCCACGGTCAGGCGGGCCTTGTTGGACTCGTACTCGCGGATCTTCCCGCAGCCGATGCAGGCGATGTTGCAGCCGAGGGTGGGCTCGAGCATGATCACGAGCGGGTAGCGGTCCTTTCCCTTCTGCGAGGCGACGTAGCGCCCGATCTGGACGGTGCTGCGAAGCGGAAACTTCATGCTCCTCCCTTCGAGAGCGCCTCGTTGACGGCACGGGCGAGCGCCGGCTCCACCGGGCCCGGCTCGTAGCCGAGTGTACTGCGAGCCTTCGCCGATGAGAAGTACATGGGCAACCTGGCGAGCCGCACCTCGTTCCGGTTGGCGATTCCGGCGGCGGCAGCCATCTCGGCGACAGCATACGGAACCCGGACGCGCGACCGTGGACGTCCTGCAAGGCGTGCCACCGCGGCGAAGAGGTCCGCGAGGCTCAGGTCGACGCCCCCGAGCAGGTAGCGCTGGCCCGGCTCGCCGTGCTCGAGCGCGAGGGCGTGGCCCCGTGCGACGTCGCGGACGTCCACGACGTTCAGGCCCGTCGTGGCGACGTAGCCTCGTAAGCGCCCCCGCGCCACGCCGGCGATCATCCGTCCCGTCGGCGTCGGCCTGCGGTCGCCTTCACCCACGGGCGTGGTCGGGTTGACGACGATCGCCCCGGCCTCGAGGGCGAGCTGTTCCGCCGCGACCTTCGTCCGCTTGTACGGAACCTCCAGCTCCCACGCGGGGGGCTCGTCCGCCTCGGTGGCGGGTCGGCCCGGGACCGGCCCGCACGTACCGGCTGTGGAGCAGTGCACGACTCGCTTCACGCCGGCCTCGCGCGCGGCCGCGAGCACCATGCGCGTCCCCCCGATGTTCACGAGCTCGAGCTCCACGGCCGGCGCGTCGTAGCTGTAGAGCGCCGCGACGTGGACGACCGCGTCGCATCCATCGAACGCGGCCGTCAGAGCGGTACGCTCGAGCAGATCGACGCGCTCCTCGCGGACGTCGGCGCCGCGCTCGCGGAGCTCGCGGGCGACGTGGCTCCCGACGAACCCCGTCGCGCCGGTGACGTAGACCTTCATCCAGCGAGAGCGCGCCGGACGCGCCCGAGCGCGAGAACCGGCCAGACCTCCCGGTAGAGGTGGTAGTTGATGAGGAAGTCGCGCGGGAAGCCCGTTCCGGTGAAGTACGGCTCGTCCCAGCCGCCGTTTCGCTCTTGCGTGCGGGCAAGCCAGGCGACCGCGCGGGAGGCGCACTCGGAACCAGCCTGTCCGGCGGCGACAAGGGCGATCAGCGCCCATGCGGTCTGGGAGGGCATCGACTCCCCGCGGCCGCGCCATGCGAGCCCCGCTTCGCCGCGGTCGTACGAGCGGCAGTCCTCCCCGAAGCCGCCGTCCTCGTTCTGGTGGGCCTCGAGCCAGGCGACCGCTCGGCGGAACGCGGGGTGGTGGTGCGGGAAGCCTGCGGCCTCGAGCGCGGGCAGCACCGCCGCCGTCCCGTAGACGTAGTTGACTCCCCAGCGTCCGAACCAGGAGCCGTCCTCCTCCTGCTCGGCGAGCAGGTACTCGACGCCGCGGCGCACCGCATCCTCGTAACCGCCCTCGCGCGCGAGGAGCTCGACCACGTGCGCCGTGACGTCGGCGGACGGTGGGTCGGTCACGGCTCCGAAGTCGCAGAAGGGGATCTTGTAGAGCCACTCGGCGTCGTTGTCGGCGTCGAAGGCTCCCCAGCCGCCGTTGGCGCTCTGCATCCCGGCCATCCACCGGGCCGCCCGCTCGACGGTGGCGCGGCCCACGTCCAGTTCCTCGAGCGCGAGTGCGACGACGGCCGCGTCGTCGATGTCCGGGTAGAGGTCGTTGTCGTACTCGAACGCCCACCCACCGGGCTCGACCCCCGGACGTCTGATCGCCCAGTCGCCCCGCTGGCGGATCTCCTCGGCGAGCACCCAGTGCGCCGCCCGCTGGAGCGCGGGCTCGTCCGCGGGAACGTCCGCCGCCCGGAGCGCGAGCAGGGCGAGGCCGGTGTCCCAGACCGGCGACTGGCACGCCTCGGGGCGCAGGCGGTCGCCGTCGTCCACCAGGAACCGCTTCCAGCCGTCGAGCCCACGACGCAGGTATGGGGACTCAGGCCCATGCCCACGGCTGGCGAGCGCGATGAGCGACCACACCCAGGGCGGCTGGATGCCGCCCCACGAGCCGTCGAGCTCCTGCCGGTCGATGATCCAACGCTCGGCCGACGCCAACGCACGTTCCCGGCCGGGCTGGGTCGAGCGGGCCGCGTACCAGGCCAGAGCCCGGTCGCTCGCGAGGCCCAGCGTCGTCCTGCGCGGGACCGGCCCCAGGTTGAGCTCGTGACAAGCGCGGTCGGCAGGCAGGTTGCGGACAGGGCGGTAGTGAAGGACGACCGTCAGCGGCACGACCGTCTGCCGCGCCCAGCAGGCGAAGTCGTACACGGAGAACGGGAGCGCCGGCTTCAGCAGGACGAGCTCGGGCGGGAGCTGCGGGATCTCGTCCCAGGGCCAGAGGCCGAAGAGGGCGAGCCAGATGCGCGTGAACACCCGCGCGCCGCCGATGCCGCCACGCTCCTCGCAGAAACGGCGTGCCGGCGCGAGCCGCTCGTCGTCCGCCGAGAGCCCGGCAAGGCGCAGCGCCGCGTAGGACTCGAGGGTCGCGGCGAGGTCGGGTTCGCCACCCCAGTAGATGGCCCAGAGCCCGTCCGGACGCTGGCGCGCGAGCAGCTCGTTCGCGCAGCGGCGGGTCGTGTCCTCGTCCCGCAGCCGGAGAAACTCGAGCAGCAGGAGATGCTGCGCGGTCATGGTCACGTTCGACTCGAGCTCGCCCACCCACCAGCCGTCAGGCCTCTGCAGCGAGAGGAGCCTACTGGCTGCGCGGTTCAGCGTCCGCTCGAGCTCAGGCGCGGGCGGCCTGCCGACCGCCGTCGTCCCGCGTTCTCTGGTGGCGCTCACGTCTTCACGCTTTCGTCACATCTTGCGCACCACGCACGCGCTTTTCGGCAGTACGCTGGAAAGCGGGTGGTGGGAGAGGGGTGCCCCATACGTTAAGCAGTGTCTCACGTGGGCGGCCCGGATGGCCGCCGTGCCCGGAGCAGACGCGCCGCCGCCCGGCCGCTTCGCACTGCGCTCTCCATCGTTGCCGGCCAGCCCGTGTCCGTCCACGCGCCCGCGCGCGCAACCCATCGCCTGTCCGTCCCAGCGCCGGGCCTCCGCACCGCGGTGCCCGGCGTGGCCGCGAAGGTCGCCGCCGGCTCCCGGCTTACCCGCGACCAGAGGAGCTCGGCCGACCCGAGCCGGCCGGTGAGCTCGCCGGCGAGCAGGTCGACGAGCTCCCTTCCCCGCACCTCCAGCAGCTCCGGCGCGCCACTCGAGACCACGGTCAGGTACTGGCCGCTCTCGGGCACGCGCCCGGTCAGCGCTCCCCGGTCGAAGACCCAGTGGGCGTGGCTCCCGAGCAGCGCCGCGAGCTCGAAGCGAAGGAGCGGGCGGTCGAAGTGGAGGTGCGCGCTCACGATCGGCGAGTCCCCGAGCCCCGGATCGGCCTCCCCCAGCACGCGCGCGCTCTCGTCGGGAGGCAGGGCGACAACGATCGCGTCCGCGTCCACCCGGGAGCCGTCTCCGAGAACGACGGCACCCTCCACGAGCGACGCGACGCGCTCGCCGGTGCGGACGATCGCGCCCCGCTCGTGGAGGACGGCCGCAGCCGCGTCGCCGTGCATCTCGCCCAGAGGCACAAGAGGGAGGACCACGTCGCTCGCCTCCCGCTCCGCGAGGAGCGCCGTCTGCACCGTGAAGAGCGCGGGCGCCGCGCTCACCTCCTCGCAGCGGAGGTTGAGCGCCGGGCGAATGAAGACGTCCCAGAAGCGGTCGATCGCCGCCTCCGACTGGCCGAGCCGGCGCAGCAGAGAAGCGAACGTCTCGCCGTCGTGCTCCACGGGATCCAGGCGTCCGAGGCGACGCGCTACGCGCGCGACCGCCAGCCGGTCCCGCAGGGAGAGGTGCCGGTAGCGGAGGAGCCCGAGGGCTCCCGGCGCGATGAAGGCAACGCCCCCGTCCTCGGCGATGACGGGCAGCGCGAGCGGCTCGCGTCGCACCGACCCGGCCTGGCCGATCCGAGCGAGGAAGTCGAGGTACTCCGTGCAGCAGCCGAGCGCGATGTGCTGCCCGTTGTCGGGCGGCGGATCCGGGTCGCCCTCACGGGCGGGGAGCGTCTGCACGGCCCCGCCGAGCGTAGGCCGGACTTCGAGAACGGTGACGTCGTGACCTGCGTCGACCAGCTCCAGCGCCGCGGCGAGCCCGGCGAGGCCCCCGCCCACTACGACGGATTTCACAGCGCGGCGACCGCCCGCAGCTTGCCGACCGCCGAAAGCTGCGGCCGCCGCGAGAAGACGTCGTAGCCCCGGCTCCGCATCTGGACCAGGAGCCCGCTGTAGATGCCGGCGAAGGCGCGGACGCAGCGCGCGCTCCGGCGGTCGAGCAACGGGAGGAGCTCGAGGCCCTCGCGCATGAGCAAGTCCGCACGGTCCGCCTGGTGCTCCATGAGCGCGTGCCACCCCGGGCCGACGCGACCGGCCGCGATGTCCGGCTCGGCCACCTCGTAGCGCTCGAGCTCGTCCTGGGGGATGTAGACGCGCCCGAGGCGCCAGTCCTCGGCGACGTCACGCATGATGTTGATCTGCTGGAGGGCGATCCCCAGCGCCTCGGCGCGGGGCGCGGCGTCCGCCGGGTCGCGCGGCCCGTACACGGCCGTGCACGCAAGGCCGACCGCCCCCGCGACGCAGCGGCAGTACTCGCGCAGCTCCTCCCAGGTCGCATACCGGGTCTTCTCGACGTCCATGAGCCCGCCGGAGACGAGGTCCAGGAGAGCCGAGCGCGGCACCGGATAGCGCGCGGTCGCGTCGGCCAGAGCGACGAGCACGGGATCGTCGCCGGGCGCCTCCGGAAGCGCCTCGACCGCTGCGCGGCAGGCCTCCAACCCGCGGCGGCGCTCCTCCACCCCGAGACCCGGGTCGTCGGCGATGTCGTCCACCCGGCGCGCGAAGGCGTAGAGCGCCGCGACGGCGAGGCGCTTGGGCCGGGGAAGCACGGCGATGCCCCAGGCGAAGTTCCGCGCCTCGCGGCGCGTGATCCGGGCCACCTCGGAGTAGGCGTCCTCGACCCTCATCGCCGCACGAGCTCGCCCAGGGCGAGACGGGCAAAGGTAATGCGCGTCGGAGCCGGCCGGCCCGTGAACACGTCCCAGCCCGCGCGCTCGAGCGCGTCCAGCGCCGCGAGCCCGCCGCGCGCGTAGAGCGCGACCGAGAGACCGGCCCGCCCTCCGAGCGCCTGCCGGAGTGGAAGCCCCTGCTGCAGGAGCGAGCGGGCGCGCTCGCCCTCGAACCAGAGCAGCTCCGCGACCGGCGTCCCCAGCGGGCCGGCGAGGTCGCGGTCGTCCACGCCGAAGCGCCGCAGGTCCTCCTGGGGTAGGTAGACCCGTCCGAGCGAGAGGTCACGGGGCGGGTCCTGGACGAAGTTGACCAGCTGCAGGCCCGTGCAGACGGCGTCGCTCAGGGCGACGAGCTCGGGCTCGTCGGCCCGTCCGTAGATGCCGAGGACGAGGCGACCGACGGGGTCGGCCGAGTAGGTGCAGTACTCGCGGACGTCGTCCCACGTCTCGTAGCGCCGCCGCACCTGGTCGATCCGGTTCGCCTCGATCAGCCGGCGAAAGGACTCCAGCGGAAGCCCGCACTCGCCGATCGTCGCGTGCAGTCGGCGCATGATCTCCGTGCGCGGAGGCCCTTGGAGCTCACGCTCGAGCTCGTCGAGGAGCGCGCTGCGATCGCCGGCGGCCTCGTCGCCCAGGTTGTCGACGAGGCGTGCGAAGCCGTAGACGGCACGCAGGTGAGGGCGGGCGAAGCGCGGCGCCAGCAGCGAGGCGACCGGGAAGTTCTCGCCGGATGCCCGCGCGTCGATGCTCGCTGCGGCGAGCTCGGGAGAGTCGAGTAGGCTCGCCGGGGGCATGGTGGGAGACAGTATGGAGCTGCGTCCTCTCGGGCGCGCCGGCGTCCGGCTTCCCGTCGTGGGCCTGGGGACCTGGGCGACGTTCGACCTCGACGACAGCGAGCAGCACGTCGCGGACGACGTCGTACACGCCGCGTTCTCTGCCGGGACGAAGCTCGTCGACTCGTCGCCGATGTACGGTCGCGCCGAGCGGATTCTCGGCAGGGCGCTTGATCGTCGCCGCGAGGAGGCGTTCGTGGCCACGAAGATCTGGACGCCGTCACCTGCGGAGGGCCGAACGCAGCTCGAGGCCCAGCTGCGCGACTACGCCGGCCGGGTCGATCTCGAGCAGGTGCACAACCTCGTGGCCTGGCGGGAACATCTGGACTGGCTCGAAGCAGAGCGCGAGGCAGGCCGCGTGCGCTTCCTCGGGGCGACGCACTACGCGGCCCCTGCGCTCGACGAGCTGGCGGCGGTCATGCGCACCGGGCGCATCGACGCAATCCAGATCCCGCTCAACCCGCGGGAGCGCGAGGTCGAGCGGGAGATCCTGCCGCTCGCGGAGGAGCTCGGTCTCGGCGTCATCGTCATGCGCCCGCTCGGCGGGGCCGGATCGCTCATCCCCGCACCGGACGAGGCGGAGCTCGAGCCGCTGGGATTGGCCTGGGCCCAGGTGCTGCTCAAGTGGGCGCTCTCCGACCCGCGCGTGACCGCGGTGATACCTGCTACGCGGAGCGCCGACCACGCCCGCGAGAACGCGGCCGCAGGCTCGCCGCCCTGGTTCGGGCCCGAGGAGCGCCGGCTGGTCGCGGAGCTCGCTAGAGGCCGATCTCCCTGAGGATCTCCACGGTGTGCTCGCCGAGCGCGGGCACCGGCCCCGACGGCGGCCGCCCGCCGTCGACCAGGAAGGGGCTGCCGATCACGGGGATCGGGCCGGCGGGAGAGTCGACCTCGACGACGAGGCCGTTGTGGGCGAGCTGCGGGTGCTCGGCCACGTCCGACACGTCGTTGACTGCCCCGCAGGGGATGCGCGCGGCCTTGAGCCGGTCGAGCCACTCGCGGGCCGGCAGCGGCGCGAAGGCCTCCTCCAGCGCAGGCTCGAGAAGCCTCCGGTGCTCCACCCGGGCCTCGTTGGTCGCGAACCGCTCGTCGGCGAGGAGATCGGGACGGTCGAGCACCTCGAGGCACAGCGCGCGCCAGTGATCGGGCGAGAGGACGGCGAACCCGAAGAGCCTGCCGTCAGCTGCCGGAAACGGGCCGTAGGGGCAGAAGAGCGGGTGGCGCATGCCCGTTCGCTCCGGTGTCTCCCGCCTGTGCCACCACATGTGCGGGAAGTAGCCGAGCCAGTCGACCATCGTGTCGAAGAGCGAGACAGAGACGCGCGCGCCCTCCCCCGACTCGGCGCGGCGTGCGAGGGCTGCGAGCGCCGCGACCGCCGCGTAGCTCGCGGCGCCGACGTCGCAGATGGAGACCCCGACCCGCGCCGGCTCGGCGGGCGTTCCCGTCACGGCGATCAGGCCCGCCTCGCCCTGCATGACGAGGTCGTAGGCGTTCTTGCCGGCGTAGGGCCCGTCGGGCCCGTAGCCGGAGATGTCCACGTAGACGACGTCCCGGCGGAGTGCCCGCACGGCCTCCTCCCCCAGGCCGACGCGCTCGGCCCATCCGGGCGTGAAGTTCTGGAGGAAGACGTCGCTCCGCTCGATCAGACGCTCGATCGCCGGCCGGCTCGCCGGGTCCTTGACGTCGAGGGCGATGCTCCGCTTCCCTCGGTTGACCCAGACGAAGCCGCTCGAGAGGCCGGCCGCGACCGAATCCCAGGACCTGGTCACGTCGCCGCCGTCCGGCCGCTCGACCTTGACCACCTCGGCGCCGAGGTCGAGGAGGAGCCGCGTCGCAAGCGGCCCGGCGAGGCCGTTCTCGAAGGCGAGGACGCGGGTGCCCGTGAGGAGCACCCGCGTACCGTAATCGGGTGCGGGCTCCTACGCGGTGAGATCCGGGAGGGGACCTGGGTCACCGCCGGCCGCCGCGATCGCGAGGCGGCCGAGGAAGAGCTCCCAGCCCTGCCCGTGAATCGCGCGGGACTGAGCGGGGAGATCGTGGTGGCGCAACCGGACGAGCGTGCCCTCGCCCTCCGGCTCGAGCGTCACCTCGACGCGGCTGGAGCCAGGCGGCACCGCGTGCTCGCCCTCCCCGCCCGCCTCCTGACCCTCCCAGCCGAACGTGAACACGACCCGGCTCGGCGCGTCGACCTCGACGAACTCACCGCGCGCATGCGACCGGTCGCTGATCTCGACGTCGTAGATCCCGCCCGGGCGCGCGTCCAGCTCGGCCCGGCGCCCCATCCAGAGAACCTGCTTCTCCGGGTCGGTGAAGAACTCGAACACCGTCTCGGGACGCGCGGCGATCCGCACCTCGCGCTCGACGGCCTCATCCTGGCGAACTGCCACTGCGCCTTCTCCCTTCCTCGAGCTCCGCCGCCAGCCTGAGTCGCTCGAGCCGGCCGTCCCAGAACGTCTCGACGAACTCGCGCACGTCCGCCAGCCCCTCGGCGCGCACCCGGTAGAGGCGCTTCGTCCCCTCTCGACGCTCCTCGAGGAGGCCGGCGTGCTTGAGGACGGCAAGGTGTTGGGATACGGCGGGGCGGGTGACGTCGAACGCGGAGGCGATCTCCCCCGCGGTCAGCTCTCCGTCCCTGACGAGCTCGAGGATCCTGCGGCGGCGTGGCTCGGCGAGCGCCCGCATGGCGGCTTCCATGACGTGGTTACTTAAGCATATGCTTACGTAAGAGTCAACTTACGCTCTCACCTCCGGCCTGCAGGGAACAAACTGCCGCCTGTGACCACCCTCCTCTTCCTCAGCCGGGCGGAAGTTGCCGGCCTCCTGCCGGACGCCTCGGAGCAGCTCGACCTCGTCGAGGGCGCCTACCGGGCGCTCGCGGCCGGCCGTGTCGAGCTGCCCCCGAAGCCGGGCGTCCATCCGCGGAAGGACTCGTTCCTCCACGCGATGCCCGCGTACCTGCGCGACGAGGACGTGGTGACGCTGAAGTGGGTCGGGGGGTACCCGGCGAACAAGAAGCGCGGCCTTCCGTACATCACCGGCCTGATCGTGGTGAACGACGCCGACACGGGCCTGCCCGTGGCCATCATGGACGGGGCCGAGATCACGGCGGCACGCACGGCCGCGGCGAGCGGAGTCTGCGTCAGGCGCTTCGCCCCAGAGGGCTGGAGCCGGGCGGCGATCCTCGGCTGCGGCGAGCAGGGGCTCTTCCACGCTCGCCTCCTGCACGCGCTCAACCCCGGCGTCTCGATCCGGGCATGGGATCCGCACCGGGAGCGCGTCGAGCGGCTCGGGGGGCTGGCCGAGCCGACCTCGGGCTGGGAGGACGCGCTCGCCGACGCCGACGTGATCGTGACCGCGGGGCCGATCGTCGAGGACCCCGAGCCGCCGCTTCTGCCCGACCACCTGGGTGAGCGCTGGCTCGCGCTCCCGATCGATTTCGACTTCTACTTCCGGCCCGAGACGGTCGCGGCAGCAGACCTCTTCCTCGCCGACGACGTCGGGCAATTCGAGTACTACCGCGAGCAGGGCCACTTCCAGGGCTGGCCGGCGCCGGCGGGAAACGTGGGTGAAGGCCTGGCCCGCTCGGGCTCTCCTGCACGCGTGCTCTGCTGCAACCTCGGGATCGGCGCGCTGGACGCGGCGTTCGCAAACGCCGTCCTCATGCGCGCGCGCGAGTCCGGCGCGGGCACGCAGCTCGAACTGTGAGCTGGCTCGACCGTCTCGAGCGCTCGTTGGCAGAGGACGAGGGCACGGAGGCGCTCGCGAACGGCCTCGTCGTCCTGGCGACGGTCGCCGGCCGCGACGTCCACCTCGATCCCGACGAGGCCCGCGGGGCGGCGCGGCGCGCCCTCCTGCTCCTCGGCGCCGGAGGCGATCCCGACCGTGGGCTCGATCTCCACGGTCGCGCGGTCGGCGCGATCGCCGACGACCTGAGGACGGTCGACCGGCAGATCGCCCTGGAGGAGGGCCTGAAGGACATCCGGCTGCAATCGGAAGGGCTCCCCCACGTGAGCGAGGCCCTGCACGGCCTCCTCGACGCGCCGGACGTCGCCTGGCGGGCCTATGCGGCCGGCATCCTCGCGCAGGCTCTGGGCGACGAGGAGCCCTGAAGGACCTCTCCCGTCGCATTTCCGTAGTCGGTGGCGAGATGAAACGAATCGCCTCCGTCTCTCTCGTGCTCGCCGCTGTGGCGATCGTGGCCGCGAACGCCCGCGCCGACGGCCTCCCGGTCGAAGGCGTCGATCTCAGCCGAGCCGGCGTGGCCGCTCCCCCTCCGCTGGCGCCTCGGTACGTAGCGCTGCCCGCGGGCCCGGACACCATCGTCGCCGCGGTGTCTCCGATCGGCGGGCAGGTACGTCGCTCGCAGCTGCTCGAGGGCAGGTTCACGATTCCGGCGGTCGCGTACGACGGATCCGCCGGCGGGCTGTCCGGGGACGGGCGCACCCTCGTCCTCATCAACCCGCGCAAGGGCTTCCCGCGCAGCGACACGACTCTCGCCGTATTGGACACGAGCCGGCTCCGGGCGCGCGAGGTCATCACGCTGAAGGGCGACTTCAGCTTCGACGCGATCTCCCCGGACGGCAGGCTCCTCTACCTCGTCGAGTACCTGTCGCCGCGCGACCCGACCCGCTACCTCGTACGGCTCTACGACCTCGACGCCGGGAGGCTCCTGCCCAAGCCGATCATCGACCCGCGCGAGGTCGGCGACGTCATGCGGGGCATGCCGATCACCCGCGGCGCGAGCCCCGACGGCCGCTGGGCGTACACCCTCTACGACGGTGCCGGCCAGCATCCGTTCATCCACGCGCTCGACACGGTGGGACGAACCGCGCGCTGTATCGACCTGCACGGGCTCACGGGCCTCGACCGCCTCAACGAGCTGCGCCTCGAGCTGTCGCCGGACGGCGGATCGCTGTCGGTCGTGCACCCGGCCCTCGAGCAGCCGCACGCCGTCGTCGACACGAAGACCTGGCAAGTGCGCGAGCCGAAGGCGCCGAGCCAATCCGGGCCCGCGCCCATCGCCACATCGGTGGATGGCGATGCCGGCCCGCCGTTGGCCCTGATCGCGGCCGCCGCGGGCATGGGCCTGCTCGTCCTGGTCGGTTTCCTGCGGCTTCTCCGGCACCGGTGGCCCACGCCTGCCGAAGCACCCTTCGCCCGCGACGTCGAGGCGAGTGCGGCTTCCTTCTGGGGCCCCGACCCTGACGCTGAGCCAAGAACTCGGCGCATCCCCGTTCGCTAGATCGCCGACGCTCGCAGGATCGGGGGCACGCCGCGGCCGGCTCCCTGGAGAGCCGGCCGCCGCAAGACGTGATTACTGCGAGTCGGAGCCTGGAGGCGGCTCGGACGGCGGCGTTCTGCCGGCCAGCTCCTCGCGCTCGAACCGTCCGTACCCCTCCGTTTCCGGATGCCCGTGGACGCCGCCCGTGAGGGCGAACTCCTCCTCGGGCGAGAGGACGAGCCGGTGGCGGCCGACGAGGGCGAAGTAGGCGATGGCGAGGACGTAGAAGATGGCCACGCCGACGACGCCGGGACGGTAGTCGTCGCGCCAGAAGCACGCCGCGAGCGACGCGAGCGCGATGAGTGCCCCGATGCCCGCGCCCCAGGTTCCGATGGGGCTCCGATACGGCCGATCGATGTTCGGCAGCCTTCGTCGGAGGAGGATGAACGACACCATCTGCAGGAAGTACGAGACCACCGCGCCGGCCACTGCCATCGAGAGCAGCGCCGCGTACAGGTTCCCGCCGAGCCAGTCGTTCTTGAGCGCCTGGTCGACCAGGAACGCCAGGCCGAAACCGACGATCGCGCCCGCAATCAGCGCAACGTACGGAGTCTGCCGCTTTCCGTGCGTGATCGAGAGGAAGTGCGGGTAGTAGCCGGCACGGGAGAGCGAGAAGACGTTTCGCCCGTAGGCAAAGATGATCGTGTGGAAGCTGGCGATGATGCCGGCGACGGCCGCCAGGCCGAGGATGTTCGCCGTGTTCTCGCCGCCCTCTCCGAAGATGACTCGGAAGCCGTCCAGGAGAGGCTCCCCGGAGACCCTGATCTCCTCGGCGCCGGTGACGCCGGTGTTGAGGAACAGGACGAGGAAGCCGGTGACGATCAGGGTCAGCAGACCGTAGATCGTCCCGCGAGGGATGTCCCGCTTGGGATCGTGCGACTCCTCGGCCGCCAGCGGTAGCTCCTCGATCGCCAAGTAGAACCAGATCGCGAACGGGAGCGCGAGGAAGACTCCTTCGGCCACCCCGAAGGGGAACCACTCCGAGTTATCGCCCTCGGGGGCGATGTTCGTCAGCCGGTCCCACGAAAAATCGGTGAGCGCTCCGATGTAGAAGATCGCGAGAATCACCAGCGAGAGAAGGCAGATGAAGACCGCAAAGCGAAGGCTCGCACTGACTCCGACGATGTTGAGGCCGACGAAGATCACGTAGAGGACCGCCCACCAGACCCACGTGGGCGGACTGCCGCCGAACCAACTGTCCGAGATCGACTCGAGGTAGGCCCCGGCGAAGGTGACGACGACCGCGGGCGTGACTACATACTCGATCGTCTCGGCAACGCCGGTCGTGAAGCCGCCCCAGGGGCCCATCGCGGAGCGCCCGAACGAGTATGCGCCGCCGGTGTGCGGCAACGCCGGCGACATCTCGGCGATCGAATAGCAGAGGCCGAAGTACATCACCGTGATGATCAAGGTGGCGACCAGCAACCCGCCGAACCC
>DATIBF010000098.1:0-2116 GCA_035457655.1 Gaiellaceae bacterium
GAGCGCGAGGCCTGGGACATGATGGGCATCCCCTTCGACGGCCATCCCAACCTCGTCCGGATCCTCATGGAGGACGACTGGGACGGGCACCCGCTCCGCAAGGACTACCCGCTCGGCGGCGAGCCGGTGCGCTTTTCGGACATGGACTGATGGCGGTCGCCGAGCCCACCACGCCGATCTACGAGGCAACCCGCATCCCCTCGCCGATCCCGACCGTGCTCCAGGTCGACCCGGCACTGCGCGAGGAGGGGGACATCCTCGAGGTCAACTTCGGCCCGAACCACCCCTCCACGCACGGCGTGCTGCGCCTGATCGTCGAGCTCAACGGCGAGAAGGTCGTCGGCCTGCAGGCCGTGGTCGGCTACCTCCACACCGGCTTCGAGAAGAACATGGAGCACAAGACATGGTGGAAGGCGATCACGTACCCGGAGCGGATCGACTACGTCTCCTTCCAGAACAACGAGCTCGTCTTCGTCCTGGCGATCGAGAAGCTGCTGGGCATCGAGGCGCCGCCGAAGGCCCAGTGGATGCGCATGCTCCTGTGCGAGCTCAACCGCATCCACTCGCACCTCGTCTGGCTCGGAACGGCCGCGCTCGAGCTGGGGGCGATCTCGATGTTCTGGTACTGCTTCCGCGAGCGCGACGCCATCCTCGACCTCTTCGAGCTGGTCACCGGCGTGCGCATGCACACCCGCTACTTCCAGGCCGGCGGCCTCGCCGAGGACATCCCGGTGGGCTTCTACGACGAGTGCCGCGCCTTCTGCGACACGATGCAGAAGCGGATCGACGAGTACGAGGCGCTCCTCTCCGGCCAGGCGATCTGGCTCGAGCGGACGAAGGGCGTCGGCCTCCTATCCGCCGCGGACGCGATCGCGCTCGGGCAGTCCGGCCCGGTGCTGCGCGCGTCCGGGGTCGACTGGGACCTCCGCAAGACGCAGCCGTACCTCGCCTACGACCAGGTCGACTTCGACGTGCCCGTGTACCAGGCCGGCGACGTGTTCGACCGGTACAAGGTGCACATGGACGAGATGCGCCAGTCGACGCGCATCGTTCAGCAGGCGGTCGAGGGCATGCCCGAGGGCGCGTGGATCGTGGACGACCGCAAGATTGTCCTGCCGCCGCGGAACGAGCTGCACACCTCGATGGAGAGCCTGATCCACCACTTCAAGCTCGTGACCGAGGGCTATCGGGTGCCCGAGGGCGAGGTCTACGTGACCATCGAGTCGCCGCGGGGCGAGCTCGGCTGCTACCTCGTCTCCGACGGCGGCTCGAAGCCGTGGCGCGTGAAGTTCCGCGCCCCGTCCTTCGTCGCGCTCGAGGCGACCGCGACCTGCATGAGCGACGCCCTCGTCGCCGACCTGATCGCCATCGTCGGCTCGCTCGACACGGTCATGGGGGAGGTCGACCGATGACCGCGCTCTACGACCGCATCCAGGAGGTCGCCGCGCAGTATCCGGAGAGCCGCTCGGCCGTCCTGCCCGCGCTCCGGCTCGCGCAGGAGGAGCACGGCGGCTGGCTCCCGCCCGAGGCGTTCCGCGAGGTGGGCGAGGCGCTCGAGCTCACGCCCGCGTACTGCAAGGCGGTGGCGAGCTTCTACGACATGTTCCACCTGGAGCCCGTCGGCCGGCACATGGTCGAGATCTGCACGAACGTCTCCTGCGCGCTCGTCGGAGCGCAGCAGGTGCTGGAGGCGTTCGAGCGCCAGCTCGGCGTCCACGCCGGCGAGACGACCGCGGACGGCGAGGTGACCCTGCGCACGGTCGAGTGCGCCGGCGGCTGCGGCTGGGGGACGGTCGTCGCGGTCGACCACCGCTACCGCGAGCCCGTCCGGCCCGAGGACGTGCCGGCGATCGTCAGGGAGCTGCGCGATGCCTCTTAGGGAGCTCCTCCTCAGGGACGCGGACACCCGCGACCTGACGAAGCTGGCCGAGTACGAGGCCGTCGGCGGCTACCGCTCGCTGCGCAAGGCGGTGGGCATGGACCGCCAGGCGGTGCTCGACGAGCTGCTCGCCGCCAACGTGCGCGGGCGCGGCGGCGCCGGCTTCCCCATGGGCCGCAAGGCGAGCTTCCTGCCGAAGCTCGAGGAGACGGCGAAGCCGATTTACCTCGTCGTTAA
>DATIBF010000099.1:0-24617 GCA_035457655.1 Gaiellaceae bacterium
GTGTTCGTGGTCGTGCTGCTCGTGCTCCTCGCGCTGGCGGCGACCTCGCTGCTGGTCCGGCTCGGCGCCTCCGACCAGGGAACGCAGCCGGAGGACCAGACCGCCCGCCGGGCCTACGACTTACTCGCCGAGGGCTTCGGCCCCGGCTTCAACGGCCCGATCCCGATCGTGGTCGACGTCAACGACGACCCGGAGGCGCCGCAGCGGATCTACGACGGCGTCCAGGAGCTCGAGGGCGTGGCCTCTGTCGGCGAGCCACAGTTCAACGACCCGGAGACGGTGGCGATCGTCTTCGTGACGCCGGACTCGGCTCCCCAGGACGAGGCGACGGACGAGCTCGTCGACCGCCTGCGGGACGACGTGGTGCCTGCGGCGACGGAGGGCGGCGACGCCGTCGCCTACGTGTCGGGTCTGTCGGCGGCCTTCAAGGACATCGCCGATCGGATCTACGAGCGGATGCCGCTCTTCCTCCTCTACATCATCGGCGTGACGTTCATCGTCCTGGCGATGGCGTTCCGCTCGATCGTCATCTCGCTCACGGCCGCGATCACGACGATCCTCTCGGCGTTCGTAGCGTTCGGCGTCCTCACCCTGGTGGTGCAGGAGGGCTACCTGCTCGGGCTCACCGGCCTCGACCGGACGGGCCCGATCGAGACCTTCGTGCCACCGATCGCCTTCGCGATCCTCTTCGGGCTCTCGATGGACTACATGGTCTTCCTGATGAGCCGCATCAGGGAGGAGCACGTCCACGGCCTGAACACACGCGAGGCCGTCGAGCACGGGATCGCGGCCATCGGTCGGGTGGTCGTCGCGGCGGCGCTGATCATGGGCACCGTCTTCGCGGCCTTCATCCTCACCGCCGACCGCATCTCCAAGGAGTTCGGGCTCCTGCTCGCGGTCGCGATCCTCACCGACGCGCTCATCGTTCGGATGACGCTCGTCCCGGCGTTCCTGACGCTCATGGGCGAGAAGTCGTGGTACATCCCGCGCTGGCTCGACCGCCTGCTCCCGAATATCACGATCGAGCCGCCACACGACGCCACGGCGCCGTTCCCGGCCGTGGAGCCGGAGCGGGAGCGCGAGCCGGTCGGCCGAGCCTGAGACACGTCTGAGGGGCGGCGGACCACCGTTCCGCCGCCCCTCCCTCTACTCGTGGAGGACTCGGCCCTCCACTCTTCCCGCGACGGTGACCACGTGGCCGGACAGTTCATCGGAGGCGAGAACGAACGACGGGCCGCGCGGACTGAACACGCAAGAGCGCCGGCGACAGGGCAGAATCCTGCCGGCTGGGACGTCCTGCGACCGGGAGGGGCCCTCATGATGATCACGGATCGCTCGAAGCGCGTGATTCCCTTCCGCGCTCACGACGCGAAGGGGGTCGGTGACGGCTGCTTCTACCTCGATCTCATCGTCTGGCTGAACGGCGATCGAATCGAGCTCGGCGACCGAGTGGGCTTCAACTACGGCTGCTACGTGAACGGCTACGGAGGTCTGCGAATCGGCGATCGGACGATCATCGGCCCGTACTCCATGATCCACACGGCCAATCACGAGAGCGCCCGGAACCGGCCGATCGTCGACCAAGGCTGGACGGAGCGGCCCGTCGAGATCGGCGCCGACTGCTGGATCGGGATGGGCGTCTGCATCGTTCCGGGCGCGCGACTCGGTGACGGGTGCATCGTCGGGGGCGGAAGCGTGGTCGTTGGTGAGCTCGAGCCGAACAGCGTCGCCGTCGGCAATCCCGCACGCGCGATCAAGAGCCGCTGATGCGTGTCCTCTTCGTCCAGCAGCAGCCGTGCGTACGGGCGCTCAAGTACGCCGTCGCGTTGCGATCGGCGCTGCCGACGATCCGGCTCGGCTTCGCCTACCAAGGCAAGACGCTGAGCGACCGGTACGGTTCGGGCGACGAGCTCTTCGAGCGCTGGTGGGACCTCGGCCCGGAGCCGGTCAAGCGCTTGCAGACCGCCGGCGACGAGTTCCGTCCCGACCTCATCCACAGCCACAACCTGCCGGACTCCCTGACCGCGATCGCGCTGGAGCTCTTCGCCCACCGCGTGCCCGTCGTCCACGACGTCCACGATTTGCAGAGCCTCCGACGAACGCCCTACGAGCACGGCTTCCCGGAGCCGCGCGAGCCGCTCGCGCTCGAGCGCCTCGCGGTCGAGGAGTGCTCGGCGCTGGTGGCGGTCTCGGACGAGCTCCTGGAAGCGATCCGCGCCCGCTATCGGACGCCGGCCAGCACGCTCTCGTTCCCGAACTTCGCCCTTCGCCGCGACCTGCCGCCGGAATTGCCGCCCGCCGAGCGTTGGAGCGGCCACCCGCCGCGCCTGGTCTACCAGGGGACCCTCTCGACGAACGGGGGTCACTACGACCTCCGCGAGATCTTCCGCGCGATCGTGGGCGAGGGCCTCTCGCTCGACGTCTACCCGTCACGTCATGTGGCGGCGTATGCAGAGCTCGCGGCCGAGCTGCCCGCCTTGCGCGCGCACGCGACGCTTCCGCCGGCGCGGCTTCTCGCTGCGCTGCCCGAGTACGACTTCGGCTGGGCCGGCTTCAACTCGTCGCTCAACGGAGCCCACCTCGACACCTGTCTCCCGAACAAGGCTTACGAGTACGTCGGCTGCGGCCTGCCGGTGCTGACCCTGCGCCACCGCGCGCTCGAGCGGCTGGTCGGCGACGGCAGCCTCGGCCTCTGCCTCACGACGCTTGACGACCTCGGCGCACAACTAGCCGCGGTCGACGTCGTCGAGCTCCGCCGATGCGTCGCCGCCCATCGCCTCGAGCTCACGGTCGAGGCGAATATCCACCGGCTCGCCGAGCTGTACGAGTCCGTCGCAGGCTGACCACCAGCGCCTGGAACGCCGACGGGGCCGCTCGCGCGGCCCCGTCGGTCGGGAAGACACCGGGCGGACTCGAACCGCCGTGAGCGCGCTTTGCAGGCGCGCCTCGCCACTCGGCCACGGTGTCGCGTGGAACCCGTGTCGAAATGACGCCTCCCCGCCGGGGTGTGCTGGGCGAGTGCGAGGCAAGGACGCAGGCGCGCTCGTAGCCGGAGGCTACGGACGCAACCGAGGACGCCGCATCGCGCCGACCAGCGCGGCCCCGGCGGGACAGGGCTTCGTTTCGATGCGGGTTCCATCAAAGCCCCCGAGAGGAGTCGAACCTCTGCGCCCGGGGCCGAAACCCGGTGCTCTTCCGGCTGAGCTACGGGGGCAAGGAGGGGTTTGGAAGGTGCGGGCGGAGGGAGTCGAACCCCCATGAGCCGAGGCCCGCCGGCTTCTGAGGCCGGTGCGTCTGCCTGTTCCGCCACGCCCGCACGGGCGGCGTTCGCCTACCAGCCCCGGCCCTCCGGTAGGCGTCGACGAGGAAGCGGTCGACCTCGTCGCGGTCGGGCCGGTCGGGGAGCGGCGAGCGCTCGAGCGCCGCCGCTGGCCGTTGCTCGACCTCTTCGATCTCGGCGACGGCTTCCTCGAAGGTCAGCTCGCCGGTACGGATTGCCATCACGCGCGAGCGCTCCGGCTCGGGCATCGGCAGCGTCAGCCACCCGGTCTCGAGCAGCTCCACGCCCTGGTAGCCGAGCCGGGCGGCGTGCATCGCGTACTTCGTGTCGTAGCCGTGCGCCTCAATCAGCTCGGGCCGGTTGACCCGCTTCTGCCCACGCACCCCGAGCAGTCGTTCCTTCTGCCCTTGCAGGTAGCCGAGATAGCCGCGCCCCGCCCGACGCGAGAGCAGCGCCGGCCGCAGCTCGCGTAGCTCCTCCCCGCGCTCGGTCTTCACGAGCACGAGCTCGTCCGGCACGAACAGGAGCAGCAGGATGGTCGGATGACCCTTGAGCGCGAGCCGGACGTACTTGCGGAGGCTGTAGGCGACCAGGTCAAGGTCGCCCGGTCCCGAGCGCGCGCCCTCGGGCTGCGTCCGCTCGATGTAGTGCTCGAACCCGAGCAGGCCTCCGCGAATGCCGCGGGCACGAGCCAGCCCGAGCAGGTACTCGGGTGGCTCGACGAAGACGGCCATCTCGTCGCGGTCGTCCTGGCCGCCGTGGTGGAGGCCATGGACGGTCGAGCCCACGGTCGCGCGAAGGATCGTGCCGCGGTAGACGATCGCCTGCGAGTCCACCTACCTCACCTCCTCGGCCCTCCGGGAGACTGGGCGCCCCGCCTGGACAACTCGGCGGGGCGCCAGGTTCCGTCGCCCGCCGACCCGCTCCTCGTCAGAGCGTACCGCGGGCGAAGTCGGAGACGAGCGTCGGCGTCGCCGTGTCGAAGCCGACGACGTCGAGCATGCCCGGATCGGCGGGATCCGCGATCGAGAAGCCGTTCGAGACCATGCCGACCACCACCAGCCGGGCGTCGATTCCCGACGCCTGCCGGTAATCCCGCAGAGCCTGAGCCGGGTGGACGTGGCCCGCCCAGGTCTCCGAATCGGTGTAGATCACGAACGTGTCGACCTCCCGCTCCAGGGACTGTGCGTACAGCATCGGCAGCGCGCAGTCGGTGCCGCCGAACGGCAGGTCGGACACCGTCTTGACGACGTCGTCGAGCCGCTGCCGCGGGCTGATCGCGAGCGGGGTGAGGCCGTCGGTGTAGCCGACGTGCATCGCGCGGCCTCGCTTCGTGAAGCCGCCCTTGCCGGCGAAGAAGCCGACGACCTCGTACCGCGGCTCGGTCGCCGCGGTCACGAGCGCGAGCGCCGCCGACGCATCGCGCGGGATCAGGCCCGGGACGCCGGCGACGGCACCGTAGGTCATCGAGCCCGACACGTCGAGCGCGAGCAGGAGCCGCCGGCCCGCCGGCTCGACGTTGTCGAACGCCGTGTAGAACGCGGCGTCGAGCGCGTCCACGATCTCGCGGACCGGGCTCCACGTGTTCCGGCCGCGGGCGCCGCGACCGGCCGCGTAGGTGCGAAGCGCAGCGAGCAGGGCGATCGGGTGCACCCGCGCGCGGCGAATACGCTCGCCGTCGCCGAGCTGTGCGACCACCTTGCCCGTGCCCTCCGAGCCCGGCGCGACCACGCCGACGCGGGTCATCGTGGCGAGGTTGCGGATCATCGCCGTCATCGGCATGTCCGCCAGCAGCGCCTCCCAGACCTCTGTCGAGGTCAGGTGCTCGCTCTGCACGGCCTCGCGCGGCAGGCCGTACTCGCGGACGAGCTCCGCCGTCTCGGCCGGCGACTGCGCCGTCTGGGTGTGGACGTAGCCCTCGACCACGCGCGGCAGGCCGTCGGCCTCGCCGCCGCGGACGATCCACTCGAACAGCCGCGCGTGCCGGCTCGACACCTCGAGGGTCGGGTTGCCCGCGCTCACCCGCTCCGCAGGGTGCGCAAGGCGGAGCAGGTCGCGGTGGCTGACGCCCTCACGCTGGCGGTACTTCACTGCCTGGTAGGCGACGGCCTCCGGCGACTGGGCTGCGTACCAGCGGCCGACCGCGCGCCGCAGCGAGCGGCCCCAGCCGCGGAAGCCCTCGACGAACGTCGCGAACTGGAACAGGTGCGTGCCGGTTCGGCAGACCTGCGGCAGGGCGTCGAGCGCCGAGCGCCGCGTCGCCTCGTCGGCGTGACCCGCCGCCATCGCGAGCGCGAAGATCGCCGGGTCGTTCTTCGGCGCTCGGCCCTCCTCGCTGACGCGAACGATCTCCCGAACGGTGCGCGGTCCGTCAGCGGCGAGGCAGCGCTCGACCGCCTCCGCGTTCTCGCGCGTGAGCGTCCACTCGCCGGCGTAGTAGCTGCCGCCCTCCGAGCCGAGGACGAGGAAGCGGTGGAGCCGCGTCCAGTCGTCGACCGCCCAGGCGAAGCCGCCTGCCGAGTTCGGCACCTGGCCGGAGCCCGGGATCGGCGCCCGCTGCGGCGGCCGGCGCGGGCGGATGCGCTTCAGGTAGGACATTTGCTCACCTCTTTTCGTCGTGTCGTGGTTCAGCGGCGCTCGCGCGCCGCGTAGAGCTCGGCCTCCGCCTCCAGGCCGTCCCGGAAGCGACGCAGCGCGCCGAGCAGGGTCTCGATCTTGTGCAGCGAGTTCTCGCGGAGCTCCGGTGACTCGAGCGAGAACTCGAGCGCGATCTGGTTGGCGCAGTCGGCGATCCGGAGCCGAATGCGGGGAACCGGCGGCGTCCGCCGGAACCGGCGCGTCCGGCCCGACGTGTCCTCGACGAAGACCCGCACATGCGCGCCGCCGTCGAACTGCGGGCGGTTGAGGACGAGCCGCTCGTCCACCCGCGCGTCGCGCCGCGGTCGGCCGACCGAGGTGGGACGCCGCACGGTGTGCAGCAGAAGATAGGACATGGCGTCCCTCCTTTCGGCCAGGCCGCGGTCGTGGTGGCGCAGATCGGGTTCTCCCGGCGAGCGGTGCTCCACCGGGTGCACTGGTAACCGTCCTGCTCCGGCCCGCGGCGGCATGGACAAGATTGCTGCGGTCGTGGTGGCACAGCCCGGAACTGCTCTGCCAACTGAGCTACCGGAGCGCGAGCGCTCCGGGCGGGACTCGAACCCGCGACCTGTCGATTCGGAGTCGATAACCGGAACCGTTCCGGCCCGCAGCAGCTGAGGTCATCGCGGTCGTGTGGATGCAGCCCGGGTGCGGAGTCGAACCGCTGGAAGCCAGATAACCGGACCACGCCGGCCCGCGACGAGTTATCTAAAGTGACCGGAGCAGGCCTGCCAGGGGTCGAACCCGGACCGGCAAGGTTGGAGCTCGCCATGCTTCCGTTACACCACAGGCCTACGTCTCGACGGCGGCGAAAGCCGCAAGGTCGAGACATCGTTTACAAGAATGGAGGCGGCGAAGCCGCCGTCGAGACGAAGCCTCCGGCAGGAGTCGAACCCGCACCTCGGCCGTACAAAGGGCGCGTGCTTGCCGTTGACACTACGGAGGCGAGTGTTGTGCGCTCGAGTCCGAGCGAGCGAGGGGCGGCGTGCGCGTCGCTACGATCGGCGCAGTCCCATGATGGAGAACGAGCGGATCCGCGCACTTCAGGACGCGATGGACGAGTACCGGTCGCACCTTCGGGAGCTCGACCACCTCGCGCATCTCGCTTGGCAGGAAGCGATACGACTGCGCGCGACTGTGATCGGCCCAGAGGAATTCATCCTCGCGATTCTCCACCCGGAAGCGGGCGATTCGGTCGCGGCGCGAGTGCTGCGCAAGTGCGGCATCACTCGAGACGCGTTCGAGGGGTTCACACGGCGACACCAGCGAGAGGAAGAGATACCGGGAGGACCGCAGTTCAGCCCGGCCGGGCTTCATCTTCAGTACATGGCCGAGGGCATTGCCGCGGGGCTTGGCGACAACGAGGTCGGCGCCGAGCACGTTCTCCTGGCATATCTCTGGGAACCGGACCACTCGGCACGGCAACTCGAACAACTCGGGACCAGCCGCGAGCAAGTCCGTAGGCGACTCGCCGCGCTTGGCGTCGACCTTCCGCAGCCGACGCTTCCCGCTCGTGACCCTCGGAAGTACGGGCCAAGGATGGAGGTGCCGCTTGACGACCTTTGGATCCTCCTACGGGAGCTCTGGTACGTCCTCCCGCCCAGCGCGTCCTTCACTTGGAACCACGACTGGCAAGAGGGCTGGGTCTCGGTCACCGAGGGTCTCGACGCTCAGGAGTACGTCGAGCGCGCGCTCGAGAGGCATGGCCGGATCAACCGCCCGTCCGCCGACTGACGCGACCTAACGGTCGGCCACGTCGTTTCTTCGATGGAGACGGCGGGGGTCGAACCCGCTCCTCCTCGGTGCAAGCGAGGCGATCTGCCACCAGAGCTTCATCCCCAAGGTGCGGACGGGTGGAGTCGAACCACCACAGCGCGAGGCGGCGGGGTTACAGCCCGTTGAGCTCGCCGGTGCTCAGCGCCCGCACGGTATCGGCACTAGGGGTGGCCGGCCGGGCTCGAACCGGCGCCGCGGGGATCACAGCCCCGGATGCTTCCGCTACACCACGGCCACCATGAACGCAGGAAGCGGGGACGACCGGACTCGAACCGGTGGCCTCTCGCCTGACAAGCGAGCGCTCTGCTCTGCTGAGCTACGCCCCCGAGGAGGTTGCGCGGGTGGGATTCGAACCCACGGTCTCGAGCTCATGAGGCTCGCGAGGACAGCCGCTCCTCTACCGCGCGTCGTTGGCAACGGACGCGTTGGGCCGCTGCCGAGACGAGCTGACCGGGAGGCAGCGGCGGAGCCGCTCCCTCCCTCCCATGTCTCGGCCTGTGCGGCTTCGCCGCCGCCGAGACGAGCCCGAGTCTGGCCGGCAGGAGTCGAACCTGCGATCTCCGGCTCCCGAAGCCGGCGGGGTACCGTCTCCCCCACGACCAGATGCAAACGAAGAACCCCCGGCGGGAGTCGAACCCGCACCTCCGGGTTGAGGGCCCGGCGTCATCGCCGTTCGACCACGGGAGCAAGGTTCCCACGACGAGGCTCCGGCGGCAGGGCTCGAACCTGCCTCTCGCGATTAACAGTCGCGCGTCGTACCCGCTCGACCACGCCGGAACGAGACGGAAGGAGAGGGAGTCGAACCCCCAAGGCCCGGAGGCCAACCCGTTTTCGAGACGGGATACCGCGCCGATGGCAGTCCTTCCAGGTTGGCAGTGGCCCCGGCAGGCGTCGAACCTGCACCGTCCCGGGTAAGAACCGGGAGCTCTGCCGCTTAAGCTACGGAGCCAGTAGATGTGGCCGGCAGGGATCGAACCTGCGGCGCCCCGCGTTTCGGACGGGCGCTCTACCCGCTGAGCTACGGCCACATGACATGGGCGAGGCTGGAGTCGAACCAGCGGCCTCTTGCTTGTAAGGCAAGCGCTCTCCCGTTTGAGCTACACGCCCGCGAGCTCCGGGACAAGGAGTCGAACCTCGATCTCCACGTTCAGAGCGTGGTGTCCTGCCGGTTAGACGATCCCGGAACGGCCTCGCGCCTCAGCCCACCCTCCAACGAGAAGGTCGACGCAGGGGCGAGACCCTCGGCGGTCGATCTTGCACGTCCGCCCGAAGCCGAACGATGTTTTCCAAGCCACTCGCCTGCTCTTCGACCCTGGATCGCCGGCCGCGACTTGCGCTTACCGCGGGCGTCGTCCTACGTGGAGGAGCTCTGGAGCCCGACCTCGACTTCGATTCTGAAAAATTCGCAAGCTAAAGCACACGCTCTATTACCAGCGTTCTTTCCAGCGCCGAGCGCGAGAGTCTTTCTCTCTCAGGCGGGGCCTCGATTCACTCTTAGATCCTGTTCAAGCTGAGCATCACCTTGTGTCTTGACGTTGACCGATCGTCCTCCGAAACGACGAAGGCGACCCCGTTGGGTCGCCCTCGACTGGCTCGTCATGCGGCTAGAGGACTAGCGCGCACGCCTCCCAGCGAGGGCGCGGACGTATCCGGGCCGGCACTTCGGATCGAAGCTGTGCCAGCACAGCGTGACCGACGCGGCAGTCACCGCTTCGGCGTAGAACGTTGGGGGGTTCAAGGTGATCATCATCGGCTTTGTAGTCGTTTCCGCGTAGCAGGATAGCGCACATCTCGGACATTGGCAAGCGATCTAGAGAGGTTCGTCCTGGGAGAACGCCCTCAGAGCAAAGCAACACGACGAGGAATATAAGGAGAAGGATTACAGCTGCGTTCAGGAGTCGAAAGGGGCGACGGAGACCGCCGCCCCTTTCGTGAATGGTGGAAGCGCTTTACGGGACTTGGTGAACCAGGTCCCAGCGGTCTCGTCGGACGGTGTCCCTACCCGGGCCACCGTAGATGGCGTCGTTCCCGCGCACGCGGTCGCGGGAGTTCAAGTGATCGTTTCCGGCGCCCCCACTGAGAAGGTCGCGGCCCGACCCGCCGACCACGCTGTCATCGCCACCCTGGCCGAAGAGGCGGTCCGCACCCTCGCTTCCGTTGATGACGTCGTCGCCAGCGCCGCCCCGGATGACGTCGCGACCAGTGAACCCGTCGATGTAGTCGCTGCCGGGAGTCCCGTTGATGACGTTGTCTCTCGACGTCCCGAAGATGATCGCGCCGGGATACCAATCGAGGTCGAACTCGCCCATTGCCCCATCCCAGTAGCCGCTCACGCGAACGAAGTAAATCGTCCCTGCCGTCGCCTCGAAGCTGAGGGCGCTCGCCAGGCTGAGGAAGTCGTCGTTCTGAGCCACCAAGCTCAGAGCGTCGACGCTCGTTCCTTCCCACACAGACAGCACCGTGTCATGGCTCAGCGTTTCCCGCCGCGTCTCGAAGCGGACGTGCCCAGTGCTTGGAGCGGTCCACGAGTACCAAACGGTGTTCGACCCGTAGTCGACCCTCTCGTCCGGCTCCGCGGTTGCATAGGCATCGGTTCCGAGGACCGTACCTGTGCTCCCCACGAGCACCTGCGCACCCGCGAAGCCGTCGTTCAGTGGAACTCGACCCCAGCGCAACTCGAAGCCAGAGGTGTCGTTCCAGCCACCCTCCACCGCGAATGAGTACTGCGTCGCCGCAGCGGCGTCAAACACAATCACTGTTCCCGAGGCAAGGGTGGTGAGTGAATCGACGCTCGCTCCCGAGTAGGCCGTGGCCACCGGGGCGCCGTCCACCCGGAGCATGAACTTGCCGTCGTCTGGTGCGACCCACCGGTACCAGGCCGTTGCGCCCGCACCGTGAAGTGGCTCCCCAGGCTCCGACGTGGCTCCGTAGAGGTTCCCTGCGACGGCGCCTGACAAGCCCTCGAGAGGCGTCGCGTCGGCGAAGTCGTCGTTCTGCGGCCCTTGTCGCCACCGCAGTGTGAAAGGACCGTTGACCCCGTCCAGACCGTCGACGGCGATGAAGTACTCGGTTCCGGGAACGACCGGAAACGCGACCCGGCTCGCCCTCGAGGTCCCGTAGTCGTCGTTGCTCGCAACCTCGGTCAGCGACGCGACGTCCGTGCCCGAGTACACAGCGAGCAGCGTGTCAAAAGTGACCTGCCGTGTCAGGACAGTCACCCTCCCGATCCGATCCGGCGTCAAGCGAAACCAGACCGAGGCCCCGCCGGCATTGCCAGCATGTGCGGGCTCCCCGGCCTCCTTGGTGGCGTCCGCGTTCGTCGACGCGACGTCGCCCGACGTGCCCGCAAGGATCTGTGCGGCACCGAAAGTATCGTTCGCGGGCGCCACCGCCCGTGCTTCGCGGAGCGCCGAGCTCGCCGCCCGATCGGCCGCGGATGCCCACGGCGCCAAAGCGACCAGTGAGACGAGAGCCGCCATGGCGAGCACGAGGCGGCGTGCGCTGAAGAGTAGACAGGACATGTGAGCCTCCTTAGATCTGACCGCCTAGACAGTATAGACAGTAGCAGCCTCTACAAGCATAATCAAGGCTAGCCAGAAAGGTGCATATGCCCAGACTTCACGCTCCAATCTGGATTCCCGCTCTACTCTTCAACAGATAATGACTAAACAAGTGATGTGCGACGTACCGAACTCATTTAGTCATCGTGTGACCATGTCCTCAGATCCTGAAGGGTCGTCCGGGCGGGTGGGCGAGCGAAGGGCGACGGGGTGCCCCGCTGCCCTTCGCACAGCTGGCCGGAATGTGTCGCGGCCCGGCTAGGGACAGGCCATCTCCCCCGTGGTCCCGGCGCACCGACGATCGAGCTGGAGCTGTGCCGAGAGCGATCCGACGTCGGGCCCGGCGGGATTCCCGTCGTGGAGGAGGTTGCGAAGCTGCCACGGGTCGCGCACGAGGTTGTAGTACTCGCGAAAGAACGTCTCCCCGCGCTCGTAGTACTCGACGTACTGGTACATCCGCGTTCGGATGGAGGCCCAGGATGGGACCTCCCCGCCCGAACGCCAGTGCTCGAGCACGATGTGGGTCCGCCGCTCGCCCGAGAGGACGGAGCGTCCGTCCAGGGGTGGCATCGCCGGATCGGGCGCGACCCTGGCCGCGGCCAGCACGGTTGGAGCGACGTCCACGGTCCCCGTGATGCGGCCGTCTCGGCTTCCTGGAGTCACATGTCCCGGCCACCGAAGGAAGAACGGAACTTGGATGGAAGGCGTGTACGGGACTCGCTTCGCACCGCCGTAGGGGTCGTAGCCGTAGTGGTGCTCCGTCCAGAGGTAGCCATTGTCGGAGACGAAGATCGCGAGCGTTCTCCTCGCCTCCCCGAGCCTTCGAAGCGTCCGGAACACACTGCCGACCATGTCGTCCACCGACATCAGCATCCGAAGCTGGCCCGCGCGAATGCCTCTCCCCTCGGCCGGCGGGAGGAAGACGTTGCGGACATAAGCGGGCTTGTCTGAGCGATCCGACTCGAAAACAGCCGGACTCCCCCGCCAAGGCTTTATCGGCCGAGAGCGATGGCGGGCAGCTGGCACGAACGGGAAGTGAGGGGCGAGCGGCGCTACATAGAGGAACCAGGGCTCCGCGTCGTTCGCTTCGAAGTCGCTCAGGAAGCGGGCGGTGAACCGGCCGGCGAGGTCCGTGGAATAGCCGTCCACCGTCATGACGGCTCCATTGAGGTTGACCCTCGGGTTGACGTACGGGCCGGCGCCCAGAGCCCACTGGTCAAAATACGGCGGCGGGCTTCGGCGCGGCCAGTCGTTGAAGAACTTGCCCACCAATGCCGTCTGGTACCCGGCTTCCTGAAGCAGACGAGGGAAGAGCGTCGTCTGATCGAAGTTCGTCCGCGACCGGGGGCCGTTTCCGCGAACACTGGTGTTGTGCGCGTACCGCCCGGTGAGGATCGTGGCCCGCGAAGGACAGCAGAGCGGCGTCACCGCGAACGCGTTCGGATACGCGACTCCCTGTTGTTGGAAGTACCTGCGCGTCTT
Organism: Gaiellaceae bacterium; assembly: GCA_035457655.1. Lineage (GTDB taxonomy): Bacteria > Actinomycetota > Thermoleophilia > Gaiellales > Gaiellaceae > JAIBJN01. Next base: position 12,736 of record DATIBF010000099.1, read on the forward strand.
GGGCATGACCCACATCGTGTTTGCCGCTCGCTGGTCGTCCGTGACGAAGATGAGCACGTTCGGCCGTTGACGGGTTTGCGCAGCTGCCACCTGCGGTCCGGACCGGACGTCGAGACCCGAGCTGGCAAGAGCGATCCCGACTGCGAGAAGAGCAGTTGTCCTCCACCGGCACATCTCGATCCTCCTAGCCTGAGTGTGTCTATAGTTAGACAGTATCAGGCTAGCTATGCCTAGTCAATCATCGCAATCACCCAAGCCCCGACGCGCAGGGAGCCGCCACTGACGCGTACGTGTCATCTAGCCAGAGCTAGTCACAACATGCTACGATCTCACCATGAGCGCACAGAAGGCCGAGGTCGGAGCGAGGATCAGGTCCGCGCGCACGGCGAAGGGCTGGAAGCAGAAGCACCTTGCGGCGGAAGTGAACGTGGAGCCGATCACCGTCTCGCGCTGGGAGCGGGGGGCGACGACACCCGACTTCAACGCGCTCAACCTCATCGCCGAGGCGACCGGTAGGCCGGTGAGCTACTTCCTCGGGGAGGGCGACGCTGCGCCCGAGCCGCGGCTCTCCGGCGCCGTCGAGCGCCTCGAGGCCGCGGCCGAGCGCATCGCGACCGAAGGCGAGCGCATTGCGGACGCGCTCGCCGAGCTTCGCGCGGAGCTAGCTCGCCTTCGCTGAAGCCCGCAACAGCCGCGCGTAGGCGGACGCCGTTTCCGGCCGCTCCGCCGGGTCCTTGGCGAGCGCCTTCAGGACAGACCAGGAGACGTTCTCGGGGAGGTCGGCCCGCAGCTCTCGCAGGTCGCGAGGATCGTCCTGTACGTGGGCGAGGAGCGTCTCCACGAACGCCTTGTGCGCAAACGGGGGAGCGCCCGCGAGAGACTCGTAGAGAAGGCACCCCAACGCGTACACGTCGCTCGAGTGGTCTGCCTGCTGGCCCCTGATCAGCTCGGGCGCGAGGTAGTCGACCGTGCCGACCACCATGCCGGTCTTCGTCAGCACGGTGTCGGCGACGCCCCGCGCCAGCCCGAAATCCGTCAGAGCGGCGACTCCATCTTCGTCGACCATCACGTTGGCCGGCTTGACGTCGCGGTGGACCAGGCCGCCGGCCTGGAGCGCCTCGAGGGCATCGGCGAGGTCGGTCACCAGGCGAAGCGCCTCTCCCAGCGAAAGCACCCCTTCCGATGCGATCCGCGCGGAAAGGGAGACGCCGCGCACATAGAGGGCAGCGATATACAGGCGGCCGGATGCCTCACCGAAGTCGACGACGGGGACGACGTGCTCGTTGACGAGCTCGCTCGCGATCCGCGCCTCGCGCTCGAAACGGCGCCGGTAGAGTTCGTCCTCGGCGAGCTCGTCCCTCAGGACCTTTAGGGCGACACTCTCGCCGTCGCCCTCCCTCCGAGCCCGAAAGACGAGCCCCATCTGCCCCTGGCCCAGGAGTGCGAGAAGCCGGTAGGGACCGAGCCGCTCCCCTTCATGCGGCCCTCGATCGGCCGAGCCTCGAGCCCTAGGCATCGATCCCGGGAGTCTGCCGTCTCGCGCTGTAGACGGCAAGAACCATGTGCTACAAGATCTTATGACTCCGGCGCCCCGGATCGGGACGGAGTTCGCTGGCTACCGCATCGAGGGTCTGCTCGGGCAGGGAGGCATGGGCGTCGTCTATCGAGCGGAGCACCCGCGACTGGGGGCGACCATCGCCCTCAAGGTGATGGATCCAGAGCTCGCGACCAACGAGCTCTTCCGCGAGCGGTTCGTCCGCGAGGCGCGCGCGGCGGCAGGAATCAAGCACCCGAACATCATCCCGATCTACGACGCGGGCGAATGGCACGGCGACCTATACATCGCGATGCGCTACATCGAAGGCGAGGAACTGAGGTCGCTGATCCGCAGGAACGGCGCACTGACCGCTCAACAGACCTACGTGATCGGCATGCAGATCGCGAGCGCTCTCGACGCCGCGCACCGAAACGGACTGATTCATCGCGACGTCAAGCCCGGGAACATCCTGATCGAGCCCGGCCCCGACCCCGACTCGCCGCCCATCGCCTACCTGTGCGACCTCGGACTCACGAAGCACGTCGACTCGCACAGCGGGGTGACGGGAAGCGGCGAGCTCCTGGGGACGATCGATTACATCGCGCCGGAGCAGATCAGCGACTCGCGCGTCGACGGCCGAGCGGACGTCTACTCGCTCGCGTGCGTCCTCTTCGAGTGCCTTACCGGCACGGTCCCATACGTGAGAGAGAACCAGGCGGCCGTCCTCTGGGCGCACCTGCACGACGAGATCCCCCGCGCGACGAGTGTCAGTCCGTCGCTTTCGCCGGCGATCGACGCCGCGCTCGCGCGGGGGATGGCGAAGTTGCCCGAGAACCGGTTCGCGACCGCCCGAACGCTCGTAGAGGCGCTTCAGGCGCCTCTAGCCGCAACAACCACGAGCAGCCACGACGGCGCAAAGACGCTGTCGGATCCGACGACCTCGCGGCTGGCCGCGCCGCCCGCCGCTCCCCGGGCCGCTCGGCGGCGCGGACGCTCATCGACGCTCGTCCTTGCCGCCGCCATCGGTCTCGTCTTGGGCGGCGTGGCCGCGGCAGCTATTGCATTCTTCGTATCTGACGACGAGCCGGCCGCACCTCAGACGGTGACGGTCGAGCCACCGGCGGGCGAGGCAACCCCGGACCCCAGGCTCGCCGCCTTTACTCCGTTCGACAGAGAGCTGCTGAAGCACGTCCCCGACGAGTTCCGGGGCCGCTGCCGTCACGCGCGTCCGCTGAACGACGACTTCGACGCGACGGTCTCGTGCCGTCCTGGAGGATCGGTCTCGTCGCTCACGTACAGCCACGCCCGCAGTGGTTTCCTCCTCTACGACTACCTCATGACTCGCCTGCCGGGAGCAGGGCTGCAAAGAACTCAGCCGCTGACCCTGACCGGGTCCTGTGGCGCCGGTCAGATCCCCGCGCTCAACGACGTGATCCCCTCGGGCTTGAGCGGACGGCTGGACGTGCCCGAGAAGGTCACGCGGCAGGAGCGCATCGGATACGTGATCTGTTACGAGCGCGGAAGCCGCGTCCGAATCGAGTGGATAACCCTCGAGGTCGCGGTTTACGCCGCCGCGACGGGCGAGAAGCTTGGCCCACTCTACGACTGGTGGCGCGCCGACGCCGGCCCCGAGCCGTGAACGAAGCCCGATGAAGAGGCTGGGCGGCCCTCGAGCAGAGGCACAATCGCGATTGCCGCAGTCGCCGGCCGCTGCCCCGCGGGCCGCCCTGGCCTTCGGGCAGTCTCACGATGCGAGCCACGGCGGGCATCCCCCAAACAGGGGATACGACATCCTCCGCTGCAGCGCGGCGCTGCTACACGCGCATGGCGTGGCACGAAGGCGCCTCTGAACAGGGAGTCTTATCCCGCAGCGTGCTCATGACAGCACCGGGACCTCACCTGGACGGGGCCTCCACAGCCGGATTCCGCCGTCCTAGCGAGAGGCGGGCATCGCACTGCTGCCCAGAGCGGGTGCCGCTGCTCAGGCCTCCCGGCGAACGCCGAGGCGTCACCAAGTCGTGGGCTTGATCGGCGTGCGCACCCAGACGTCGAAGAACGTGGTCAGGTCCTGGCCGGAGACCTCCTCGAAGACCGCTTCGAAGTCGTCGGTGGAGGCGGTGGAGTCGTCGTACCGCGTGAGCCACTCCTGGCTGGCCGCGAAGAACGCCTCGTCGCCGACCTTCACCCGGAGGGCGTGCAGCGTCGCCGCGCCCCGGTCGTAGACCGCGCCAAGGAAGAGGCCGAACGGGCCCGGGTCCGCGATGGCCAGGTTCCAGAACGGGTCGTCAGCTGGGATCTCCATGACGGCGTCGAAGCTCGCCTGGGCCGAGTCGCCGCCACTGTCCTCGCTCCACAACCACTCGACGTAGGTTGCCCAGCCCTCGTTGAGCCAGATGTCCGCCCACCGCTCCGGGCTCACGGCGTTGCCGAACCACTGGTGCCCGAGCTCATGGGCGACAGTGCCCTCCCGTGCCACCCGCGAGTACACGGGCCGGGTCTGCGTCTCGAGCGCGTAACCGACGGTGTCGTCATCGACGATCGCGCCGGCGGAGTTGAACGGGTACGGCACGAAGGTCTCCTCGAGGAAGGCGATCATCTCCGCCTGCAGCTCGAGGCTCGCCTCGGTGGCGGCCGCGTTGGCGGCCGTGAGGTTGTCGTCGACCGCGTCGATAATCGGCAGCCCGCCGGGCGTCTCGGAGAAGCGCAGGTCGTAGTCACCGACCGAGGCGGTGGTGAGATAGCTGGCCTGCGGGTCGGGGGCGTCCCAGAACCAGGTCGTCCACCCGCCCTCGGTGACGGGGTCGTGTGCGGGCAGCCCGTTGGCGACCGCGACCTTGCCCTCGGGCACGGTGATCTCGAAGCCGTAGGTCGACTTGTCGGTCTGGTGGTCGCTGACCGGGTACCAGGTCATCGCGCCCTCGGGTTCGTTCACCACCATGGCGCCGTCCCGCATGGTCACCCAGCCGTAGAGGACGCCCTCGATGTCCGTCGGCCGGGTGGTCGCACCGCCGTAGGTGACGACGACACGCGCCGTCTGCCCCTGCTTGATCTTGGGGCGGGGCTGGATCGTGAGCTCCCAGATGCGGGCCGCGTCGTCCTGCACCTGCCAGTAGGCCGCGCCCTCGACCTCGGCCCCGGCAGCGGGCGGCGCCACCTCGCTGGCCCGCTTCCCGTTGACGGTAATCGCCTGCACGTCCAGGCCACGCAAATCGAGGTTGAATCGGTCCAGGTCCTGCGTGGCCACCAGCTCGATCGTCGCCACACCGCTTAGCTGGCCGACAAGCGGCGCCGGGGCGGGCGCCGGCGGCGTGTAGGTGAGGTCGAGGTCGTAGTGCTGGACGTCATACCCACCGTTGCCGGCGAACGGGAAGTAGGGATCGCCCGCACCGGGGGCACCGGCCGCGTACCTCGGCCCCAGGGGACCGCTCTGGGCGGCCGTCGGACCGGCCGACAGGGCGAGCGCCCCCGTCCCCACCAGCACTGCTGCCAACGCTCCAGACACCTGCCTGCGAACCCGCACGACGATCTCCTCCTCCCTCGGATCCCGATACTGTAGACGGCCAGCCTGGCCTGCGCCGTCGCGCCCTCGACCTCGGCGAAGTCCGGCTCAGGTTCGAGCTTGGGGGTCCTCCGCTCAGAGAGCGACGATCGCGTCGATCTTCACGTCCGCGCCCTACGGGAGCGCGGCCGCCCTCGCCCAAGTCCGCGTGAGCGCCCCTCTTAAGAACAACGATCACGTCGACGTCGCGGAATGTGGATCGCCTTCTTCACCGCCTCGCCGGCCGAACACCGGGCGGGATTCATGCGGGATGGGCAGCTGCAACTTCCTCGCCCCCGGCATCTACACCCAGCGGACCCGATCAGCGTGTCAGGCGCCATCCCCCCTCATCGCGTTCCCGCAATCGTGCCCGGGCCCGCCGGCGTCGTCTATCGGCATCCCCACGGATCGCACCTCGGGACAACTCCGCATCATGCAAGCATCCTCGTGAAAGAAGAGTTGGGAGCGGTGCCAGGGGGGCGTATGGTCCGGATCGAAGGCGAGATCGACATCGGCCGCCCGGTGGACGAGGTGTTCGACCTCGTCGCCGACGAGCGCAACGAGCCGCGCTACAACCCGCGCATGCTGCGTGCCGAGAAGATCTCGCCAGGGCCGATCGGCGTGGGGACGCGCTTCCGAGCCGAGTTCAAATCGTGGGGGCGACCGGTAGCGAGATCGGAGATCACCGGCTATGAGCGACCGCGGATGCTCGCCTCGGCGACGCACATGTCGATGATGGAGGTCCGGGGAACCCTCACCTTCGACCGGATTCCCGAGGGAACCCGTATGCGCTGGTCGTGGGAGCTCGACCTGCGCGGCGTCTTCAGGCTCATGGGCCCGCTCGTCGCTCGCATCGGCCGCCGTCAGGAGCAGGCCACCTGGGCGAGCCTCAAGCGCCATCTGGAACAGCAGGCTACGCCTCCCCCTCAGAACTAGCCCTCCGGGCGAGCCGCACGTTCTGTTCGCGCGCTGCCTCTCAAGCAGTCGGCGATACGGCGATCGCTTGCTTGCCCGGCAGCCCGTGGCCGGCCAGGCCTCGCGGGCGCTGCCGGCGAGCGGGGCCGAAGGGCAGGCGTCGCTACACCTCGAAGTCCAGAGCGTCTAGGCGGCGGAGCAGAGGCGGCGCGCGAAGAGAACGTGTATCTGGAGCCGACTCCGGGAGCCGGCGCACCGCATGGACAAGCCGCTTCTACGCGCCTGCCAGTCGGCTGCCGGCGCCTCTACATACCCATGGAGTGGTAGCCGGAGTCGACGTACAGCGTCGTGCCGGTGATGTTCGCCGCCTCGTCGGAGAGGAGGAACGCGCCCGCGGCGCCGACGTCGGACGCGTCGATCGGGCGGTGGAGCGGGGCCCGCTCCTCGACGATCGCCTCCATCGTCGGGAAGCCGGCGATGGAGCGGGCGGCCAGCGTGCGCACCGGGCCGGCCGAGACCGCGTTCACGCGGATGTTCCTCTGCCCGAGATCCCACGCGAGGTAGCGCACCGACGAGTCGAGGGTCGCCTTCGCGACGCCCATGACGTTGTAGTGGGGCACCGCGCGCTCGCCGCCGAGGTAGGTCATCGTCATGATCGAGCCGCCGCCGGCTGCCTCCATCAGCGGCTCGGCGAGCCGGGCGCAGGCGACGAGCGAGTACGCGGAGACGTCGAGCGCGAGCCAGAAGCGGTCGCGGGGCGTGTCCGTGAAGCGCCCCTCGAGGTCGCGCGCGTCGGCGAAGGCGACCGAGTGGACCAGGAGGTCGAGCTTGCCACCGAAGGTTTCGGCGACCTCGGCGAAGACGCGCTCGAGGTCCTCGTCGGCGCGGACGTCGCACGGGGTGATCAGAGGCGAGTCGACCGACTCGGCGAGCTCGCGAACGTTCTTCTCGATCCGCTCGCCTTGGAAGGTGAAGGCGAGCCGGGCGCCTCCGTCCGCGAGTTCCTGGGCGATCGCCCAGGCGATCGAGCGGCGGTTGGCGACGCCCAGGACGAGGCCCGTCTTCCCTTCGAAGCGGTCGGACATCGGCGGGGCAGTCTACGCTGCGCGGATTCGGATCGCCGTCGTCACCGGAGGGTCGAGCGGGATCGGAGCCGCCACGGCGCGGCTCCTGGCCTCGCGCGGCTGGCGCTGCATCCTGGTCGCGCGGGGCGCCGAGCGCCTGGAGCGGGTCGCCGCGGAGATCGGGGCCGAGGCCGAGGTGTGCGACGTCTCCGACCGTGCACAGGTCGATGCGGCCGCCGCCCGTGTTGGGGAGCGTCATCCGGCCGTGCACCTCCTCGTCTGCAACGCCGGCATTCCCGCAGGCGGACGCTTCCTCGACCTGTCGCCGGAGCGGATCGAGCAGGTGATCGCCACGAACTACCTCGGGAGCGTCTGGACGCTGCGCGCATTTCTCCCGCTCCTCGAGGCTGGCGCCCCGTCGGACGTCGTCAACGTCGCCTCCGTCGCCGGCGTCTACTCCGTCGGCGGGTCCTCCGGCCCCTACGCGGCCTCGAAGCATGCGCAGCTCGCGTTCTCTCGCGGCATCGCGGCCGAGCTGGCGCCCCGCGGCATCCGCGTCCATGCCGTCAACCCCGGCCCGGTGCGGACCGAAGGCTTCCCGCAGAACCGCCTCAAGGGGACGCGCTTCGAGCGCCTCGTCCTCCCGCCGGAGCGCGCGGCCGAAGCGATCGTCCGCGCCGTGGAGCGCGGGAAGCCCGAGTCGTACGTCTTCGGCGCCTACCGCCTTGCCGGCCTCCTACAGGCGGCGTTCCCGGGCACCCTCGTCCGCCTCTCGGCACGCCGAGCCCGCTCCAAGTAGCACGGTCTTATGCGAAGCGGGACAGCCGTAGCGCGACGCCGGCGATGGCCGCGCCGGCGACCGCGTCCAGCACGTAGTGGTTCGCGGTGACGAAGACGACTGCAGCGACCAGAGGAGGGTAGGCCGGAGCAACCGCGCGAAGCACGGGGCTATCGCTCGCTTCCGAGACGGCAGTAGCCGTGACGACCGCGTAGGCCACGTGGATGCTCGGCATCGCCGCCAGCGGGTCGTAGAGCTGCGCGACGGGGCCCGAGTCGAGATCGAGCCCGCTGACGTCGGCGATCGTGTCCACGAAGTGGTCGAGCGAGCGCGGCGGGGCGCACGGGAAGAAGTAGAAGATCGGCTGGCAGGCAAGCGTCGTGAGCACCGCCGCGCGGCGGAAGCGATGAAACTCGGGATGGCGCCGCGCGTACAGGCGCATCAGGAAGCCGACCGTGAGCGCAGCGTTGGAGAAGACGTAGGCGACGTTCAGCACGCCGAGCAGGCGCCGGTGCGGAAGGAGGCGTTCCTGGAGCCTCGGCTCGACGTGGACTCTGAGCCGCCGCTCGAGCGCGACCACCCGCTCGGCGTTCCTCGCCGCCTGGAGCTGTCCCTCCGGGCCCCGCTTCCGGCGGCTCGCCAGGAGGTAGAGCGCGTAGACGCCGAGGCCGATCGCAACCTCGCGCCTACCCGAAAAGCGCCGCTGATGCCCGGTCCGCCGTCCCACTCCAGCGCGCATACTTACGTGCCATGCACAACTGGCGCCGGAACCTCGTCCGGATCGGCATCGGCACTGCGGCCACCGGCGCGTTCCTGTGGCTCTTTCTGCGCGAGGTCGACCTGGGCGAGGCGTGGCGCGAGATCACGTCGCTCCCGGGCTGGACGATGGTCGCGGCGCTCGCGCTCGTCGTCGCGAACGTGCTCATCATGTCGGTCAGGTGGGGCTACCTGTTGGGGGGCGCCGGCTATCAGATCGGGCTCTGGAAGCTCTTCTCAACGGTCGCTGTCGGCCGCGGCGCCAACAACATTCTCCCCGCGCGCGGCGGCGATCTCCTCCGCATCGAGTCGATGCGGGAGCGCCGCGTGCCGGTGTTCGTGAGCGCCGGGACCCTCTTCGCCGAGCGGCTGCTCGACGGCGTCGTCCTCTCGAGCTGGATCCTCTTCGGCGCCCTGGCGATCGGCGAGGGCGGGCCCATGCTCCTTACGGGCGTCGCGCTCTCGGCCGGAGCGGCTCTCGGCGTCGTCCTCGTGGCCCTGGCGGCCCGAGACCCGGATCGCGCGGAGCGGTTCGCCTGGAGGGCGACGCGAAGGCTCCCGCCCCGCTGGCACACGCGCTTCACGCGCGCGGCGGCGCACTTCGTCGACGGGCTGGGCGCGTTCCGCGGGCGCACGCGGCTCGTCGCGATCTTCGGGACGTCCGCGGCCATGTGGCTCGCGGACGTCGCCATGTACTGGGTGGTCGGCGAGTTCGCGTTCGACCTCAACCTGCCGGTCGGGGCCTACTTCCTGCTCGAGGGAATTGGGAACCTCGCGTTGGCCGTCCCCGCCACCGCCGCCGGCATCGGCACCTTCGACTACCTCACCCTCCTGGCCGCGAAGGGCATCGACGTCACGCCCGACAAGGCGACCGCGTACGTGCTGACGATGCATGCGCTCGCCGTGATTCCGGTCACGCTCATGGGAGCGGTGCTCGTCAGCCCGGCGTTCCCGCGCCTGCTCGGGAGACGCCGCGAGCCCGCCCGCGAGTCCGGCTGACGGCCTAGCGCTCGCGCGCGCTCGCGTACTCGCGGGCGAGGAACGGAAGCTCGTGCGCCCGCCGCGGCGCGGCGGCGAGCGCCTCCGCCAGACGTCGCCGGCGGCTGTCGGGCCTCAGGAGATCTGGCTCGACCGGCCGCCCTACCGCGCGCGCGACCTCGACCGCGTCGACGAGCTCGCGCTCGAGCGCGGGAACGTCGGCCTCCGCGCCGTCGAGGAGCAGGGTGGCGACGACCTGTCCGCACGTCAGCGGCATCGTCACCCGAAGCAGCGCCAGCAGTGTGCCCTCGATGTCGTCCTTCGGGAGCTGGGCGGGGGCGCCCAGCACGAGGTGGACGCGGGTTCGCCCGCGGACGAGCGGGTCGTAGGCGAGCGCGAGCGGTCGGACGGCGGCCGGCCTGCCGCGGCGGACGAGCGCGCCGATGCCCGGCCGGATCGGGCCGATCTCGCCGTCCGGCGAGGGGCGTCCCTCGGGGAAGACGATCAGGACGTGGCCGTCGCGGACGATCTCGACGAGCGCGCGGAAATCGCCCGCCGCCTGGGCGGCTCTGGCGCTCCAGAAGTCCTCCAGGCCCGGACGGCCGTCCGGTGAGAACGACTTCCAGAGCAGGTCGGCGTACTCGCCGCGAAGGACGTCGGCGGCCCGCGCCGGGGAAGCCAGCCCGCAGGAGGCGGCCCGCTCCGTAAACGCGGCGGCCTCTTTATGCGGGAGGAGCTCGCCGAGCGGCTGCGCGCTCCGGGCGGCCAGCACTTCGCCCACGCGCGCGACGTTCGCGCTGCGGATCGGGAAGACGTTGACGCGTGGAAGCCAGCGCGCGACGCCGACGCGGTACAGCATGCGCCGAGCGCGCGGCGGGAGCTCCGGGGGAAAGCCGGCGAAGAACCCGGGAAGGAACATGTCGTCGCGTGCGGCGAAGTGCATGCGCCCCGTCGTGTTCCGGCGTCCTCCCATGGCGAAGTAGAGCGGCGGGCAGATCACGGGCACGTCGGTCTCCCGCCGGTGCGTGATCGCGACGAGCGTCCCGGGCCCCGGGTCGAAGCTCCCGTCGTCGAGCGTCGACACACGGAAGGCTGCGTTCGAGTAGGCCCACATGCCGTGGGCGACGGCGTCGTAGAGATCGGGCACGTCTATATCCTGGCGACATGGCTGCGCTTCGGCTCGGAGATCCGGCTCCCGCCTTCTCGCTCCCGGACATCGACGGCGCGACCCACGGCCTCTCGGACTTCGAGGACAAGCCGGTCGCCGTCGTGTTCTCGTGCTGCCACTGCCCGTACGTCGTCGCGTGGGAAGACCGGCTGAACGACGCGGCGCGCAGGGTGGACGGGCAGGCCGGCTTCCTCGTGATCAACGCCAACGCCGGGTATCTCGGCGACTCGCCCGAGGACATGCGGCACCGGGCCGAGGAGAAGGGATTCGTCTTCCCCTTCCTCTACGACGAGACGCAGGAGACGGCGACCGCCTACGGCGCCACACGCACGCCGGAGGTCTTCGTCTTCGACGCCGATCACCGGCTTGTCTACCACGGTAGCCCGGACTCCGACCACGCCGATCCGGAGGGGGCCGAGCCGTACCTGCGTCCGGCCCTGGAGGCGGCGCTCGCGGGGACGCAGCCAGAGGTGCAGGAGACGCCGGCCGTCGGCTGCACGGTCAAGTGGCGCTAGGCGGGCCTCTGGCCCGCCTCAGGGCGTGATCCAGTCGGGGATGCCGCCGCTCTGCGGCAAGACGTCTGCCCGCCCGGTGCCGTCCGGGCGGATCACGTAAAGGGAGGAGCCGGAGACGAGCAGGTACTCGCCGTCCGGTGACCAGGCCACGAAATGGCCGTACTCGGGCGTCACGCGGCGCGGGCTCGAGCCGTCCGCGCCCATGAGCCAGATGTCGTGGTGCTCCCCGGGCTCTCCTCCGGGATCGATCCAGCAGGGCGCGGTCGCCGGCGCATGCAGGCAGTCGTCGCGCTCGGAGGCGAACGCGATGGTCGACCCGTCGGGCGACCAGACCGGCCAGCCGTCCGACCCCGGTGACCGGGTGAGCTGCGTCGTGGCGCCCGTCTCGAGGTCCGCGACGTAGATGTCGTAGTTGCCCTCGCCGTGCCCCATGAACGCGATCTTCGTCCCGTCGGGTGAGAACGACGGGTACTCGATCCAGACGTCGGCGTCGATCCGGCGGAGGTCGGACCCGTCCGGCGAGACGAGGTAGCCGCCCATCGGCCCGCCGCGGTCGGAGTTGAACACGATCGTCCGTCCGTCGGGCGACCAGTCGGGGCCCCAGTCGTTCGCCGGATGCCGGGTGACGTTCCT
>DATIBF010000100.1:0-11127 GCA_035457655.1 Gaiellaceae bacterium
CCTTTCCGAGCGGCGTCATCTCCCCGAACCAGGGAGGCAGCCGCGCCTCCAGCCGCTCGGCGGGGTCGCCACGCTCCCCGGCGCGGGCGAGTACGTCGCCGGAGAGGAGCGAGAGCAGCCGCGACGTGTTGGCGAAGCGCAGCCGGTGGCTGTAGAGCGGGTCGCCAGTCTCGGTCAGCCCCTTGCGGTAGAAGCCGACGAGGAAGGCCCCCGAGCGCTTTAGATCCTTGCTGATGAAGGCGTTCAGGCGGGTGAGGAGGAGAGGACGGAGCTTCGACTCGGGCTCGCGGGCCCAGAAGTGGCGGACGGCGTTCTCGCGAAAGAGGTCGTAGCCTCCGAAGAGCTCGTCGGCGCCCTCGCCGGTCGTGACCACCTTCAGCCCAGCGTCCTGCACGGCGCCCGAGAGCCGCAGGAGCGGAGAGGGCGCCGTGCGAAGCGTTGGCTTCTCGGCCAGCTCGACCGTCTGCGGGAGCAGCTCGGCGATGTCGTGGGCGCTCACGGCGCCCCGCGTCAAGCTCAGGCCCCGGGCGCCGGTGAGCAGATCCTGGTAGGCGCTCTCGTCGAAGCGCGGGTCCTCGAAGGCGATGCCGAACGCGTACAGCGTCTCGTCCATCTGCTCGAGGGCATGGGCCACGATCGCCGACGAGTCGAGGCCGCCGCTCAGGTACGCGGCCACCGGGACGTCCGCGCGCAGGCGCAGGCGCGTGGCGTCCGCGAGGAGCTCGTCGAGCTCGTCGGCGAGCGCGGCGCGATCGGCCGGGGAGACGTCGGGCGCGTCCGAGAAGCGGAGATCCCACCAGCGGCGCTCCTCGCGGATGCCCTCGGGACCGGCGCGCAGGAAGTGCGCGGGCGCCAGCTCGCGGATGCCCGGGAACGAGGACGCGTCGGGCGAGATGCACCACGTCGTGAAGCCCTCGACCAGACCGGCGGGATCGAGCTCGCGGGTGGCGGCGGGGTGGCGGAGGATCGCCTTCTGCTCCGAGGCGAAGACGAGGTCGTCGCCGAGCTCGGCGACGAAGAGCGGGCGTACGCCGAAGCGGTCGCGGGCGAGAAACAGCTCGCGCTCGATCCGGTCCCAGACGGCGAAGGCGAAGTCGCCGTTCAGCCGGCCGAGGCATGCCGGCCCCCACTCGGCGTACGCCTGGGCGATGACCTCCGTGTCGCTGGTGGTGGCGAAGCGCCGCCCAAGGCCCTCGAGCTCGGACTTGAGCTCGACGTAGTTGTAGATCTCGCCGTTCTGCATCACCCAGTAGCGGCCGTCCTCGCTCGCCAGGGGCTGGTCGCCGCCCTCGAGGTCGACGATCGCGAGGCGGTTGTTCGTCATCCCGAAGGAACCGTCGAGGTAGAGGCCGGTGCCGTCGGGTCCACGGTGGCGAAGCTCGCCGGCCATGGTCAGCAGAAGCCTTTCCGGGGCGGCCGAGTCAGGGCGCGCGTAGATCCCGGCGATGCCGCACATGTCCCTGACGATACGGGCGACCCGGGCGAGCGGCAAGGGGAGGAATCGCGAAAAACCCTGGTCGAAAGCCTCGCGGGACGCTGCTATTGTCAGACAGTCGCTCCGTGCGGTTTCCGGGCGACTTCTCTTTGCCCGTCATGCCCAGCCCCGACGTGATCGAGCAGGAAGTCCGCCAGTTCCTCCGGGACAACTTCCCGCTGAGCGCGGACGGTGTCGTGCTCGACAAGGACGACTCGCTGATCGAGGTGGGCGTGATCGACTCGACCGGCGTGCTCGAGCTGATCGGGTTCATCGAGGAGCGCTACGAGGTCGCGATCGCGGACGAGGAGGTCCTCCCCGAGAACCTCGACTCGATCGCGAACATCACCCGCTTCGTCGGCGAGAAGACCGCCGGCACCAATGGCAACGCCGGCTGAGCGGCTGACGCTCGAGTCGCTGCGCCTCGACGCCGGGCGGGCGGTCGACGAGATCGCCGAGCGGCTCCGCGACGTCGTCTACAGGGACCTTCGCCGCCGCGGCGCCGTCGTGGGCCTCTCCGGCGGCGTCGACTCGAGCCTCGTCGCCTTCCTCTGCGCCCGCGCCTTCGGGCCGGAGCGCGTGCTCGGGGTGCTCATGCCCGAGGGCGAGTCCGCCCCCGACACGCTGGACCTCTCCAACGTCGCCGCGGAGGCTTCCGGGGTGGAGACGGCGCTCGAGGACGTCACGGGGTTGCTCGAGGCGGCCGGCTGCTACGAGCGCCGGGACGCCGCCATCCGGACGGTGCTGCCGGAGTACGGCGAGGGCTGGAAGGCGAAGATCGTGCTGCCCAGCCTGCTCGGCGGCTCGCGCTACAGCCTCTTCACCGTCGTCGCCGAGTCGCCGGAGGGCGAGCGTCGCGAGGCGCGGCTGACGGCGACGGCCTACCGCGAGGTGGTCGCGGCGACGAACTTCAAGCAGCGCGTGCGCAAGATGCTCGAGTACTACCACGCCGACCGCCTCGACTACGCCGTCGTGGGGACGCCGAACCGGCTCGAGTACGACCAGGGCTTCTTCGTCAAGAACGGCGACGGCTCCGCCGATGTGAAGCCGATCGCCCACCTCTACAAGACGCAGGTCTACCAGCTTGCCGAGGAAGTCGGGGTGCCGGCTGTGATCCGCGAGCGCCCCCCGACGACCGACACCTACGCGCTCGAGCAGAGCCAGGAGGAGTTCTACTTCTCGGTCCCGTTCGACAAGCTCGACCTCTGCCTCTACGCCAAGAACCACGGGCTCCCGGCGGAAGTCGCCGCGGCGGCGACCGGCCTCGACGCGGGGATCGTCGAGCGCGTCTACGAGGACATCGAGCGAAAGCGAAGAGCGGCCGAGTACCTCCACGCCCCGCCGCTACTCGTCGCCGACCTCGATCACGACGACTAGTCGTTCGAGGGGGCGAAAGCCGCGAGACGTCGGCTCCAGGGCGTCGATTCCGCCCGGGCGGCGCAGTTTCGGCAAGTTTTCGCCGGAGCTTTGCACACGCCGAAAGATGAGCTATGGTCTAGTTCTTCGTGTAGTCCGATCGAAAGGCGGCCCTTTCGATGAGTCCTTCCGAGCATCGCACAGCTGTACTTCTGGACGAGCATCCCCTGTGGCTGGAGGGGGTGGAGCAAGTCCTGGCGCGAATCGGGATCGAGGTCAAGGGGAAGGCGACCTCGCCCGAGCACGCTCTCGCGCTGATCGAGGAGCACAATCCCAGCCTGCTCGTCACGTGTGTCGAGCTGGAGAACGGTCGGATGGACGGCCTCGAGTGCCTGTCGCTCGCCAAGCAGCGGGTGCCTGAGCTGAAGGTGATCGTCCTCTCCGCCTACGCGGACCCTCAGTACGTCGACGCGGCGCTGGCGGCGGGCGCAGAGGCCTACGTGCTCAAGACCGCCCACGCCGACGACCTGGCGTCCGCGATCAGGCAGGCGTTCGACCACTCCATCTACTTGGCTCGCGGGCACAACGGCACCCGCCCGCGGTCCCGCGAGTCGATCGAGGAGTCCTGGGGACTGACCCGCCGCGAGCTGGAGATCCTGACTCTCGTGGCCGAAGGGCACTCGAACGCCCAGCTCGCGCGCATGCTCTGGGTCACGGAGCAGACCGTGAAGTTCCACCTGTCGAACATCTACCGGAAGCTCAACGTCTCGAATCGAACCGAGGCGAGCCGGTGGGCGCAGGTGCACGGACTGCTTCCGCTTCAGTCTGCCCAGAGCACGGCGGCTGCCTAGCCGCTGTCGCCGGCGGGCGACGTTTGTACGCAGAAACGGAGCGCGGCCACCCCCCGACCAATCGGGGGCGGCCGCGCGCGCCTTGGAGGAGCGCCCCGAAAATCTCGCTGACGAACGCCCTCGCGTCTATCCCCCGGAAGGGGGAGGCGGGCCACGTCCCGCTTGGTCCCCGGGAGGGCCCGCACAACCCCGTGCGAGGGCCGTAGAGGGAAGGCTCACGGGACCCTCGCGATCAGGCGTCGGCTGCGGCCAACCGCCGCCCGTGTCAGTGCGACCCTACCGAACCCGCCGGTCGGCCGCCACTAGCCGTTCGGTGAGACTGAGCCGCTCGTGAGCGTCAGGAGCTCTAGAACACCGGCGTCTCGCGCCAGGTGCCCCAGACCTCGCGGAGCGCGTCGCACATCTCGCCCATCGTCACATACACACGCGAGGCCTCGACGATGGCGGGCATCAGGTTGCGGTCCTCGACCGCCGCGTCTCCCCTGAGGCGCGCGAGCGCGGCCTCGACCGCCGTCGCGTCCCGGCGCTCGCGGAGCTCTCTGACCCACCCGACCTGCTTGTCCTCGAGCGCCTGGTCGATCTTGAGGATCTCGATCGGCTGCTCCTCGTGCTCCTGGAAGCGGTTGACGCCGACGATCACCCGCTGTCCCGCCTCGAGCTCGCTCTGGAACCGGAAGGACGCCTCGGCGATCTCGCGCTGGAAGAAGTTGTCCTTGATGGCGGGGACGACGCCGCCCAGCCGGCGGATGCGGTCGAAGTAGTCGTAGGCTTCGGCCTCGAGACGGTTCGTCAGGTCCTCGACGAAGTACGAGCCGCCGAGCGGGTCGATCGTCGAGGCGACGCCGGTCTCGTGGGCGAGCACCTGCTGTGTCCTGAGCGCGATCTTGACCGCGTGCTCCGTCGGGAGCGCGAGCGCCTCGTCGAAGGAGTTCGTGTGCAGCGACTGGCAGCCGCCGAGGACGGCGGCGAGCGCCTCCACCGCCGTGCGGACGACGTTGACCTCGGGCTGCTGGGCGGTCAGCGAGACTCCGGCCGTCTGGGCGTGGAAGCGCATGAGCCACGACCGCGGGCTCTTCGCCCCGTACGTGTCGCGCAGCTCGCGCGCCCAGATGCGCCGGGCCGCCCGGTACTTGGCGATCTCCTCGAAGAAGTCGATGTGCGCGTTGAAGAAGAACGAGAGCCGCGGGGCGAAGTCGTCGACGTCCAGTCCGCGCGCGACGGCTGCCTCCACGTACGCGAACCCGTCGGCCAGCGTGAAGGCGAGCTCCTGCGCCGCCGTCGAGCCGGCCTCCCGGATGTGGTAGCCGGAGATCGAGACCGGGTGCCAGAGCGGCACCTCCCGGGCGCAGAACTCGATCATGTCCACGCACAGCCGCATGGACGGCTCGGGCGGGAAGATCCACTCCTTCTGCGCGATGTACTCCTTGAGGATGTCGGTCTGGATCGTCCCGCGGAGCCTCTCCCGGCCCACGCCCTGCTTCTCGGCGACGCAGAGGTAGAACGCGAGCAGCATCGCGGCCGGCGCGTTGATGGTCATCGACGTGGACACCTCGTCCAGCGGGATCCCGGCGAAGAGCTGCTCCATGTCCGCGAGCGAGTCGATCGCCACGCCCTCGCGGCCCACCTCCCCGAGCGACTTCGCGTGGTCCGAGTCGTAGCCCATGAGGGTCGGCATGTCGAAGGCCGTCGAGAGCCCCGTCTGCCCGTGCTCGAGCAGGTAGCGGAAGCGGATGTTCGTCTCCTCGGCCGTCCCGAAGCCGGCGAACTGCCGCATCGTCCAGAGCTTCCCGCGGTGCATGGACGGGTAGACGCCGCGCGTGTAGGGAAAGACGCCCGGGTAGCCGAGGTCGCGCTCGTAGTCGACGTCGACGTTGTCGGGCGTGTAGAGCGGCTCGACCGGCAGCCCCGACATCGTGGTGAAGAGGGCGTCCCGCTCGGGCGTCGCAGCGTAGAGGTCTCGCCGCCACTCCTCCGTGGCGTCGAGACCGCGGCGGTCTTCCGTCGTGGCCATGCGCCCTGAATTGTAGGCGCTCGCCGCTCTCCTCCTTTCGGGGGAGGGGCCGCCCACCCGAACGGGGGCTTCGCCGGCTCTCATCCCGTTTTCATACCGCTTTGCGGCCACGACCCTACGCCCCTTGCCGATGCGTTCGACCAGGAAGACGCTTTCGCGCGCCAGAGAACGATGACTCCTCTCCCTCCACTGCGGCCCACGGAGACCGGCTCGGCTGACGTCGAGCCGGCTGCCGTGCTCCGCGGCTCCTCGCCCGTGCGAACCGCCGCCGCCGTCGCGGCGGCAGCCGCCGTGTTCCTCGCCGTCGTCCTGGTCGCCGGCGTAGGCCACGTCGACGGGAGCGTGCCCGAGTTCCTCGCAGACGCCCTGGGCCCGGAGAAGGCCGGGGCGCCGATGGAGCGCACCCCGGTTGCCGGCGTCGACGTCCGAATCCACGACAGCGGCTACAGCGTCTCCCACCGGGGCATGTCCGTGTCCCTGGCCTCCGAGGACGTCGGCGGGGCAACCTGGCGACGCCACGTGCACGGGGTCACCCGTGAGACCGACTTCGGCACCGAGACGATCCTCATCGGCAAGGCGAAGACCGAGTCGTTCCTCACGGTTGCGGAGCGGCAGGGCGAGCGAACCTGGCGCTGGCGCATCGCGTCCCGCCTCCAGCCGCGCCTCGACGGCGGCGGCGCCGTCACGTTCCTCGACCCCGACCGGCATCTCGTCACCAGCATCACCATCGATCGGGTGCGGATCCTCGACGCCGAGGGCAGGGACGTAACCCCCGCCGGTCTCCGCTGGCAGCTCGAGCGGGGCGACGGCGCCTGGTTCCTCAGGCTCGCGCTCGACGACCGCGACCTGCCCCTCCCCTACGTCATCGACCCCGCCGTCACGCACCGCGCGGCCCAGACTGCGTCGACCGCAGCCAGTACGTCGCTGACGGTCACCGTCCCCGCGGGCGTCGAGGCCAACGACCTGCTCGTCGCGCACATCGCGCGGTCGGGGAACGCGGCGATCAATACGCCGAGTGGCTGGACGGCCGCCGGCGGGACGAACAACGGGAGCTTCCTCCGGCAGGCGACCTTCTACCGCGTCGCCGACGGCTCCGAGCCCGCGTCCTACACGTGGACGTGGACGGTCACCCAGCCGGCCGCCGGCGGGATGAGCGCCTACTACGGCGTCAAGGCGTCCAGCCCACTCGACGTGATCGGAACGGCCGCGACCGGAAACAACACGACGACCGTCACTGCCCCCTCGATCACGACAGGTGCAAACGACGCGCTCGTCGTTGCGTTCTTCTCGAGCAACACCAACTCCGCCTACTCGACCGCGACCGGGATGTCCGAGCGCTACGAGGCCGCTACGAGCGGAGGCGCGAGCATCGGCTCGGACGACATGTCACAGGTGAGTGCCGGAGCCACCGGGAACAAGACCTCGACCGCGACGGCTTCCGGTCGCGTCGTCGGCCACCAGGTTTCCTTCAACGTCGACGACGTCGCTCCGACCGGCAGCCTCACGGATCCCGGCTCGACTCTCGTCGGCACGATCCTGCTCGCGGCCAGCGCAGACGACACCGACTCGGCAGTGGCCAGCGTCCTCTTCCAACGCTCGCCGGCGGACGCCGGAACGTGGACGAACATCGGCACCGCCGATACGACGTCGCCGTATTCGGTCTCGTTCGACACGACCGCAGTCGCCGACGGCCTCTACGACCTACGCGCGGTAGTCACCGATCTCGCGGGCACCGTCGCGAACTCGACAGTCGTCGAGGACCGTCGGGTCGACAACACCGCCCCCACCTCGAACACCGACTTCCCAGAGTCGTCCGGCAGCTACAACGCGGCCACATGGGGTTCCGGCTGCGGGACAAGCGGCCTCTGCGGCACGTATTCCGACGCCGGCTCGGGTGTCTCCGAGGTAGAGATCTCGATCCGGCAAGGCTCCGGCAACTACTGGAACGCCGGCTCCTTCTCCAGTCCGAGCGAGGTCTGGAACGCGACAACCCTCGCCGGGGGGACCTGGTCGTACGGGTTCGCGGCGGCGAGCTTCCCGGCTCCGGGCGGCTACACCGTTCGCATCCGCTCCGTCGACGTCGCCGGGAACGTCGAGAGCCCGAGCGCCCGGACGTTCACGATCGACGCGGATGAACCCGAGACGACGATCGACTCGAGCCCGGCCGACCCGACCACCTCGACGAGCGCGAGCTTCGCGTTCAGCGCCGACGAGGGTGGCTCCTCCTTCGAGTGCCGGATCGACGGTGGTAGTTGGAGCGCGTGTACGAGCCCGAGGAACTACACGAGCCTGACCGACGGGAGCCACACCTTCGCGGTGCGCGCGACCGACGCCGCCGGCAACACCGACGCCTCGCCCGCCTCCTTCACCTGGCTCGTCGACACCACCGCTCCCTCCTCGACGACCGCCTTCCCCGCAGCCGGCGGCGAGTACAACACGACCGGCTGGGGCACCGGCTGTCCCGCCACCGGCCTCTGCGGAACCTCCTCGGACGGCGCCGGGTCGGGCGTCACCCAGGTCGAAGTCTCCATCCGGCAAGGCACGGGCGACTACTGGGACGGCACAGGCTTCACCAGCAGCTCAGAGGTCTGGAACGACACCACCCTCGCCGCCGGCGACTGGTCGTACGCCCTCGACTCCACCGACTTCCCCACCGACGGCCCCTACACCATCCGCGTACGCGCGATCGACGCCGTGGCCAACGTGGAGGCGCCGTCCAGCCGGACGTTCGTCTACGACACGACGAGCCCGAGCGCGCTCTTCACGCACCCGGCCGCCGGGGGCGACTACACCAACGTGACCTGGGACGCAGGCTGCCCGACGAGCGGCTTCTGCGGCACCCATTCGGACGCACTCTCCGGCGTGGCGGCCGTCGAGGTCTCGATCCGACGCGCCGCCACCGGCCTCTACTGGGACGGGAGCTCGTTCTCGTCGACGGGCGAGACCTTCGAGACGGCGACTCTCGCCGGCGGCGGCTGGTCGCTGGACTTCGCCGCGGCCAGCTTCCCGGCCGACGGGCAGTACACGGTTCATGTCCGTGCGATCGACGATGCGGACAATGCCGAGCCCGGCCCCTCGCGCGTGTTCCGGATCGACAACGCGGCCCCGAGCTCGACGGTCTCGTTCCCCGCGCCCTCCGGCACCTACAACGCGGCCGGCTGGAACGCGGGCTGCGCGACGAGCGGGTTCTGCGGCACCTACTCGGACGGCGGATCCGGTGTCGAGAGCGTCGAGGTCTCGATCCGCCAGGGCTCGGGCGACTACTGGGACGGCGCGGACTTCTCCAGCGGAACCGAGATCTGGAACACGGCCACGCTGGCGGGGGGCGACTGGTCGCTGGACTTCGCCGCCGCGGGCTTCCCTGCCGACGGCGCCTACACCGTCCGCGTCCGCGCGACCGACGTCGCGGGCAACGTCGAGACGCCCGCGAGCCGAAGCTTCACGATCGACCGCGCCGCCCCGCAGACGGCCATCGACTCCTCGCCCCCGGATCCGACCAGCTCGACGAGCGCCGACTTCGACTTCTCCTCCGACGAGGGCGGCTCGACGTTCGAGTGCGCGCTCGACGGCGGCGCCTGGAGCGCCTGCACCTCTCCCCAGAGCTACACGAGCCTCGCCGACGGCAACCACACGTTCGAGGTGCGCGCCACCGACGTGGCCGGGAACCAGGACGCCTCCCCCGCCTCCTACACCTGGCTCGTGGACACGATCGCGCCCTCCTCGACGACGGCCTTCCCCGCAGCCGGCGGCGACTACAACGCGACCGGCTGGGACACCGGCTGCGCCACCAACGGCCTCTGCGGAACCTTCTCCGACACCGGCGGCTCCGGCGCCGCCCAGGTCGAAGTCTCCATCCGGCAAGGCTCCGGCGACTACTGGGACGGCGCCGCCTTCACCAGCGCAACCGAGACCTGGAACAACACCACCCTCGCCGCCGGCGACTGGTCGTATGCCCTCGACTCCACCGACTTCCCCGCCGACGGCCCCTACACGATCCGCGTGCGCGCGATCGACGCCGTGGCCAACGTGGAGGCGCCGTCCAGCCGGACATTCACGTACGACTCGACCGAGCCGGAGACCTCAATCGACTCCAGCATGGCCGACCCGACGAACTTGACCTCCGCGAGCTTCGACTTCTCCTCGGACGAGGCCGGCTCGACGTTCGAGTGCGCACTCGACGGCGGCGCCTGGGGCGCGTGCACCAGCCCCAAGGCCTATGTCGACCTCCCCGACGGCGGCCACTCGTTCGAGGTGCGGGCAACCGACCCCGCCGGCAACACCGACGGCAACCCGGCGAGCTTCAGCTGGACGATCGACACCGTGCCGCCTTCGAGCTCGGCGAGCTTCCCGTCGGCCTCAGGCAGCTACACGGCTGCCGCCTGGGACGCCGGCTGCTCCCCCTCGGGTCTCTGCGGAAGCTACTCGGACACGGGTGTCGGCGTCGCCGACGTGGAAGTCTCGATCCGCCAGGGCTCGGGCGACTACTGGGACGGCTCCGGCTTCACGAGCGGAGCCGAAGTCTGGAACGACGCCACGCTCGCCGCCGGCGACTGGTCGTACGCCTTCGACTCGACCGACTTCCCCGCCGACGGCGACTACACGGTGCGGCTGCGTGCGCGCGACGACGCGGGCAACGTCGAGAGCGCCTCGGCTCGCGCGTTCACCTACGACACCGCGGACCCCCAGACCGACATCGACTCGAGCCCCGCCGACCCGACGGCCTCGACGAGCGCCGACTTCGACTTCTCCTCCGAAGAAGGTGGCTCGACCTTCGAGTGCCGCCTCGACGGCGGCGCCTGGAGCGCCTGCACCTCGCCCCAGAGCTACGCGAGCCTCGCCGACGGCAACCACGCCTTCGAGGTTCGGGCGACCGACGTCGCCGGCAACACCGACGCCTCCCCCGCCTCCTACACCTGGCTGGTCGACACCACCGCGCCCTCCTCGACGATCGACTTTCCGGCGGCTGGCGGCGAGTACAACGGCGCCGGTTGGAACTCCGGCTGCACCGTTGCGGGCATCTGCGGCACGTACTCGGACGGCTCGGGCTCGGGGATCGACCAGGTTCAGGTCTCGGTCCGCCGCGTCTCGACCGGCCTCTACTGGAACGGCGCGGCGTTCTCGTCGGCGACCGAGGTCCTCCTGAACACCTCCCTGGCCGCCGGGGACTGGGCCCGGACCTTCCCGGCCTCGAACTTCCCCGCAGACGACGACTACACGATTCGGGTGTTCGCGACCGACGCGGTCGGCAACGGCGAGGCGCCGGCCAGCCGGACCTTCAGCTTCGACGACACGAGCCCGAGCGGCTCGCTGACCGCGCCCGCCGACGGCGCAGCCGTGAGCGGCTCCTCCGTCACGCTCTCCTCCGACTCCGCCGACGCCGGCTCCGGCGTCGCCTCCGCCGAGTTCCAGCACCGACCCGCAGGCGGCGGCCCCTG
>DATIBF010000101.1:0-39133 GCA_035457655.1 Gaiellaceae bacterium
CTCGAGGAACGGCCGCCCGTCGGCGGTGACGACGTTCAGGCGCGGATTGTCGTCGAGGCCCATCCAGCGCCGCGCGGCCTCGCTCACCTCGGGGTCGATCTCGACGCCGTCGATCTCGACGTCCGGGTAGAGCTCGCCGAAGGCGCGCGCGACGGTTCCGCCCGCGTTCCCGATCACGAGCATCCGCTCCACTGGGCGGTCGAGAAGCGGCGGCACGAGCAGGAAGGTGTCCCAGACGCCGCCGGTGAGCACCGAGTCCTCGTGCCACACCGAGTGGACGGCGACCCCCTCGTTCAGCCGGAGCGCACGCGAGCCGTCGGAGCGTTCGACGATCTGGATGTACTGGTAGGAGGACTCCGTTTCGTAGAGGAGCCCCGAGCTCGCTTTGATGGTCCCGGCAGGGACGAAGAGGAGCCCGAGCGCGGCCAGGGTCAGGAGCTGCCAGCGGTTGCCGAGCAGGAGTGCCGCGGCGAGCACCAGTAGGACGGCGGAGCCGAGCATCGTCCGCTGAGTCCCCAGGAGCGGGATCGTCACGATCGCCGAGAGGAACGTCCCGACGATGCTTCCCACCGTCGAGAGCGCGTAGAGGCGTCCGGCGACGGCGCCGGCCTCCGTCACGTCGACGAGCGCGAGCCGGATGGCGAAGGGCGCGACGGCACCGAGGAGCGTGATCGGCACGGCGAAGAGCGCCAGCGCCGCGAAGAAGGAGCCGACCACCGCACCGACCGAGACGGCGTCGAGCCCCCGCAGGGTGACGTCGAGGATCGGCCGGGCGACGAACGGGGTCAGCGCGATCGCGCCCGCGGCGACGAGGATGATCCAGCCGAGAAGCCGCGGCTCGGGTCGGCGGTCCGCCACCTTCCCTCCCAGCCAGTAGCCGAGGGAGAGGTAGAGGAGGATGAGCCCGATGATGTTCGCCCAGACGATCGTCGAGCTGCCGAAGTACGGCGCCAGGAGCCTGGAGGCGGCGATCTCGGTCGCGAGGGTGGCAGTCCCCGCCGTGAAGACGACGATGCCGAGGCGCGTCCGGCCGACGGACGCGGCGACGGCGGCGGGCGCGGCGGCGTCCGAGGCGGTGGTCACGCGAGTCAGCGTGCCAGCTGGAGGCAGACGATGGCGCAGTCGTCGTCGAGGTCGCCGCCGGCGAAGGCGCGACAGTCCGCGAGGATCTCGGCGGCGAGCTGCTGAGCCGGAAGGTCGCGCGCCTCCGCGAGGAGTCGGTCGAGGCGCTCCTCGCCGTAGAGCTCGCCGTCGCGCCGCGCCTCGACGACCCCGTCGGTGTAGAGGACGACCACCGAGCCCGGCTCGAGCCGCGCCCGCTCCTCGGCGTAGCTCTGGCCCGGCTCGATCCCGAGCGGGAGCCCGGTGCCGCCGAGCGGCGACACGCGGCCGAGGGGATCGACCACGCGGGCCGGCGGATGACCCGCGCTCGCCGCGGAGATCTCACCTGTGCCGGGGTCGAAGAGCGCGTAGAGAAGCGTGACGAACTTTCCGGGCTCGAGCTCGTCGCAGGCGACGTCGTTCGCGCTGCTCAGGAACGCCGCCGGGTCGGCCTCGGCGCGCGCGAGCACGCGAAAGACGTACTTCGCCATCGCCATGTCCGCGGCAGCGGAGATCCCCTTCCCGAGGACGTCGCCGATGACGACGGCGAGGCGCCCGTCCTCGGCGACGACGAAGTCGTACAGGTCGCCGCCGACGTCGACCCGTGCCGACGACTGGTAGACATGGCCGACCTCGAGGCCGGGGACGCGCGGGAGCTCGTGGGGAAGGAGCGAGCGCTGCATCGTCTCCGCGAAGTCCTTCTGCTGCTGGTAGAGACGGGCGTTGTCGATGGCGAGGGCCGCCTGCGCGCCGACGGCCATGGCAGCGTCGAGGGCCGCTCGCTCGAGTCGGCGCGCAGGGTCGAACGAGATCACCGTGAGCGTCCCCAGCACCTCGCCGGGAGTCGCGAGCGGCAGCACCGCGGCCGTCGCCCCCTGCCGCAGGAACGGGTCGAGGACCCGGTGGGCATCCTCGGGGGCGGCGGCCCCCGGACGGAGCTCGACGGCGCGCTTGGACAGCACGAGCCGGCGGGCGAGCGGGGCCGAGAGCGGCTGCGGGCGCGCCACGAGGTCGGCAACGACCTCCTCCAGGCGCGGGTCGGCGACGTGGATCGCGCGCGCCGTGAACGCATCCGAGCGGGCGTCCGGCATGCGGATGACCGCGACGTCGGCGTCCAGGAGCTCGACCATCGCCCTCGCGACGGAGGCGAGCGTCGCGTCGAGCGACAGGCTCTCGGCGAACGACTGCGAGACCGCGTAGAGGCCGCGCAGCTGGTCGGCGGCGCGCCGCTCGGATTCGAGCGTCTGCTCGAGGACCTCCGACAGCTCCTTGGTCTGCTCGTGCAGGCGCGCGTTCTGAACCGCGACGGCGAGCTGGCTTGAAAGCGCGAGCAGCAGGCCTTCCTCGCCCTCCCGGTAGGGGCGCGGGCGCCTCTTGTAGACCCCGAGCGCTCCGATCGTCGCGTCGTGGACGAGCAGCGGGATGAAGAGGGCCCTGCGGACGCGGCTCTCGTCGACGACGTGCTGGAGGCCGGCCAGGCGCGGGTCGCTCCTGAGGTCCTGCACGAACAGGAAGCCGCGGCTCCGGTACGGCCCGAGCGCCAGCTCGAGGAGCCGCTCGGCGAGCGCTTCGTGCGGCCCTGCCAGGCCCCGCTCGGCCCGCGCGACGAGACGCCCCTCCTCGCGGAGGTAGATCGCGACCTGACCGCTCGACGCGAGCTCGGCAACGCGGTCGACCGCGGTGTCGAGCGTGTGCGTGAGCGAGAGCTGCGCGATCGCCTGGCTGACGACGGCGACGAGCGTCTGCGAGCGCTTCAGCGCCGCTTCGGCCTCGGCGGCGCGCCGGCTCCGCCTGAGCGCGAGCGCGGCACGGGCCCCGAAGGGCAAGAGGCGGTCGAGCGCGGGCTCCGCCTCTGGCTCGGCGTCGAAGGCCAGCCGCAGCGCAGCCGACGGCGGCTCCCCGAGCGGAAGCGTATGCAGGACCCAGGAGCCGACCGCGACCGGATCGGGCTCGCCGCCGGCGAGCGAGCGCCGGACGCTCTCGGCCGCCTCAACCAGGTCGGGCGCGGCCGCGCCGAATCCGTGCGAGGAGACGAGCGAGGGGGTCCCGTCGGCGTCGAGGAGCCCGAGCGGCCCCCCGGCGGCCCCGGCGGCCTCGGCGGCCACGCGCACGATCTGCTCGGCCGCCTCAGCCTCGTCGGCTCCTGCCGCCAGCGCCTCGCCGAGCAGCTCGAGCTGCGAGTCGGAGAGCGTCGCACGCCCGTTCCCGCTACGGGCGCCGCGACCCAGCCTGAGCGCCAGCGCGAGGTGCGCGGCCGCTGCGCGCGCCAGCGCCTCCTCCTCGTCGCCGAAAGGAAGGCCGGAGCGGTAGAGCTCGAGCACTGCGACGACCCGACCGTCGGCGACGACCGGAACGATCCGCGCGACCGGCATCCCCGCTCGTGCCGCCGTCCGCCGAATTCCGGGCGGCGCTGCCGGATCGCCCGGCGCATCCTCGAGCCCGAGCTCGCGACCCGGCGTCTCGTTTGCGGCCAGGCGGGTTCCCTGCAGCTCTGCGTCCAGCGCGTCGGAGCTCGAGTGGACGGCGCGGGCGACGAGCCGGCCCTCCTCGTCCCCGAGCCTGGCCACTACCAGCTCGGCGCCGGTGCCCAAGGCCACGGCCCGGAGCAGCGCCGCGAGCGCCCCGTCGCCCCGCTCGTCGTCGACCAGGCCGAGAGCCGCCGCGGCGAAGGCCGAGAGCGCCCGGGCGGCCCCCTCCGTCGGCGGCGCCCGCACCTCGTGCGCGGATCCCTCCATCGGCCCATTATCGCCTCCGGTTGCAGGAGCCGGCCCGAGCCGCAAGAATCCGGCCGTGGCCGCCCCCGCGCCCCGCCGCGAACGCTGGGAGGACGTCCCAGAGGAGGACGTGCTCGCCGGCGACCCCCCGCTCGACCCGTACGCGGTTCGACGCCGCCTGCGGAGGGAGCGGGCGAAGCGCCACGCTCTCCACGAGCACCAGCGCGAGAAGCGGCTCGCAGGGATCCGCTTCCTGGGGCTCATGGGGCTCTTGATCTTCCTGACGCTCTTCCTCAGCCTGTCGATCTGGGAGACGATCGGCTCCGTGTTCGGGCTGTAGAGTGGAAACCGGGCCGAGTCGAGGCGGGTTGACTGCGGCCCGTCCCCCGGCGACAGCCGGTGCGGCCGGCCTCTGGCGTACCGGCGAGCTCCTCGCCTGGCTCGGCGGGCTCGTCCTCACCCTCGGCGCCTTCATGGGCTGGTACTCGATCTCCGGCGACCTCCGCGGCAACCTCTCCGTCCTCGGCTGGCACACCGGCACGATCGGAAAGCTCGTGTTCGTCATCGGCGTCGTCGTACTGCTCCTGCTCTCGCTGCGCGCCTTCGGCGTCCGGCTGCCGCCGAGCGTGCCCGACGGAATCGTGATCGCCGCCCTCGGTCTCGTGGCGACGATCCTCGTCCTGATTCGGCTGATCGACATTCCCGAGGCCTTCCAGCCCAGGGTCGGCCGTGGGATCGGCATCTGGCTCTGCCTTCTGGCGGCTCTGCTCCTGATCGTGGCCGGGCTCCTGAAGTCGACCGAAGACGCCTGACGGAACTCGAAGCGAAATGATGCTTCGCCGGCGCGGCGCTCTGGGTGAGGCGACGCAAGGACGCAGGGCGCGGTCGTAGCCGGAGGCTACGGGCGCAACCGAGGACACGGCAGCGCGCCGCCCAGGGCGGCGCGACGGCTCAAGTCTTCATTCTGCTTCGGGTTCTCAGTAGCGCCGCGGAGGCGAGGCCGACGGCGAGACCGATCGCCGCGCCTGCCAGGACGTCGAATGGGTAGTGGACGCCCACGTAGACCCGGGAGAAGCCGATCGCGACGGCGAGAAGCGCGAGCCAGAAGCCGCCGCGGCCGAGCAGGTAGGCGAGGATGAAGGCTCCGGCGGCGCTCGTGGCGGCGTGCCCGGAGGGAAGCGAGCCGGCGAGGTCCCAGCGGAGGAGCGGGTCGGCGGTCGGCACGACCTCGTAGGGTCGATCCCGGTCGAAGACGCCCTTCAACGCGACCGCCAGGAGGTCGGCGGTCCAGACCGTCGCCGCCGTGACGAGCGTGGTGAAGAGCACGGGCTTCCCCGCCCAGCGCGCGAGGAGCGGGGCGAGCACGATCCAGACCAGGCCCGCCTGCCCGGCCGCGGACAGCGCGACGAAGAGCCAGTCGAACGGCGCAGCGCGATGCTCCACGACCCAGGTGAAGACGTCCCGGTCGAGCTCGGCTACGCCGAGGAAGGGCATGACTCCGTCAGTATCCGCCCAGAACTCCTTTCGAAATGAAGCCGGGTGCCGCCGGGCCGCCCTGGACGGCGCGATGCGGCGTCCTCGGTCACGCCCGTATTCTCGAATACGAGCGCTCCCTGCGTCCTTGCCTCGCGCTCACCCAGGACACCCCGACGGCGACGCATTATTCCGAAAGGAGTTCTTACGAGCGAAGCAGCTGCCTGGTCGCCTCGAGGAGCTTGGTCGGGTCGAACGGCTTGCCGATGAACGTCCGGGCGCCGCGCTCCTCGGCCTTCCCGGCCTCCTCGACGGTGCCGCTGTACATGATCACCTGGATCGCGTCGACGCCGTGACGCTCCTGCACGCGGCGGAGCATCTCCCAGCCGTCCATCTGCGGCATGAGGACGTCGAGCAGGATGAGGTCCGGCGGCTCTTCGGCCAGCGCCGCGAGACCTTCGCTCGCGCTGGCCGCCTCCCGCACCGAGTAGCCCTCCGCCTCGAGGTTCACGCGGACGAACTCGCGGAGCCCGGGATCGTCGTCGACGACCAGGACGCTCGCGGGACGTGCGGCCGGCGACCCCCCGCGCGGGCCGGCCAGGAACGCCTCCAGGTCCGAGCGGCGAAAGCGGCGATGGCCCCCGGGCGTGTAGAAGGTGGGCAGACGCCCCCCGTCGGCCCACTTGCGCACGGTGCTCTGCGCCGCTCCGAGGAACGCGGCTGCCTGGCCGAGGGTGAGCCACTCTCGACCGTCGTCCGCCAGCCGACGTGCGCCGGCGGACTCGCGCTGTCGGTCGTCTTGCATGGGCCGCTCGAAAAAAAGCTACCAAATCCTCAGTTTTCTTTACCTGGCCCTGCGACCAGGTTCTTCTCAGCGGTCCGAGGTCGTCACCGTCACCGTGCGCTCGCGAGGCTCGATCGTGAGCGGGTCGAGCGTGCGGACGATGGTCTGCGAGCCGCCCGGGCTCGGCGCGCTCTCGAGCGCCCTGCCGACGGCCAGCCCGGCGACGAAGACCGCGGCGAGCACCGCCAGTCGGACGATCCACCCCAGCGCCCGACGGCCCGCCGAGGGTCGACGGGACCGGTCGCGCTCGCGGGCTCGGTACGACCGAGGGGCGCCGACGCTCACGGGCGGTAGTCGCTCGCCCCCCGGGCGTAGTGCGCGAAGGCGGCATCCTGGACGAGCGCCACGTCCCTGATGCCCGCGCGGGCCTTCGGCGGGGCGGCGCGCCGGACGACGTCCCGGACCCAGTCCTCGGAGCCGTCGTAGGCGCGGGCGAGCTCGGCGAGCGTGAAGGTCTGGCCTACCCGGCGCCGGAGCTCCGCCAGGACGGCCTCGACGAGCAGCCAGAGATGACGCCCGCGCGCCGTCTCGGCGCCGATGGTATCGAGCCGTCGCTTCCCCTCGTCCCACTGCTGACGTGCGCTCTCGAGCATCATGACGCCACAGTCTCCTCGACCGCCCGCGCGCAGCGGGCGTCAGGGCACCACCGCTCGCCGGCCTCGGCGAGCACCTCGTCGCCGAGCTCGTAGCCGGGTCGGGCGAGCGCGAAGGCGGCGTGTGCGTGGAGGCACTTGAGCGGGCCCGGCGAGCGCGTCCCTCCGATCCCCACGTCGAGCTCGGGCCGGAGCTCGCGCTGTTCCCGGTCGGCCGCCGCGAGGCTCTCCCGCAGGCGCGGATCCTCGGCAGCGAGACGCGACCAGCGCTCGACCCCGCCCCCAGCTTCGAGGCGGGAAATCGCGGCGACGAGCCACGGGCAGGTCAGGTAGTAGGTGGTAGGGAACGGCTTTCCGTCCGGGCCGAACGGCGCCTGCTCCGTAACCGCGGGATAGCCGTGCGGGCAGCGAACCGCCACCCGCCGAAACGCACGCGCGGGCCGCCCCAGCTGCCAGGAGACCACCGTCCGGTCGTCCACCAGATCATCGTATCCGCGCCCTAGGAGCTCCTCGAGCTCCGAGCCCGCGCCCGCCGCTCCCGCTTCCACTCCTCGATCCCCGTGACGATGTAGAGGCGCTCGCCTGGCTGCACGAGGGTGAGCTTCCTGGCCTCACGCTCGACGAACTCGGGCGTCTGCGTCTCGGCGATGCGCTGCTCGAGACGCACGTTGGCGCTCGCGATTCGCTCGACCTCCGCCTGGCGCGCGGCGACGTCGGCGGACGCGTCGCGATAGGCACGGAGCGGCTGCACGTAGCCGACCGCCACGACCAGGAGTACGGCGAGCCCGATCCAGCGAAGCGCGTGGCTCGGCCTCTTGATCCGGCGCGTCTTGCGGCGCGGTGGACGCCGCTGGGGTGGGCGAGGAGCCCGGGAGGCCATGGGCGTGCGAACTTCGACCGCAGGCCACAGGCTCCTTCTCGGGGCCGGATCAGGCTACAGAGGCCGTCGGACGGACAGGCCGGCTCGGACGGCTACGCCGTCTCGACCTTGATCACGTTCGTCGTGCCGGGGACGTTCACGGCTGTGCCGGCCGTGATGACGATGCGATCGCCCGGGTGGACGAGCTCCGACGCGCGCGCGGCATCGAGCGCGCGGGTCCAGAGATCCTCGACGTTCTTCGCCTCCTCGATCTCGGCCGCCACCACGCCCCACTCGAGCGCAAGCTGCTGGACGGCCTGCCGCTTGTGGGTCACGGCGATGATCGGGCGGCGCGGCCGGTGGCGGGCGACCGCCGAGGCGGTGCGGCCGCTGTAGGTGGGGACGAGGATGGCCGCGGCGCCGAGCACCTCGGCGATGTCGCACGCCGCGTTCGACATCGCCTCGCCCACCGTGGGGAAGGGATGGTCGGCCGCCTGCGCCAGCTCGTGCCGGTAGGCGAGGCTCGGCTCGACCGCACGCGCGATCCTGTCCATGAAGGCGGCGCTCGCGACCGGATATTGGCCGACGGCCGTCTCGCCAGAGAGCATCAGCGCCGAGGTGCCGTCCAGGATCGCGTTCGCGACATCGCTCGCTTCCGCGCGGGTCGGCTCGGGCTTCGTGATCATCGACTCCAGCATCTGCGTGGCCGTGATCGCCGGCTTCCCGTGCTCGAGCGCGCAGAGGATGATCCGCTTCTGGACGAGGGGGACCGCCGCCGGGCCGATCTCGACGCCGAGGTCGCCGCGCGCGACCATGACGGCGTCGGAGGCGCTCACGATCGCGTCGAGCTCCTCGAGGGCCTCCGCCTTCTCGACCTTGGCGATGACGTGCGCCTTGGCGTCCGCGGCGTTCAGGAGCTCGCGTAGCCCCCGGCAGTCCGCCGCCGAGCGGACGAACGAAAGCGCCACGTAATCCACCCCGATCGAGAGCGCGAACTCGAGATCGCTCAGATCCTTCTCGGTGACGGACGGGACCGGAATCGGCACCCCGGGGATGTTGACCCCCTTGTGCGCTCCCACCGCCCCGCCGACCTCGACCGTCGCCCGGATGCGCTCGCCGTCGGTCTCCTCGACGCGCAGGCGCACGAGCCCGTCGTCGATCATCACCTCGTGGCCGGGCTTGAGCACCTCGGTGAGAACGGGGGGCATCACCGGAAGGTCGCCCGGAGCGCCCGAGCCCTCCCCGGAGATGTACACGGTGTCGCCCTCGACGACGATGCGCGCCGCCTCGAGGTCGCCTACGCGCAGCTTCGGCCCCTGGAGGTCGGCGATCAGCGCGAGCGGCCTTCCCGCCCGCTCCTGCGCCTCGCGCACGAGCCGGGCACGCTCGCCGTGCTCCTCGTGGGTGCCGTGGGAGAAGTTGAGCCGGGCGGCGTCCATCCCGGCCTGGACGAGCCGGTCGAGCAGGTCGGGAGTCGAGCTCGCGGGGCCGATCGTGCAGACGATCTTCGTGCGGCGCAGCCCGTCGATCACATCGCGCACGTTAGCGCGCGGAGTGGCCGCTACCGCCCCGCGCGCGGGAAGGCCGACCAGCCCGGGTAGACGGCCTCCTCGCCCAGCACCTCCTCGATCCGCAGGAGCTGGTTGTACTTCGCGACGCGGTCGCTCCGGGAGGGGGCCCCGGTCTTGATCTGCCCGACGCCGGTCGCCACCGCCAGGTCGGCGATCGTCGTGTCCTCCGTCTCGCCTGAGCGATGGGACATGACCGCCGCGTAGCCGCTCGCTCGGGCGAGCTCGATTGCCTCGAGCGTCTCCGTCAGCGTCCCGATCTGGTTCACCTTGACGAGGATCGCGTTGGCGACGCCTGCCTCGATCCCCCGCCTGAGGCGCTCGACGTTCGTGACGAAGAGGTCGTCGCCAACAAGCTGGACGCGCTCGCCGAGACGCTCGGTCAAGCGCTTCCAGCCGCCCCAGTCGTCCTCGGCGAGCCCGTCCTCGATGGAGACGACCGGATAGCGGCCGCAGAGCTCCTCCCAGAGAGCGATCATGCCGTCGGCGTCGAGGTCGAGCCCCTCGCCGGGCAGGCGGTAGCGCCCGCCCTCGGCCAGCTCCGTGGTCGCCGGGTCGAGCGCGACCGCCACCTTCTCGGCGTGGCCGGCGCGCTCGGCCGCCTCGAGGACGACGGCGATCGCCTCCTCGCTCGACGGCAGGTCCGGGGCGAAGCCACCCTCGTCGCCCACCGCGGTGGCGAGCCCGCGCTCGTGGAGGAGCTCCTTCAGCCGGTGGAAGGTCTCCGCGCCGATCCGTAGCGCCTCCGAGAAGGACGACGCCCCCGCTGGCACGACCATGAACTCCTGCAGGTCGAGCGAGTTCTGGGCGTGCGCGCCGCCGTTGACCACGTTCATGAGCGGGACGGGTAGGACCCGAGCGTTCTCGCCGCCGAGGTAGCGGAAGAGCGGCAGGCCCGCCTCGAGCGCCGCCGCCCTCGCCACCGCGAGCGAGACCCCGAGGAGGGCGTTCGCGCCGAGCCGTGACTTGTTCGGCGTCCCGTCGAGGTCGAGGAGGAGGCGGTCGACGGCCGCCTGGTCGGAGACGTCGACGCCGGCCAGCGCCGGCCCCAGCTCGCGCTCGACGTTCGCGACTGCCCGCAGGACGCCCTTGCCGAGGTATGCGCCGACGTCGCCGTCCCTCAGCTCGACGGCCTCGAACTGGCCCGTGGAGGCGCCGGAGGGGACGGCCGCCCGCCCGAGAACGCCCGAGTCCAGGCCGACCTCCACCTCGACCGTGGGGTTCCCACGGGAGTCGAGGATCTGTCGGGCGTGGACGGTGACGATCCTCACGCGAGCGCCGCCTTCGCGCGCCTGTAGTAGCGATCCTGCTCCTCCAGGTCGAGCGCGCGCCAGTCTCGCCCTTCCCGCTCGGCCAGCTCCGCCGCGCGCTCGACGCGCTCGACGAAGCGGGCGGTCGTCGCGCGCAGCGCCAGCTCGGGGTCGACGTTCACCGCCCTCGCGAGGTTGACGGCCGTGAAGAGGAGGTCGCCGATCTCCGCGACGACGCTCGGCGCGGGCTCGGTCTCCGCGGCGGGCTGGCCGGACTCGCCCAGCTCGGCCTCGAGCTCGTCGGCCTCCTCGCGGATCTTGGCGAGCGGGCCGGCGGCGTCGGGCCAGTCGAACCCTGCGGTGGCTGCCCGCCGCTGCACCTTGCGCGCCTGGAGGAGAGCGGACAGCGCCTCGGGGACGTCGTGGAAGATCCCCTCCCGCTCCTCCTGCTCGCGCTTCAGCTCCTCCCAGCGACCCTTGACCGCGCCCGGTGTCGCCAGCTCCGCGTCGCCGAAGACGTGCGGATGCCGGCGCACGAGCTTCGCGTGAATCCCGCGCGCGATCCCCGCGAGGTCGCCGGCCCCCCGCTCCTCGAGCAGGAGCGCGAGGAAGACGGTCTGGAAGAGCAGGTCTCCGAGCTCGTCGGCGAGCTTCGCGTCGTCCTCGGCCCCGGCCGCGTCGGCGACCTCGTACGCCTCCTCGACCGTGTGCGGGACGATCGTCCGCTCGGTCTGCGCCCGATCCCAGGGGCAGTCGCGGCGGAGCCGCTCGGCCAGCTCCTGCAGGTCGACGAGCGCCCGATCGAGCTCCTCGCCGCCGCCCACGGCGCTACTCGGTCTCGGTCTGGCTCGGCTCGGTCTCGCCGGTGGTCGTCTCCGTTTCCGGCGGAGGCTCGAACCCCGGCGCGTAGGCGATCTGGTCTGCGAACCGATCCTGGAGCTCCTGGACCCACTCCTGGATGCGCGTGTTCTTCTTCTGCTCGAGGAGCGTGGACGAGATCTGCTCCTCGACGTCGGCGAGGGACTGCGTGGACGCGGCTTCGACGTCCTCAACAGCCTCGATGAGGTGCCAACCGAACTGCGTCTTCACCGGCTGGGAGAGCTCGCCGGTCTCGAGCTCGAACGCCACCTTGTCGAAAGGCGCGACGGTCGCGCCTTGCTGCGCTGTGAAGTTGCCCCCCTGCTGTGCGGAGGACTCGTCCTCGGAGAACTGCCGCGCGAGCCTGGCGAAGTCGGCGCCGTTCTCGAGCTGCCGATGGATCTGGTCGGCCTTCGCCTTCGTCTTGACCAGGATGTGCCGGACGTCCCGCGATGCCGGCTGCTCGAACTGCGTCTTGTTCTCCTCGTAGTAGGCCTGGATGTCCTCGTCCGTCACTTCGACCTTGCTCGTGATCTCCTCGAAGAGCTTCTCCTGAAGGATCCGCGCGCGCACGAGCTTCAGCACCTGCTCCTCCGTCAGGCCCTGCTTCTCGAGCTCGTCCTGGTAGGCCTCTTCATCGCCCCCGAATGACTGTTCCTTGAACTCATCGAGCCGGGCGTCGCGCTCCTGGTCGGTGACGGTGATGCCCAGCTCCTCGGCTGCGATCTCGTACTGGGCCTGCTCGACCAGGTTGCGGACGATCGCGGTACGGAGCTGCGCGAACTCGGGCGTCCCGGCCGCGGGGAACTCCTGCCCTTGCGCCTCGCCCTGCTCTTGCGCGGCCGCGAGCAGCCGGTCGTACTCGGACTTCGGAATCTCACGGTCGCCGACGACGGCGATCGCGTCCGCCGGTACGTCGGGCGTCTGGCTCTCGTCGTCGTCGCCCCCGCCGCAGCCGGCAGCCGCCACGACGAGCGCGAGCGCAGCAAGAAGAGCTATGAGACGAGTCCAAAGAGACATGGGCGCAGCTAGGCGGACAGCCGTAGATCGAGGATAGCATCGACGAGCGCGACCGCTTCGGGGAACCGCTCGCCCCTCACGGCGAGCTCGCGCTTGGCGCTCGAGTAGACCGCAATCGGCGACGTCGAGCGGAGTTCCCGGAGCTCCGCCGACCCGAGCACGAGCGGTCCCACTACCGCGCGGCCGTTGCGGAACACGAGATAGTCGGCGCCGATCCGCGCCAGCTTCAGCTTGGCGTCCTGGATGGCGAAGAGGCTCTCGACCGCCTCCGGCAGCGGCCCGAACCGGTCCTCGGTTGCCGCTCGGAGCTCCCGCAGCTCATCCTCCGACTCGGCGAGCGCGAGTCGCCTGTGGAGGTCGATCTTCTGCGCCTCGGCAGGCATGTAGTCAGTGGGGACGTACGCGTCCACCTGCGCATCGACACGCACCGGCCGGGCGACGGCGCGGCGGGTGCCGGCGAGCTCGGCCACCGCCTCTCCCAGGAGCTCGACGTAGAGCTCGAACCCGATCGCCGCCACGTGGCCGGACTGCTCGGCCCCGAGGAGGTTGCCGGCCCCCCGGATCTCGAGGTCGCGCATGGCGATCGCGAAGCCGCTGCCGAGCTCGGTGTGGTCGGCGAGCGTGGCGAGCCGCGCCCGCGCCTCCGGCGTCAGCTCCTGGCCGTCGGGATAGAAGAAGAAGGCGTGGGCGACGACGTCGCTCCTCCCCACGCGCCCGCGGATCTGGTAGAGCTGGGCAAGCCCGAGCGTGTCGGCCCGCTCGACGACGAGCGTATTCGCCTGGGGAATGTCGAGCCCGGACTCGATGATCGTCGTCGAGACGAGCACGTCGGCGTCGCCGGCGAGGAACGAGAGCATGTGGCCCTCGAGCTCCCGCTCCGGCATCTGCCCGTGCGCGACGAGGAAGCGGAGCTCGGGGCAGAGCTGCCGCAGGTGCTCGGCCGCCTCCTCGATCGTCTCGACACGATTGTGGAGGTAGAACGACTGACCGCCACGCTCGTGCTCGCGCAGGAGCGCGTCGCGCACGAGCTCCTCCTCGTACTCGCCGACGTGGGTGCGGATCGGGCGTCGGCCCTGCGGCGGCGTCTCGATGACGCTGATGTCGCGCAGACCGGCAAGGGACATGTGCAGCGTCCGCGGGATCGGCGTCGCAGAGAGGGAGAGGACGTCGAGCTCGAGGCGCAGCTGCCGGAGCAGCTCCTTCTGGGCGACCCCGAAGCGCTGCTCCTCGTCAACGATGACGAGGCCGAGGTTCTTGGCGCCGACGTCCCTGGACAGCACCCTGTGCGTGCCGATGAGGACGTCGACCCTGCCCTCTGCGAAGTCTGCGAGCACGCGCTTCACGTCGGCCGGCCTGCGAAACCGGCTGATCATCTCGACGGTGACCGGCAGATCGCGATAGCGCTCCCGGAACGTGTTCCAGTGCTGCTGGGCGAGGATCGTTGTCGGCGCGAGCAGGAGAGCCTGGGCTCCGTTCGCCACAGCGATGAAGGCCGCGCGCACCGCGACCTCGGTCTTGCCGTAGCCGACGTCGCCGCACACGAGCCGATCCATGGGCCGCGGCACCTCGAGGTCCTCCTTCACGACCTCGATCGCCTGCTGCTGGTCCGGCGTCTCCTCGTAGGCGAAGCTCGCCTCGAGCCGCTCCACGAGCTCGGAATCGGCCTCGAAGGCCACGCCCTCCGCACGCTGACGCTGCGCGTAGAGGACGAGCAGTTCGCCCGCGAGCGCCTGGGCGCCCGCCCGGGCGCGGTTCTTGATCGTCTGCCACGCCTTGCCGCCCAACTTGGAGAGAGCCGGGGTGTGGCCGTCCGCGCCGACGTAGCGCGACACCTTGGCGATCTGCTCGTGCGGGACGTAGAGCCGGTCGTCGCCACGGAAAGCGAGGAAGAGGTAGTCGCGCGTGACGCCGGCGACCGTCTTCGTCTCGAAGCCGAGCAGCTTGCTGACGCCGTGGTCCTCGTGGACGACGTGGTCGCCGGTCCGGAGGTCGGCGAAGCTCTGGAGCGCACGCCCGACCCTGACGTCGGCACGCGGTGGACGCTTGCGGAAGACCTGCGTGTCGGGGAGAAGGATCAGGTCGAGGTCGCGGAGGATGAAGCCGCGGCGCGCCGGCGACACGGCGAAGACGAGGCCCCGCTCGTCGGGCAGCTCCTCCCCGGGGCCCAGCACGACGGCGTCCAGCTTCCGCAGCAGCCCCTTCGTCCGCTGGGCCTCGCCGCGGTGGGCGAACGTGACGACGACCCGGTTGCCGCCGCGGACGTAGGCGAGCAGGTCGCGCTCGGCCTCGGCAAGGCCGCGCGCGGCGACGGCCGGCCGCTGCGCCTCGAACGCGTGCCGCTGACCGGCGGGGAGCTGCGAGATGCGGAGCGCGTCGCCGAGCTCGAGCTCCATTCCCAGCTCCTCTCGGACTGCCTGCTCCGCCTCCTCCGCCTGCCAGACGACGTCCGGCGCCGGCAGCGGGACGACGAGGTCGTCAGGCACGGGCGGCGCCTCCCCGTCGTTGGCAAGGAACGGCTCGCCGAGGTCCGCGCGGCGCTCGGCGGCCGGATACACGGTCGCTTCGTCGAGCGCGTGCAGTGTCCGCTGGGTAAAGGGAGAGAACGCGCGCAGCGACTCGATCTCCTCGCCGAAGAGCTCGAGGCGCACAGGCTCGCGGCCCGTCGAGGGAAAGACGTCGAGGATCCCGCCGCGGACAGCGAACTGCCCGCGCTCCTCGGCCTGGGGCACCCGCTCGTAGCCCGCCAGCGACAGGCGAGTGGTCAGCTCCTCTGCGCCCGGCTCGTCTCCCACGCGGAGCACGATGCGTTCGGGCCACTGGTCCGGAGGGGGAGCCCCCTCGGCCAGGCCGAGCGCGGAGACGCAAACGAGGCCGCCCGACGCGAGCACGTCGAGCGCGCGGGCGCGCTCGCCCACGAGGTGCGGCGGAGGCTCGAGCCCGCTCCCCCAACGCACGCCGCGCGAGGCGAAGAGGCCGACCCGCCCCTCGCCGAGATACCAGCCGGCCGCCTCCGCAGCCTCACGCGCCTGCGCGTCGTCGGGGAGCACGCAGACGAGCGGCCCGCCGCGGGCGTAGTGGAGGGCGGCGAGGAAGAGCGGCAGCAGCGGCTCGGACACGCGCGCCGCGCCCGGTTCGTCCAGGAATGCGCGCAGGCGTTCGCCCCCGGCGAGCTCCCGGGCGATCGGCGCGAGCGCCGGCTCCTGTGCCTTGACCGAGAGGTCCATGACAACGGGCGGAACGCCGGGTTCCGCGGGGTCATCGTAGCCGCCTCGCGACCCCGTACGATGGCCGCGTGGCCGGCGAGCTGCTCCCCATCGGGACACGCCCGCGACTGGTGGCGTCATTCGACCCGCCGGGTGCCGCCGAGGCATTCCGGGCCTGGCGCGAGCGGCACGCCGACGCGCTGACCGCCGTTCCGCCCGAGGCGCTCCGCGTCGAATACGGCCGGACGCCGGCCGGCGGCCTGTACGTCCGCGTTCGGGTCGCGGAGGAGCACATGCCCCAGGGCCTCGTGGTCTGAGCACGCAACGATGTCCCAAGAGCTGGCATCGAGATGAAGCGCGATGCGCATCAGTCCGAACGGAGCTCTAAGGCCGCGCCGGGTTCCTGCCGAAGGTAGTGGGAGCACCGGCGTCGGGCCGCTACGGCGCGCGGAGCATCTGCGGCGGGTCGCCCTCCAGTGGGGCGGCCCGCCTTCATTCAGCCCAACCCCCTGGGGGGCACGAAGACCCCCTGCGTCCACGCTATCGGGTCAAGCCGTACGGCACTGGCACCGAACTGAGCCGGAAGCGTGCCGGCGCGAGCAGCGCTACTGCCGCTCGTTGAAGCGCTGCTGTGCCTCGTCGAGCCCCCCGGTGGCGATGGTCTCGACGGCGTCCGCGGCCCGGGCCACGAGGGCATCCACGTCGACCTCCGCCGGAAAGGGCGTCAGCACCCAATCGGCGACCGGACGAGGGTCCCCTCGTTCGGGGCGGCCCACACCCACCCGAAGTCGCATGAAATCGGGCGTGCCCAGGTGCTGCGCGACGGACCGGAGCCCGTTGTGCCCGGCCAACCCTCCGCCCTCCCGTGCCTGGAGGCGGCCCAGCTCGAGGTCGACCTCGTCGTGCACGACGAGCAGCCGCTCCGGCGGCACCTTGAAGAACCGCACGGCCGGGCCGACCGATCGTCCGGACTCGTTCATGTACGTCTGAGGCGCGAGGAGGGCCACGCGCGCTCCGTCGAGCCGGAGCTCCGCCAGCTGGCCCGAGAACTTCGACCGGGGCGAGGCTCCGTGCCGACGGGCGACCTCCGCGCACACCATGTGGCCGACGTTGTGGCGCGTGAACTCGTACTCGCGGCCGGGGTTCCCGAGCCCCGCGACGAGCAGGTCGAGCGTCGAGGCCGACGCGCCCCGCCGGAAGAGGCGCATCCGAGCCTAGCCTTCGCTGGGCTCTGCGCCCTCGCTCTCGCCCTCGGCTTCGGCCTCGGGAACGGCTTCGCCCTCCGCTTCGACGGCCTCCTCGCCCTCGAGTTCCTCCTCGACCTCCTCCGGCTCCTCGACCTTGGTCGGCGGGGTCACGGTCAGAACGACCGCCTCCGGATCGTCGAGGAGCTTCACACCTTCGGGAGCGACGATGTCCGCAACCCTGAGGCTGTCGCCGATGGTCATCTCCGAGATGTCCAGCTCGAGGCGGTCGGGGACCTCCATCGGCAACGCTTCGACGCTGACCCCACGGAGAACGAGCGTCAGCACGCCGCCCTCCTTGACGCCGGAAGACTCCCCGGTCGGCTCGACCGCGACCTGGGACTGGATGACCCGGTCGAGCCGCACCTCGTGGAGGTCGATGTGGAGCAGCCTCGGACGCACGGGGTCGAGCTGGTACTCCTTGAGAACCGCGTGGTGCGCGGTCTTCTGACCGTCGAAGACGACGTCGAGGATGGCGTGAAGGCCGTGCTCACCCGTGAGAACCCGCCGGAGCTCCCGCTCCTCGACCGCGAATGGATGCGCCTGCTTCCCGGCGCCGTACAGGACTCCCGGGATCAGCCCCTCCGCGCGCAAGCGCCGCGCATCGGCGCTCCCCGCGTTCTCGCGCGGCTTGACGTCCAGCTGGATTCGCTCGCCGGCCATTCCGGCGGGCAAGTGTAGCTGAGCGCCGCTAACCGGCCGCGAGGTGCGACTCGATGCTGCCCTGGACCTGCGAGACGTAGACGCCGAGCTCCCGCTGGCGGTCCGCCAGCCGCTCCTCCCGGATCGCCAGGACGTCCTCGCGCCGCTCGACCTCTTCCTCCCGCAGCTCGAGATCGGCCTCGACGACGGCCTTCCTCGCCTCCAGGTCGTTCTCCCGCTCGTCGAGAGCGCGGCTCCGCTCGCGCAGCTCGATCTCAAGCTCGCTCGTCCGACGCTCGCGGCGCTCGACGCTCTGCCGCGACTCGAGCAGGGCAACCTCGGGCCCGATCGTGGTCTCGCGCTCCTCAACTCGCCGCAGGCGCTCGCGCAGATCCGCCTCGGCCGCCGCTAGGCAGGCTTCCCGCTCGTCGAGGTCGCGCCGCTCCGCCGCAAGACGACCGTCGTCCGACGAGTCCTCGCTCCCGCCACGACTGATCTGGTCGAGGTTCTGGATCTCGACCTTGATGACAGGCGGGATCAGCCCCGCGGCCGCCGTCGCGAGCGCCGACGGGCTCGACTGGGCCGGCTTCCGGCGTCGCCGCCGACGGCTCCTCCGCCGAGTCGGCTCGGGCCGCTCCGACGGGGAGGGTTTAGGAGTGTCAGTCACGTCCGCGCGGCATGCACAACGGACGATGAACGCCGCCGGGGACGCCGGGCATCCCCCACTTTGGCCATCTCGCCTTGGATCCCACCTTTCAGGGATGCCGGCGGCATGAGGGATTCCGACACTGAGCGTTGGCACTGCGGTCCTCGAAAGGCTGAATGACGAGGATCAGACGTCTGAGCGCGCTCGCCGCGCTGGCGGCCGTCGCCGCGCTCGCTTTGGCCCCGTCGGCCGGCGCGAACCACACACTGGCGCACAAGGTGCAGGTGCTCACGGCCAAGCTCAACTGCCTGCAGACGTACCCCGTCTTCGCCTTCTCGGACTACGCGTACTACCAGTTCGGGATGGCGAGCGTGCCGGTGATGACCTCGGAGGACGCGCCCCAGGAGGTCAACGTGCTGCTCGACAACCAGGAGATCACCGCGCTCGACTTCAACTACGGCCCGACGATCGGGCAGAGCGACGCCTTTCTCCTGGGCGTCAAGCCGACCAGCTCGTGCAAGGCGAGGTTCCCGACGGCGCCGAATCCGGTGTCGTTCGCCCGCATCGCCTCGACAGCCCGAATACTGCGCCTTCGGTAGGGCATCGCCCTGACACGACCTAGTCGACGATCTCGCCGGGGATGTTCGGATGGAGGAGCTCCCAGACGAGCAGGTGCGCAGCCACCTCGCGCCGGCCCTGCTCCTCGCTCGGCGCATCGGGTCGCTCCACTTCGAGGTCCCGCTCGCCGACCGGGCGCACGGCGAAGCCCGAGCGCGCGTAGTGGGCGCCCAGCTCCTCGCGAAGCGAGGGGTCGGGGATTCGGAGTCGTACAGGCCGCAGTTCTCCTGCGTTCATCGGCGCGACTCGGCGCCTCGTCACCCCTCGTTCGAGGGTTGTCGAGTCGAGCCGGCTAAAAGAGCTGGTTCTCGCCGGCGAAGATCGCCGACACGGATTCGTCCGAGAAGACGTTCTCGATCGTCTCGGCGAGGATGCCCGAGATCGTGAGCACGGTGAGCATGTCCGGCCGGTTGAGCTCCGAGATCGGCACCGTGTCGGTCACCGCAAGCCCGGCGAGCTCGGAGTCGGCGAGCCTCTCGAGCGCGTCGCCAGGGAAGAGACCATGCGTCGCGCAGGCGTAGACCTTGGTCGCGCCAGCGTCGAGCAATGCCTTCGCCCCGGCCACGAGCGTGCCGCCCGTGACGATGATGTCGTCGCTCATGATCGCGACCTTCCCGCGCACGTCGCCGACGACCTCGGTGACCGAGGCGACGTCGTGCGCCGGGCGCTCCTTGTTCATGAGCGCGAAGTCGGCATCGAGCATCTGGGCGAACTTCGTCGCCATCTTCGCGCGGCCGGGGTCGGGCGAGACGGCAACGACACCTTCGCCGTGCACTCCGAGCGTCTCGCGGTAATAGCGCGCGAAGAGCGGTAGCGCGGTCATGTGGTCGACCGGGATTCTGAAGAAGCCCTGGATCTGACCGGCGTGGAGATCCATCGTGAGGACGCGGTCCGTGCCGGCGGCGTCGAGCGCGTCAGCGAGGAGCTTCGCCGTGATCGGCTCACGCGGCGAGGACTTCTTGTCCTGCCGCGAGTACGGGAACCAGGGCATGACGGCGGTGATCCGGTTGGCGGAGGCGAGCTTCGCCGCCTGGATCATGATCTGGAGCTCCCACAGGTAGTCGTTCGTCGCGCGGCCGTGGCAAGTCTGGACGATGAAGACGTCGGCGCCGCGGATCGACTCCTTGTAGCGGCAGTAGGTCTCGCCGTTCGCGAACGTCTTCAGCTTCACGTCGCCAAGCTCGATGTTCAGCTGGTCGGCGATCTTCTGCGCGAGCACGGGGTGGGAGCGGCCGGAGAAGAGCATGAGCTTGCCCGAGGGCCCGCGCTCGATCCAGCGTCCGCGCTCGCCGTGCGGCTGCGTGCCGTGCTCGGGCGTCACGTCGAGGCCCGGGAGCGAGAGCTCAGTCGTTCCGCTTTCCACGCAGGTAGCCCTCCTTCGTGACCTGTCTGGCGCGCGCGATCGCGAGCGACCGGGCAGGCACGTCCTCGGTGATGTACGAGCCGCCGCCGATCCATGCCTCGTCGCCGATCGTCACAGGAGCCTCGAAGCCATTGTGAATCCCGGTCCTGACGTTCCGGCCGATCGTCGTGCGCCCCTTCCCGCGCCCCGGCTCGTGTGGGAGGTTCGCCGTGATCGTGCCGGCGCCCACGTTCGTGCCCTCGCCCACCTCCGCGTCGCCCAGGTACGAGAGGTGCGGCACCTTCGTGCCCTCGCCGATCTGAGCGTTCTTGAGCTCCACGAAGGTTCCAGCCTTGGCGCGCGCGGCGAGCACCGTTCCGGGCCGAAGGTAACAGAACGGCCCCACGAGCGCGCCCTCACCTATGACGGCGTCGACGACGACCGCGTGCGGTCCGATCTCGGCCCCGCGGCGCACGACGGTTCGCCCTCGCAGGACGGTGAAGGGGTGAATGACAGTGTCGGGCTCGATCTCGACCTCGGGCTCGATCCAGGTCGTCGCCGGATCGACGACGGTCACCCCCGCCTCGAGGTGCTCCGCGACGATCTGGTCGCGGAGCTCCGCTCCGGCGGCCGCCAGATCCGCCCTGGTGTTCACGCCTTCGCCGACACGGGGGTCCTCCGCACGGTACACGGCCACCAGGCGGCCGTCATCCACCAGGTGGCGCACTGCGTCCGTGAGGTAGAGCTCGCCCTGGGCATTGTCGGTGTCGAGGTGTGCGAGCCCCTCCCAGAGAGACTCGGCCCCGAAGACGTAGACGGAGGAGTTCACCTCCCGGATCGCGAGTTGCTCCGGGGTCGCGTCCCGCGCCTCGACGATCGCTTTGAGACGGCCCGACGAGTCCCGGACGATCCGCCCGTATGAACCGGGATCGTCCGGCTCGAACGAGAGCACGGTCGCGGCGGCGTGCTCGGTCCGGTGGACGTCGAGGAGCCGTCCGAGCTCCGCTGCCGAGAGCAGAGGCGCGTCGCCCGCGAGGACGACGACGTCCCCGGTGAAGTCGGCCAGTTCCGGGCGGGCCGAGGCCACGGCGTCGCCGGTGCCCCGCG
This sequence comes from Gaiellaceae bacterium, assembly GCA_035457655.1. GTDB lineage: Bacteria > Actinomycetota > Thermoleophilia > Gaiellales > Gaiellaceae > JAIBJN01. Next base: position 21,083 of record DATIBF010000101.1, read on the forward strand.
GCGTCTCCTGGACCGCGAGCCGGACCCCCTCCGGCAGCGTCCCCTCGAGCTCGGGCAGCGTCCCCGGTGACGTCACGACCACGAGCGGGTTCGGGCCGAGCTCACTTGCCGCCGCGAGCGTCCAGTCGACGAGCCGGCGCCCGAGCAGCTCGTGCAGGTGCTTGGGCCGGCTCGAGTGCATGCGGGTGCCCAGCCCCGCGGCCATCACAACCGCTGCGAGAGGAATGCCGGTCACGAGGGGTTCATGGCTGGGGCGGGAGGATTCGAACCTCCGGTCACGGGACCAAAACCCGTTGCCTTACCACTTGGCTACGCCCCACCGCAGAGCGAGTATAGGCCCCGAGTCCCGAGCACCTAACGACGATCCATGAGCAGCATCAGGAGGAGGACCGCCGCCATCACGACGAGGATGACGATCGCCAGGAACTTGGCGACCTCCCAGAGAACCGGGACGATCACCGCGATCAGTTGCGACGCCGCGAGGATCCACGCAAGCTCCCGGAGAGTGTGGAAGCGGGCGGCACGCGCGACGAAGACGTAGAGCGCGACGGCCGTGGCTGCGAGAGCGAGAACCCAGAACCACCCGAGCCCGCCCCAGACGACGAGGAGGCTCTCCACGAGCCCGACGAGGAGGGCAAGGCGAAGCCGTCGCTCCCGGATCCAGTGCCCCCGGCTGCTCTCGCCGGCCTCGATGACTGGCGAGGTCGTCACGCGGCGAAGTTACCAGACAGGTGCAGTCACCCAGGCGCGCGTGCCGCGGCCGAGCCTGCGCGCCGCCGATCGTGCCTCCTCGCGCGCGGCAAAGAGCCCGTAGACGGCAGATCCGGCCCCGCTCACGTCGGCGCGGAATGCGCCCGCGGCGCGGAGGTCGGCGACGAGCGCTCCGGCACCGGACGCTTCGGCAAGGTCGTTCGGTGGCAGCGCGGCGAGGTCGACCGGCCGGCGGACCTCGGCCAGGGCGCGAAGGAGGTCGGTCCGTCGCCGCTCGAAGCCGGGGCCGCCTCCGAGCTCGTCGAATCGCTCGTAGACCCGGGACGTCGAGCCCTTGTCGACCTCGGACGGGAGCGCGAGCACGACCCAGAAGTCCTGCGGGAGATCGAGCGGCCTGAGGCGCTCGCCTGCGCCTTCGGCGAGCTTCGGCCCCGGATGGACGAAGAATGGCACGTCGGCACCGAGCTCGGCCGCGAGCGCGTGGAGACGGTCGGAGGCGAGCGGATCCGGGATCGAGGCATTGGCGAGCCGCAGGGCCGCCGCCGCGTCGGCGCTCCCGCCGCCGAGGCCGGCCGCGACGGGAATCATCTTCGAGATCCGGACGCGCCACGCGGGCTCGACCCCAGCCTCCGCGGCGAGTCGCCGGAGTGCGCTCTCCACGATCGTGTCGTCCGGAAAGCCTGCCACCTCGAGGCCTTCGCCGGCCTCGAGCTCGATGCGGTCGCAGAGGTCGATCCGCTGGAGGATCGTGGCGACCTCGTGTAGGCCGTCGGGCCGGCGCGGCCCCACGACGAGCGCGAGGTTGATCTTCGCCGCGGCGATCGCCCGCGCCGGGATCATGCCGCGATGAGCCTGCCGAGGCGGAGAAACTCGTCAGGTGTCAGTTCCTCGGCGCGCACGTTCGCGGGGCGCCCAAGCTCTCCAAGGGTACGGGTCGTCCGCTCCCGGTCCGCCAGTTCGGCGAGCTCGAGCGAGTTGGCGAGCGTCTTGCGCCGGTGCGCGAACGCGGCTTGGGCGAGACGCCGAACCGCGGCGAGCTCGGCGTCCCAGTCGCGCTTCCGGCGGAAGGCAATGAGCGTGGAGTCGACGTTTGGCGGCGGCCGGAAACACGACCGCGCGACGGGATGAAAGCCGGTGCGCTCCGTCGCGAGCTGGAGCACGACCGACACGGCGCCGTACTCCTTCGTCCCCGGCACGGCGAAGAAGCGGTACGCCACCTCTCGCTGGACCATGACGCACCAGAGCGATACCGAAGGAAGCCCAGCGAGCCCCTCCATGACGATCGGCGTCGCGACGTTGTACGGGAGGTTGGCGACCAGCTTCAGCGGCGGCGGGTCGAAGCCGGCGTGGAGAAGGTCGAGTGCGTCGCCGAAGACGAGGTCGACATTGTCGCGCCCGGCGAGCCGGTCGCGGAGCAGCGGCTCGAGGCTCACGTCGAGCTCGAGGGCGTGGACCCTTCGGACGCGATCGGCGAGGTAGACGGTCAGCACCCCGAGGCCTGGGCCGACCTCGAGGACGACGTCTCCAGCCTCGAGCTCGGCGAGCCTGCCGATCACCCGAAGGACGTTCTCGTCCACGAGCCAGTGCTGGCCGAGCTCGCGTTTCGGCCGGACGGTCACGGGAGGGCGAAGAGGGTCGCTGCGTTCTGCTCGATCCGGCGACCGACCACGCTGGCGTCCTCGCCGCGGACCTCGGCAAGAGCGGCCACGGTGTGAACCACGAAGCCCGGCTCGTTCCGCCGTCCGCGCACGGGCTGGGGCGCGAGGTAGGGGGCGTCGGTCTCGGCCAGCAGGCGCTCGGAAGGGACCCGCGCTGCCGCCCAGCGGAGGTCCGGGGCTTTCGGATACGTCACGTTCCCCGCGAAGGAGACGTACCACCCCTGTGCGAGAGCCGGCTCCAGGAGCTTCGACGAAGAGAAGCAGTGGAGAACGACGGGAACCGCGGTGGGAAGAGACCGGAGCGTCGAGACGGTGTCCTCGTCGGCGGCGCGCGTGTGAACGACGAGGGGCTTGCCGACCTCTGCAGCGAGCTCGGCCTGGGCCCGGAACGCCCACATCTGTCGATCCCGCGGAGCGAGATCACGGTAGTAGTCGAGCCCGGTCTCACCCACCGCGACCGCCCTAGGGTGTCCGAGCAGCTCGCGCAGCTCCGCGAGCTCCCGGTCGCCGACCGCGCCCGCCCCGTGCGGATGGAGCCCGAGGGCGGCGAACACGCCCTCCTCCTCCTCGCACAGAGCCAGGACCGCGCGGGCGGACTCGAGGCTTGTTCCCACCGACACGACCCGCGTCACCCCGGCCTGCCGCGCGCGCTCGAGGACGCTGCTCGCATCCGCGAACGCGTCGAGGTGGGCGTGGGTGTCGATCATCGCTCTCGGCTCGAGGCCCCCGCACCGAGCCTCACGCGGCCGCTGTCGGCGCGTCCACGCGCGGGAAGAGCGGCTGTGCCGGCTCGATTCCATCCGCCGCGACGGCTCTCCCGGCGGCGGCGCCGCCCCAGGAAAGCTCGCGGGGCTGGTGCAGCGCGACGAGGATGCCGTTGGACGTCTCCGGGACGTACGCCGCGAGCAGGACAGCGACCGCGCGCAGTCCGTCCGCGAGCTCGTAGAGGACGCGGTCGAGCTCCTCCGACCGGGCGGCGTCCCTCGCCAGCTCCCACGGCGCCGAGCTTTCCACATGGCGATTCAACGTCCGCACGAGCTCCCAGGTGAGCTCCAGCCCTCCGGTGAGGTCGAACTCGTCGAGCCGGGCCGCGACGCCGTCACGGGCGCGGTCGATCTCGAGCGCCAGCTTCTCCGACACCTCGACCGGTCGGAGACCGCCCTCCCGATAGCGCGCGATCATCGCCGTCGTCCGCGAGAGGAGGTTGCCCAGGTCATTCCCGAGCTCGCGCTCGTAGCGCTCATGCAGGCCCTCGACGGAGATGCTCCCGTCCTGGCCGAACGTGGCCACGCGGAAGAGGTAGAAGCGCACCGGGTCGACGCCGTAGACATCGATCAGGTCTAGCGGGTCGATGACGTTGCCCGTCGACTTCGCGATCTTGCGCTCGTCCAGCAAGAGATATCCGTGCACGAAGAGTTGCTTCGGCACCTCGATGCTTGCAGCGAGCAGGAGAGCCGGCCAGATCACGCAGTGGAACTTGAGGATGTCCTTGGCAAGCAGATGGCGGACCTCGGGCCAGAACCGGGGTCGGAGATCCTCGCCCGCCCTGGCGAACGCGAGCGCGCTCCAGTAGTTGATGAGCGCATCGACCCAGACGTAGACCACCTGAGTGGTGTCCCAAGGCACCTCCACCCCCCAGCGCTGCGACGCCCGGCTGACGCTGATGTCGTCGAGCCCACGCTCGATGAAGCTGCGCGCCTCGTTGTACCGAAACCGCGGAAGGACGATGTCCGGCCGTTCGTCGTACAGCCGCAGAAGCGGCTCCTGGTAGGCGGAGAGGCGAAAGAAGTAGTTCTTCTCCTCGACGAACTCCGGCGGGATCCCGTGCTGGGGACACAGTCCGTCGACGAGCTCGGCCTCGGTGTAGAACGACTCGCAGCGCGTGCAGTAGAGCCCCGAGTAGACGCCTTCGAAGATGTCCCCGCGCTCGTAGATTCGCTGGAGGAACTCCTGCACACGACCCTTGTGACGGTCGTCGGTGGTGCGGACGAAGAAGTCGTTCGATGCGTTGACGCGAACCGTCATCTCCTGGAAGGCCGCTGCGTTTCGATCGACGAACTCCCGGAGCTCGAGCCCCGCCTCCTCTGCGACTCTCGGGATGTTGGAGCCATGCTCGTCGGTGCCCGTGAGGAAGAAGGTCTCCTCCCCCCGCTGGCGCCGGTGCCTGGCGACGATGTCCGCGGCGATCGTCGTGTATGCGTGGCCGACGTGCGGAGTCGAGTTGACGTAGTAGATCGGCGTCGTCACGTAGAAGGGCATCGGCGCCCATGATACGGCCGAGGTTCCTGTGGCAGTTGTCCGGTTTCAAGCCGATCGAGATGGGAACTGATGGGTGGTAGCGAGGCATCGGTCAACGGATCGAGACCAGCTCGGGCCTACGACAACGCGACGAGGAAGGACGAGGACGCACCCGATGGAAACGCGGAAGCGCAACCGAAGCGGGAAGACGACGACAGGCATCATTCGTCACCTCGACGAGCTCGGCCGCATCGTCATTCCCATCGAGATCCGGAAGCGGTTCGGGCTCACCGAGCGCGACGCCCTCGAGATCGCGGTCAAGGACGAGACCATCCTCCTGAGCAGGCCGCGGAGCGCCTGCGTGTTCTGCGGCTCGACGCGCACCGTCCTCGAGCATCGGGGTCGGGGCGTATGCAGAACCTGCGCGAACGAGCTGGCGGCGGCGAACCGCTAGCGTCGCCGCGAAGGCCAGGAGGCTCGCCAGCGCGCCGACAATCGGCGCGACGTCCGACAGCCGACCCGACTGTCCCGTCCGCGACCGGGTTGCTGCGACGCCGCCCCGCGCCGAGTCCCCGCGCCGGGCCGCCGGCCGGCTACGGTTCGGCAGCCCGCTCGTCGAGTACGCGGTGTCGGAGCTTCCAACGCGCTCGTCGGCGCGCCGGTGAGCTCCCGACGCGGCAACCTGGCGCTGCTCGGCCTGTCGGCCACGACCAGCCGGGTGGTCGGAGGCAACGACGAGCACGTCGGCCCCGGGCTCGGTGGCTGCGCGCGGCGGGGTTGCGCCGGTCGCAACCGGCTCGTTCGCGGCAGGAGCCGGCACTGCAGGCGAAGGAGCCGGTGCCTCCGGAGCAGGAGCCGGCGTCTCCGCCGGTGGAGCCGGTGCCTCCGGAGCAGGAGCCGGCGACTCCGCCGGTGGAGCCGGCGTTGCAGGGGCGAGAGCGGGAGTCTCGGGCTCGGCGGGGACCGAAACCGCCGGAGCGGAGTCGCCGGGCGGCGCCGGGGTCGCCGGCGGATCCGCCTCGCGGCCCGGAAGGAAGGACAGAGGATCGAGGTATCCGTTCGGGTCCGATGTGACCCTGAGGCCAAGGTGAACGTAGGGCTGCGTGTGCTCGGCGGCTCCGCTCGGTCCGATCGTCCCCACGCTGGCCCCCTCGCTGACCACCGACTCGGGCTCGACCTCGATCGAGCCGAGGTGGACGAGGGTGACCGAATAGCCGTCGGACGTCCGGACGGTCACCGTTCGACCGCCGCCCGGAACCGTGCCGGCAAAGCTCACGACGCCGCCGGCCGGGGCGAGGACCGGCGACCCTCTCTCGCCACCAACATCGACGCCGCGATGCTGCCCGGCTGCATAGGGGTCATCCCCGAACTCGAACGCCCGTAGCACCGGCCCGTCGGCGGGCCAGGTCCAGGCGAGTGCGGGCGGCGCGCCGGCCTGGAACGCGATCAGGACCGGAAGCAGGGCTATCAGAGCCTTCATCTCCTGCCTCCTGTTGTCCGCTATGTCAACGTGCAGGCTCCACGCTAGCAAGGCGTACGGACGTTGTCAACGAGGGCGACAGGCCGGGGGAAGCGAATCGCTTACAGCGAGTGGCTATAGAGCGTGTTTCGCGAAGCGCCCGTCAAGCCTGCGACCACGTCGGCCGCGACGCGGCGGGGAGTCCCGGCGTCGACGAGCCGCGCGACGGCCTCGAGCGCCTCCGTGAGGTCCTCCCCGTCTCCGCCCGGCCCCGGCGCTCCGATGACGATTGTGATCTCCCCCTTGGGCGCGGTCCGGAAGCGCTCCGCCAGCTCGCGCGCGCTCCCGCGGGCGACCTCCTCGAACCGTTTCGTCAGCTCCCGGCAGACGGCGACGGGACGCTCGGGCTCGGTCTCCGCCAGGCCTGCAAGGGTGGCAGGCAAGCGCCTGGGCGACTCGAACGCCACCACGGGCCACCTCCAGCCGCGCAGCTCCTCCCACAGCCGTTCCAGCCCTGCGCCGGTTCTCGGCAGGTAGCCGACGAAGGCGTAGCGCTCGCCCAAGAGACCGCTCGCGACCAACGCGGTATCGACCGCCGACGGACCCGGGAGCACTGTCACTTCGAGGCCCGCCGCGAGCGCGGCGGCGACAAGCCTCGCGCCAGGGTCGCTCACGCCCGGAAGACCCGCGTCGCTGGCGAGCGCGATCCGGTCACCCGCTTCGAGGCGGGGCAGCACCTCGGCCGTTCGGCTCGCCTCGTTGTGCCGGTGGAAGGAGAGGGTCCGTGCCCGAATTCCGTGGCGGTCGAGGAGGATCCGCGTCCGCCTCGTGTCCTCGCAGAGCACGAGGTCCGCGTCCCGCAGCTCGCGCAGCGCCCGCAGGGTGACGTCCTCGAGGTTGCCGATCGGCGTCGGGCAGACGACGAGCGGCACCGCGTCAGCCCTCCTCGAGCGCGCCGAGGGCGACGAGCGCGGCGCCGACGAGGCCCGCTTCGGGCCCGAGCTCCGCCTCCACGATCGTCACGGTGTCCCGGGCGGGGACGAGGGTGCGCTCGGCGACCACGCGGCGGGCGGGCGCCAGGAGGAGCTCGCCTGCCTCGGCGAAGCCTCCGCCCACCACCACGATCTCGGGATTGAAGACGTTCACCAGGTCCGAGATGCCGACGCCTAGGTGGAAGCCGACGTGCTCGAGCACGTCGCGGGCGTCGCCGGGGCCTACCGCTGCGAGCTCCACCAGCAATCGGGGGTCGACACGCCGGCCGGCCGCCGCCGCCCGTCCGAGGTCGCCGTCGGGGCGCTCGGCCACGGCCTCGGCGGCGAGCCTCTCCGCGGCGAGGCCGGAGGCCATGGCTTCCAGATGGCCCCGTCCGGGACAGGCTCCCTGGCAGGGCGGCCCGTCGAGGTCGAGCGTGATGTGCCCGAGCTCGCCCGCGGCGCCCACGGAACCGCGGTAGAGCCTGTCGTCGAGGATGAGACCCCCGCCGACCCCGGTTCCGAGCGTGAGCATGACGACGTGTCGGGCTCCGCGGGCAGCACCGAGGCGGTGCTCGGCCACGGCCGCGGCGTTGCCGTCGTTCTCGATCAGGACCGGAACGCCGAAGCGCTCCCGCAGCCGATCGCGAAGGTCGACGTCGGCGAGCGGGATGTTCACCGACGTGACGGCGCGGCCCGTTCGCTGGTCGATCGTCGACGGGATGCCGACGCCGAGCGCGGAGAAGCCGCCGTCGACGAGGCCGCTGATGACGCGCTCGAGCTGCTCGAGGACGGCCCCCTCGTCGGTACGATCGGTCGGCTCGACCGCGTGACGAACGACCGCCCCGTCTCCATCGACGAGCCCCGCGGCCAGCTTCGTCCCGCCCAAGTCGACCGCGATCACCTGGCGAGTGCTCATTCGGGGTCTGGCTACGATACTCGGTCGCCGTGGCGTCCAAGCGCTTCGTTCGAAATGAAGCCCGGCGACGACGCATCATGCCGAAATGAGCTCCAAGGACAAGCCGTATCGCGTCTACCGCGGCGGACGGGTGAAGGGCCCCGTTCCGACCGAGTCGAGGCAGGAGCGGGATCGTGCCCCAGGCGTCGGCGACGGCAAGGACGCATACGCTCGCTCGAGAAAGGCCCGGCCGCGGCGGCGGCGCCGTTGGCTCCGCATCGCGCTCGTCGTCGTCCTGGTCGTGGTGCTCCTCGTCGCGGTCTGGGCCCTGCTCGGCTATCTGGCGTTTCGAAGCGGCGTGAAGGAGGCGAACGAACGTCTCGACTCGCGGGCCTACGCCGCGCTGGCACCCCAGGACGGGCTCGTCCTGTCGAACCCCTCGACGATCCTCGTCCTCGGCGTCGACGAGGGCCCCGGACGCGAGGGGCCGTTCCGCTCCGACGCGATGATGCTCGTGCGCACCGACCCCGACGAGCACCGGATCGCGCTGCTCTCCATCCCGCGGGACCTGCGCGTCGAGATCCCGGGGCGCGGCCTCGACAAGATCAACGCCGCATACGCGTTCGGGGGCCCGACGCTCGCCATCCGAACGGTGCAGGGGTTGACCGGCATCCCGATCAACCATGTTGTCGTCGTTAGCCTTGCCAGGTTCAAGGAGCTGATCAACGTCCTGGGCGGAGTGACGATCGACGTCCCCAAACCGATCCTCACCGACAAGTTCAGATGCCCGTACGAGACCCAGGCGGAGTGCGACGACTGGCCGGGCTACCGGTTCGGCACGGGCGAGCAGACGATGAACGGTCGTCGGGCGCTCATCTACGCGCGCGTCAGGGTGAACAAGCTCGACCCGGCGGACAACGACATCACTCGGGGAGAGCGGCAGCAGGCCGTCGTCCAGGCGGTCGCCGACGAAGTGACGAGCTTCGGGACGTTCCTCCGCATGCCGTTCATCGGCGACGACCTGGTCGCACCGCTCGCGACCGACCTCTCTGCTAACCAGTTCCTCCAGCTCGGCTGGGTGAAGCGGCGGACGCCATCGAGCGGGATCCTCCGCTGCCGGCTCGGCGGGACGATCGCCGACATCGGCGGGCAGTCCTTCATCCTCGGCGGGGAGGACAACGCCAACGTCGTCGCCATGGTCGAGGGCAAGGTCGCTCCCCAGAGGCCCCGCCCGGGCTCGGGTACGCTCGGCCCCGGCTGCCGGGTCGGCCGCGGCGACTGACGGCGGCAGTCGGGTGTGCGACCGAAGGCTACGAGGGCTCGGAGGCCTTCGAGTCGGACGCCTTCGACTCGGCCTTGCCGGCCTTCTTCGGCTCGCCCGCTTCGCCGCCGCCGTCGCCGTCCTTCCCGGTCGGACGCCGGTTCCCGCGGCCGTAGTCGGTCGAGTAGAAGCCGGAGCCCTTGAAGTGGATCGCAGCCGGATACAGCACCTTCGTCACCGGGCCCGCGCCGCACAGCTCGCACGCGTCGGGAGCCGGGTCCGTCATACGCTGGAACAGCTCGAACGTGTGGCCGTTGGGGCAGCGATATTCGTAGATCGGCATCGTCGAAAGGCCGCGCCGTGCGGATGCTAGCAGGGGACACGGAGGCCTCCGGCACTCGCACGGGGAGAGTGCCAGGCGGACGGAGCGCGGTGCTCGCCCTCGACGGCTACCGGCTCGGCGTCGCCGCGATCGCAATCGGCGTCGCGGCTTTCCTGCTCCTGCGCCTGCATGCGTTGCCGTCTCACGAGGACGAGACGCTCGTCTTCTTCCTGAGCCAGTCCTCGCTCGGCGACATGCTCGGAACCGTGCTCGGGGAGCGCGGCGGCGCGCCTCTCCACTATCTGCTCGCCTACGTCGCGGGCGTCGTGGATCCCGGCCTGACGAGCCTCCGGCTCGTCTCCATGGCGTTCGCCGTTGCGAGCATCCCGGCGATCGCGGCGCTCGTGAGGCGCCTGAGCGACCGCCGGACGGCGCTCGTCGCCACGCTGCTCGCCGCGGTCAGCTGGACGACGCTCTACCACGGAATCTACGGCCGGATGTACAGCCTGTTCCTCTTCACGTCTGTCCTTTCCCTCGTGCTCCTCCTGCGGGCTCTCGAGAGCGGTACGTCGGGCCGCTGGGCGGCCTGGGCAGCGGGGACGCTCGCGCTCCTCGCGACCCAGCCGTACGGGGCGCTCGTGCTGGCGGCCGAGGTCGTCTACGTGGCGGTGCTCCGGGCGCGCCGGCCGCTGCCGCTCCGGGCTCCGCTGGTGGCGCTGGCAGCTCTCCTCGTGCTCGCCGTGCCCCTCTGGCGCACGTACGCGCTCCTCGCGTCCCGCTTCGACGTCAGCCTCGGCGAGTCGAGCTCCGAGCTCGGCTCTCCCCTCGACGTTCTCGACTACTTCTGGGAGGTGTTCGGCGACTTCATCGCGGGCCGGCCGGCCGCCTCCGTCCCCGCGGCGATCCTGGCAGTCCTGGGGCTCGTCGTCCTCGGGCGCACGCGGCCCGATGCTGCAGTCCTCACGCTGGTGATCGCCGGCGTGCCGGCCGTGGCGCTCCTGGCCGCCGGGTCCGGGCCCGGGGTCTCGCTCGAGACCCGGCACCTCATCTTCGTCCTGCCGTTTGCGACCATGGCCGTCGCCGCCGGGCTCCTGCGCGCAGGAGCTGCGTGCGGCCGGGCCGGGCCCGGCGTCGTGGCGCTCGTCCTATCGTTTCTCGTCGCTTCGCAGGTCGTCTGGGGGCTCGACCGCACCCGCTGGCTCTACGCCGGCGAGCCCGAGGCGCGCTCGAACGGGCGGCTGGCGGCCGCCGAGTGGCTTGCCCGCACGGGGCGGGAGGACGACGTCCTCTTCGGCTACGAGCCGACGTACCTCGACGCGTGGGAGCACGGGGCGCCGTTCGGAGCGATCTTCGTCCCCCGCGCCGACGCGACGCTCGCGCTCGAGGCGCTCGAGGACGCCGGCGAGCCGCTCGGTCGGGGGGTGTGGGTGCTCGACGCCTCCAACGACGTCGACCAGTCGGAGAACCGGATGACGGTCCCTGACGCGACGCCCGGGCCCGAGTTCGAGACGCAGGCGTTCGGACCCTTCCTCCTCGTCCGGACGACCGAGCCGACAAGGACCCCGCAAGAGTTCCTGGAGGCGGCGCTCGCCGTCGAGGAGCTCGGCCTGGAGCTCGGGATCGGTGACGCGGGCGTGAACGCCAACACGGTGCGGAAGGCTCTCGAGGACCTGGGCTAGCGGGCGCGGTCCCCGCGCGCCTCGCGCTCGAGGAGCTCCTCGTAGCAGGGAGCCTCCTCGAAGGCGGCCAGCCCGGCGGGGGTCTCCCGTGCTCGGGGCCGCGCCCGGACCTTCATCCGGCCGGCGGCCGCGAGGCCGGCAACGCTGCCGACGAGGCCACCGAGGAGAAAAGGCCTGAGCCGTCTGCGCCGGTCGCCGTCCACGGGCTCGATTGTAGAGCTCCCAACAGAACGAGGAGCGATGCCGGGCCATCATCCTGTTAGGGAGCTCTAAGGTGCGGCGTGTGATCTGCACGCTCGGGGACCTCCTCCTGGACGTCGTCGTGCGCCTGGACGCCCCGATCGCGGAAGATACGGACACCTATGGCCGCACGCGCGTCGGTGCCGGGGGCCAGGCCGCGAATGTCGCCGCCTGGGTCGTGGAACTCGGCGGTCGCGCCCGCTTCCTCGGGAAGCGGGCCGGTGATCCGGCCGGCCGGATCCTCGCCGAGGAGCTCGCGCAACGCGGCGTCGAGGTGGCCGGGCCGGAGGTCGAGGCGGGAACGGGCACGGTCGTCTCGATCGCGACGCCCGACGGTGCGAGGACGATGCTGAGCGACCGCGGCGTCTCCGTCGACCTCTCGCCCGACGAGCTCCTGCCGGCGTGGCTCGACGGATGCGAGTGGCTGCACGTGCCCGGCTACAGCCTCGTGCGCTCCCCGCTCCGGGAGACGGCGCTGGCCGCCGCGGGCCTGGTCACGCGGGTCAGCGTCGACCTCTCGTCGACTGCCGCGATCGAGGCCTTCGGAGTGGACCGGTTCCGTGACACGGTGGCGGCGCTGGAACCGAGGGTGATCTTCGCAAACGAGGCCGAGGCGGATCTCGTCGGGCATCTCGAGGCGCCGACCGTCGTGATCAAGCGGGGCGCGCAGGGGTGCGTGGTCGTGACCGCGGAGGGGCGGGCACAGCTGGCCTCTAGCGAGATCGCGGCCGTCGACACGACCGGCGCCGGGGACGCGTTCGCCGCAGGCTTCCTCCTCGACGGCGCCGCCGCGGCCCTCGACGCGGCCGCCCGCTGCATCGCCAAGATGGGGGCGATGCCCTAGGGTCAATCGATGGACCTGATCCGAATCCATCCGGAAGTTCGCGCCGCTCTCGAGGCCAGGAGGCCGGTGGTCGGCCTCGAGACGACGCTCGTGTCGCACGGGTTCCCGGATGGGGAGGGCGTCGCCGTCGCCGCGGAGGCGGAGCGGCGGGTGCGGTCGGCCTGGGCGGTGCCGGCGACGGTCGGTGTCGTGGACGGCGTCATCCAGGTAGGGCTCTCTGAGGAGCAGCTCCAGCGGTTCGGCAGCTCGCCGGACGCGCGCAAGGTCGGCCCGCGCGATCTCGCTGCCTGCGCCGCCCAGGGCGTACTCGGCGCCACGACGGCCGGGGGAACCCTGGCGGTGTGCCGCGCGGTCGGCATCGGCTTCCTCGGGACGGGCGGGCTCGGAGGCGTCCACCGTGGCTGGGCCGAGCGGCCTGACATCTCCGCCGACCTGGGCGAGCTCGCCCGCACCGAAGCGCTCATCGTCGCCTCCGGGGCGAAATCGCTGCTCGATGTCCAGGCGACCGCCGAGCTGCTCGAGACGATTGGCGTCCCCGTTCTCGGCTGGCGCACCGACACCATGCCGGTCTTCTATTCGCGCGAGGGCGGGCCGCCGGTCTCGGCCCGCGTGCTCACCGTCGAGGAGGTGGCTCAGATCGCCCAGTTCCACTGGCGTCTCGGACGTCATTCGGCGCTCCTGCTCGCGCGGCCGCCGGACGAGAGCCTCGAGGTCGAGCCGCTTGTCGAGGAAGCCGTTGCCGAAGCCCGGCGCCAGGGCGTCCATGGTCAAGACGTCACCCCGTTCGTGCTCGCCTATCTGCACGAGGCGAGCGGCGGCGCGACCGTCGAGGTGAACATGAAGCTGATCGTCGAGAACGCTGCGCTGGCCGCCGAGGTGGCAGTCGCCTACTCGCGGCTCCAGAGTTAACGATTCGGCAAGGCGGGCGCGATATCGTCGTGCGCGTGCGGCGCCGCCTGGTCCTCGCATCGTTTCTTGTGGTCATGCTCTCCGCCTGCGGCGGGAGCTCGGATCCGGTCGCCGAGCCGACCTCGCCCGAGCCGGCCCCGACCACCCCGCCCGAGCCCGCCACGACGGAGCCGGGGCCCACCACCCAGGAGGAGGCGACCACCGATGCGGCTCCTCCTTCGCCCGAGGCGCCGCCGGGCGTCCCCGGCTACGTCGCGGGTTACCGCGACTGGGTCAAGCTGAATCGTGAGCCCATCCCTCCGCGTGACGCCGATCCGCACCTCGGGACGAAGGACGTCTACGCGTCGAGGGGCCGGCGTGCCAACGGGCGCTTCCCGTACGGGACGATCGTCGTCAAGGACGCGAATCGCCCGGGCAGGAACTTCATCGGCCTCATCGCGATCATGCGGAAGGATCGCGGCGCCGACCCGGCGCACAACGACTGGGTCTTCGTCGAGTACACCCGCGAAGCGAGGAACGACCGCTTCCGCGTACAGGCCCGCGGCACCGTCTGTTGGAGCTGCCACATGGGCGCGCTCGACAGCGACTACGTCTTCACCAGATAGGGGAACGACTCATTCGTCGATCCGCTCGATGGCGACGATGTCCTCGGCCGCGAAGTCCACCGAGCCGGCCTCGCCCCAGCCGACGACGTCCCCGCTCGGCAGGACCGCGACCGGCTCGAGGACCCGCCCGTCCCGCAGGAGCAGCCGTGTCTGGTGAGCACCCCAGGCGTCCTGCGGCCAGGACGCGACCTCGGCCGCGAGCCAGTCGGGCAGGCGGGGTGGGTCACCCACCGAGAAGCTTGATGAGGTCGTCGACCTCGAGCATCTCGTATGACTGCGTGTGCACGCTCCCGCGCGCCCCGAGCGCGACCGACACCTTTGCGATCGCCGCCGAACTCTCCGCCTCGACGATGTTCACGAAGTCGTGCGGGCCGAGGACGAACCACTGGTGGAGCACCTTCGCACCCAGCTCCTCGACGTCCTTGTTCACCTCCCGCAGGCGCTCGGGGTTCGCGCGCAGCGTCTGCAGGCCCTGCTCGCTCAGCGTCGACAGCATCAGGTACTTCGGCATGTGGCTCCTCCCTAGGCGGCGGCTTCGGGACGCGAGGATACAGCGGCCCGCGCCCGCTGCTCGAAGTAGAGGACCGAGAGGCCGAGGAAGAGGAAGGGCGCGAGGACAACCCGAACCAGCACCGCGGCGGCGAGCATGCCATTGTCGGCGAAGCCGATCAGCGCAACTCCGAGGGCGAATGCCCCCACCAGGTAGATCATCAGCAACGCCGCAATCACGCCGAGGGCATGCAGGTACTCGGCCCGCGCGAGCCGGATGGAGCGGAGCAGGGCGTACGCGATCCGGTCGAACGAGTTCTTCACCTCCGCGTCGCGCTCCACCATCGCGACCGGAATGGAGAAGCCCATCAGCGCCACCCAGAGCGCACCGATGATCAGCAGGAAATAGATGGGGATGGCGATCAGTGCGGGCACCGTCACGACGAAGGTGAGGACGAGTAGGACCGGCGAGCGTAGGACAACCTGCGCCCAGGCCTCGCCGAACCTGTCACCGGAGACAAGCCTCGCGGCCGCGCCGAACACGGCCGTGACTACCAGTGCGTCCACCAGGATGTCCACGAGGTCTGGAGTCAGCGCAGTGAGGAGGTACACGCCTCCCACGACCAGCCCCAGGCCGATCGCCGCCCAGGGCCGCTGGGTGTAGATGCGAATCGTCTCGGAGACGAGCTCGCCGAGGGGGAGCGGGCGATCGGGCGGCGTCACCTGCAGAACTCTAGGCTGGCGCCGTGGAGATCCGCCGCGAGAGCTTCGACTCGGACACCGCCCGGGCGCTCGCGGACGCACTCGAGGCTGAGCTCCTCGCCACCTACGACGGCGAGCCCGGCTCGGGCGGGCTCCCGGAAGCGTCCACCTTCGAGCCGCCCGGCGGTGCGTTCCTCGTCGGCCGAACCGAGGGCGAGGCGGTCGCCTGTGGCGGGATAGCGCGCTACGACGAGGCGACGGCGGAGATCAGGCGGATGTACGTCGTCCCCGGGGCGCGCGGGCACGGACTGTCGCGCCTGCTCCTGACCGCGCTCGAGGACGAGGCGCTCGCGCTCGGCTACTCGTTCGTCCGTCTGGAGACCGGGAAGCTCCAGGCGGCGGCCATCGCGCTCTACGTCTCCGCGGGTTTCGGGCCGATCCCTCGGTACGGGCCGTTCGTGAACGACCCGAGGAGCCTCTGCTTCGAGAAGCGGCTGCGCTGACGTTCGGCGGGTGATCGGCCGAGCGTCTAGGGTCTCGCCGTGGGCTACACGGTGTTCCAGGCGAACGACCTCGCCTTCGAGCCGCGGTCGGAGACGGATGCGCGCTCGATAGCCTCGCTCTCGGAAGCGCTCTCGAGGTCTCGCGCGAACGTCTGGCGCTACCCGCCCGGCACGCAGGGCAGGCGCCATCGCGACCTGGGTCAGGAGGAGGTCTTCGTCGTCCTGGAGGGCACTTTGACCATCGACCTCGGCGAGCCGCCCGAGCGCCACGAGGTGACTCGGGGCGGCGTGGTCGTGGTCGAGCGCGGCACGATCCTTCAGCTCCGCAACGCCGGCGAGGAGGAGCTCGTCCTCTTCATCTACGGCGCACCGCCGGAGACCGGCAAGGCCGAGTTCTTCGACCCGGTGCCCTAGCGCCGACGCCGAGTCGGGTCGCTACACGTTCGGCACGGATCCGCGCGCCACGGATGCGGCTCTCGGCACCACGCTGGGAGCGGGTGGTGGGCTGGGGTGCCCCGACTGACGCGGAGCAGTCGGAGGCACGGGCGCTGAGATCTACGCGGTCAACGGCTCGGCGGCCGGCGCAGCGGCCTTTGCGAAGACGAGCTCGCCGTCGGCCGCGTCCACCCGGATCGTGTCGCCCTCCGCGAACTCGCCTTCGAGGAGCTTGAGCGCGAGCGGGTTCTCCACCAGGCGCTGGAGCGCGCGCTTGAGCGGGCGGGCGCCGTAGGTCGGGTCCCAGCCCGCCTCCGCCAGGTGCTCCTTCGCGGCGTCCGTGAGCTCGAGCCCGAGGCCGCGCTCGGCCAGGCGCGTTCGCAGACGCTCGAGCTGCAGATCGACGATCTCGCCGAGCTGCTCGCGCGTGAGCGCCCTGAACTCGACGACCTCGTCGATCCGGTTGAGGAACTCGGGGCGGAAAACCTCCCGCATCGCTTCGGCCGAGCGGAGGTTCGAGGTCATGATGATCACGGTGTTGCGGAAGTCGACCGTGCGGCCCTGGCCGTCCGTCAGGCGGCCGTCGTCGAGGATCTGCAGAAGCACGTCGAAGACCTCGGCGTGCGCCTTCTCGATCTCGTCGAGGAGGACGACGGAGTATGGACGACGGCGGACCGCTTCCGTCAGCTGGCCACCCTCCTCGTAGCCGACGTAGCCGGGCGGCGCGCCCACGAGGCGCGCGACCGTGTGCCGTTCCTGGTACTCGGACATGTCCAGGCGTACCATGGCGCGCTCGTCGTCGAACATGAACTCGGCCAGCGCCCGGGCGAGCTCGGTCTTCCCCACGCCGGTCGGGCCGAGGAAGACGAACGAGCCGATCGGCCGGTTCGGATCCTGGAGGCCCGTCCGGGCGCGGCGGAGTGCGTTCGCCACGGCCTCGACCGCCTCCTCCTGGCCGACGACGCGCTGGTGGAGGCGCTCCTCCATGTGGATGAGCTTCTCGGTCTCGCCCTCGAGCAGACGGCTGACGGGAATGCCCGTCCAGCGCGCCACGACGGCGGCGACATCGTCCTCGTCGACTTCCTCCTTCACCATCGGCTCGAACTCCTGCACCTCGCGCTCGGCCAGCTCGGCCTCGAGCGCCGGCAACTCGCCGTAGCGGATCTCGGCGACGCGCTGCAGGTCACCCGCGCGCTCGACGCGCTCGGCCTCCATGCGCAGGTCGTCGATCCGCTGCGTGATCTCCTTGACGCGGTCGAGCTGCTCCTTTTCCTTCGCCCAGCGCGCGGCGAGCTCGTCGCGGTTGGCCTTCGCGTCGGCGAGCTCGCGCTCGACCGGCTCGCGCACGTCCCCCGACTCCTTGCCCATCGCGGCTAGCTCGATCTCGAGCTGGCGCACGCGCCGCTCGGCCTCGTCCAGCTCGAGCGGCGAGGAGTCGATCTCCATGCGCAGGCGCGAGGCCGCCTCGTCGACGAGGTCGATCGCCTTGTCGGGCAGGAAGCGGTCGGAGATGTAGCGGTCGGAGAGCACGGCCGCGGCCACGAGCGCGGCATCGCGGATGCGCACGCCGTGGTGGGCCTCGTAGCGCTCCTTCAGGCCGCGGAGAATGGCAATCGTGTCGGCCACGGACGGCTCGCCGACGAAGATCGGCTGGAACCGGCGCTCGAGCGCGGCGTCCTTCTCGATGTGCTTGCGGTACTCGTCGAGCGTGGTCGCGCCGACCGCGCGGAGCTCCCCGCGCGCGAGCATCGGCTTGAGCATGTTCGCGGCGTCGACGGCGCCTTCCGCCGCGCCGGCTCCGACGATCGTGTGCAGCTCGTCGATGAAGAGGACGATGTCGCCCTCCGATTCCTTGATCTCGGTCAGGACGGCCTTCAGCCGCTCCTCGAACTCGCCGCGGTACTTCGAGCCGGCGAGGAGCGCGCCGATGTCGAGCGCCCAGACGCGCTTCCCCTTCAGCCCCTCGGGGACGTCGCCGGCGACGATGCGCTGGGCGAGCCCCTCGGCGATCGCCGTCTTGCCGACACCGGGGTCACCGATCAGTACGGGGTTGTTCTTCGTCCGGCGGGAGAGCACCTGGATGACGCGGCGGATCTCCTCGTCGCGCCCGATCACCGGGTCGAGCTT
>DATIBF010000102.1:0-45939 GCA_035457655.1 Gaiellaceae bacterium
ATTTGGCCAGTGTGCCCCCGGCGGGCCCGCCCCCCCGGGCGGCGCCCCTGGCCAAACCCCCGGGGCGGTCCCACGACGCCCTTTCCATCGGGTAAGGCCCACTCCTTCGACGGTGGGCCGAGTCGAGCCAAGCGCTCACTCTGAGCCCATGAGCGAGAGTGCCGAGCACGGGCGACTTGTTCTCTCGGAGGAGGCCCGGATCCGTCGCTGGCGTCGAGCGCAGTTCCTCGCTTTGGGCTTCACCCTCAAGGAGGCCCAGACGCTGACCAGGGCACCGGTGGATCTTGGACAGATGCGGACGCTGATCGCGTCGGGCTGTCCGCCCGAGACAGCGCGACGGATCGTCCTCTAGCGGGGCGACGCGCGGCCGTGGGACCGTCCGATTCGAGCAGCGCGAGGAACTCGCGCGCGGCGCGATCCCAGCTCTGGTGGGCGGCGACCTCCTGCGCGGCCGCTCGCATTCGTGCGTAGCGCTCCGGCGTCTCGAGCACGGCGGCCAGCTCCTCCGCGAGGCGCTCGCTGGTCCGTTCGGCCGGCATGAGGAGACCCGCACCCTTCGGCACCGTGTCGACGATCCCGCCGACGGCCGTCGCGATCACGGGAACGCCCAGGCGCAGGCATTCGAGCGTGGAGATCCCGAGAGCTTCGGCGTGGGAGAGAAGGCAGCCGAAGTGGAAGGAGCGGACGACCTCTACGAAGCGGCGAAGATCGTGTGCCTTGCCGATGAATCCCATCGGGCGCAGGGCCGGATGCGGAGGAAGCTCGGAGGCGTCCGGACCGATGACGACGACCTCGACCGAATGCCCCATCTTCTGCAGCCTCGTTGCCGCGTCCAGGAGCTCCGGTCCGCCCTTTCTCTCCCAATCGATGCCGATGAAGCCGAGCCGGAGTGGAACCAAGCTTCCGTCCCATGCCGTCGGGGCGGGCACGGATGCTTCCTCGAGGTTGGCGCCGGGAAGGATGACTCGAACCTTCTCCGGCGATATGCCGTAGGACGCCACCACGTCGTCGGCACACCAGCGCGACATGCAGACGACGAAGCGGGCGGCCTCGTACGCGTCCTGCTCCCGCGCCAGCGCCTCGGCTCTGATGCGGGTTCCCAACGAGCGTCCGTAGCCCTCGAAGTACTGCCTCATCGTCGCGTCGATGTAGTAGCTCACCGGCTCGCCGACGAGCTCCCTGGGCGGAAGCGACTGTATGTGGCTCACGTACTCGCCGATGCCCTCGGGCGCACGCCGGTCGGCCCAGAGCGCATGCAAGTGCGCCCGCGAGTACATGAAGCCACGAGGGCGCTCCAGCGTAAGCGGCCTGAGGGCATTCCAGAGCATCCGGCGGCGACGGAATCGCTCGGGACGAAGGGTGACTCCTCCCTTGAAGAGGCCGATTCGCCTCCCCGCTCGAAGAAAGAAGTACGGAATCCCGCTGAAGGTGTCGACGCCGTTGACGTCCCCGTACGCGACGAGCGCGCGCTCGAGCTCCGCCGCCTCGCCCGTGATGCTTGCCACGGCGAGCAGGAAGACGGTGAGCACGCCCAGCCTGAACTTGGGTCGCATGGTCCCTGGGTAGAGCTCCAAACTACTCCTCAGCCGCCAGATCTTCAACAGGGATGGAGGCGTCTCCGTCGCCCACGGCGCTCAGCCTATCCTGACGGGCGCGTCAACTCATCGGCGGCAGCGCACGCTCGCTACCACTTAGTGCCGGGCCGTCTTGGGCGATCCGCACGCGATGAGGGCCGACAAGGCGTGAGGCGGCTGTGCGGCGTTCCTGCGCCGAGCGGCTGGCTGGGGCGAATGCGCTCCAGGTGAACCAGTGGCCAAATCCGCGTTGCAGCGTCCGCGGGCCGCTCAGCGTCAGCTGGCCAGCCCGAATCGCGGCGCCCAGCTCGGCCTGTCCCAGGTAGACGCGGTAGAGCGCGGTGGTGTCGACGAAGACCTCGAGGTCGACGTCGAAACCGGGATGCTGGAGGCAGACTGAGACCTCGGAGGGCTCGAGGACCATCCAGTAACGCCGCTTGGGGTCGCGAAAGTCGAACTTGACAACGGTTCGGTTGGGTGGGAGCCGCTGGCGATCGACGTGGCGGGCCATCCAGACGATCAACAGGTCGGGATCAAGTTCCTCGGGGCGCGGCTCGGTGAACGACCAGGTCGCCCCCCACTCGCCGATCGCCTGCACGACCGGCTGGAGGTCACGGCCGCCGGGCGTGAGGCGATATTCGAGGGTACGGCCTTTGGGGCCCGTCCTGCGCTCGATGACCTCGGCCCGCTCGAGCGCGCGCAGGCGGTCGGTGAGGACCGAGCGCGAGATCCCCGGGAGGCCGCGTTGGAGCTCGTTGAAGCCGCTCGCGCCGCCGAGCATCTCCCGCACGATCAGAAGCGTCCAGCGGTCACCGAGGATCTCGCTGGCCTTGGCGACCGGGCAGTACTGCGCGTAGCTGCGCACTGCGCCACCCATGCTAGCCGCGGATCGGCCGCAGGTCTGCCACTCGGACCGGTTGGTTCGAAAGTAGAACTAGTCCGCGCGGGCCCGCAAGCCTACGGTGCTCCCATGGCCACCCGGATGCAGACACCGCCCCTGGAGACGGTCGCGTTCGACGAGCTCGGCGGATCGTTCCGCGGAGCGCTGCTGCTGCCGACGAGCCCCGGGTACGACACTGCCCGCAGGATCTGGAATGGCGCGATCGACCGCCATCCCGCCTGCATCGCCCGCTGCACCGGCGTGGCCGATGTGGTCGCGGCGGTCCGCTTCGCGCGCGACCACGACCTGGAGATCGCCGTACGGGGCGGGGGCCACAACGTTGCCGGCACCGCGGTGTGCGACAACGGGATCGTCATCGACCTCTCGGCGATGCGGGCCGTGGAGGTCGACCCCACCGGCCGCACGGCCTGGGTGCAGGGTGGTGCTCTGTGGGGCGACGTCGACCACGAGACGCAGGCCCACCGTCTGGCCACGACCGGCGGCATCGTGAGCCACACCGGCGTCGCCGGGCTCACCCTCGGCGGCGGCATCGGCTTCCTCATGCGCAAGAACGGGCTCACGGTCGACAACCTGCTTGCCGCCGAGGTGGTCACCGCCGAGGGCAGCATCGTCCGGGCATCCGCCGACGAGCACCCCGATCTGTTCTGGGCGCTGCGGGGCGGCGGCGGCAACTTCGGCGTCGTCACCTCGTTCCGGTTCGCGCTGCATCCCCTCGGCCCGACCGTGATGGCCGGGCCCGTCTTCTGGGCGGCCGACGACACCACCGACGTGCTGCGCTTCTACCGGGACTTCGCCGCCTCAGCGCCCGACGAGCTCGGCAGCGTCATCAGGCTCGGCACCGTCCCTCCACTGCCGGCCATCCCCGAGGACCTGCACTGGCGGCCGGCCATCGCCGTCGCCTGCTGCTATGCAGGTGCCGTCGAAGACGGCGAGCGTGCGGTGCGGGCCCTCCGCCGGTTCGGGACGCCGCTCGCTGACCTGCTCGCACCCTCGCCGTACGTCGCCTTCCAGGGCGGCATCGACGACACCGTCCTCCACGGGTGGCACTACTACTGGAAGGCGACGAACCTCGCCTGCCTCTCCGACGACGCCATCGCCGTCATCGCCGATCACGCCTACGCCGCGGGCTCGCCCCGGTCGTACGCGGCGATTTTCCACATGCGGGGCGCCGTCGCCCGGGTCCCCCACGACGCCACCGCCTACGCCGCTCGCGACGTGGCCCACACCATGAGCATCGACGCCGTGTGGCTCCCTGACGAGTCCGGCGAGCACGCCGCGGCCGAGACCGCTTGGGCGCGGCGATTCCTCCAGGCCCTCCAACCGCACCGCGCCGGCGGCGTCTACGTCAACTTCCTTGATTCCGACGACGACTCCAGCCGGGTTCGAGAGGCCTACGGCGATCAGATCTACCGGCGACTCGCCGAAGTCAAGGCCAAGTACGACCCCGACAACGCCTTCCACCTCAACAAGAACATCCAGCCCGCCTGACGCCCCGGGGCCGGCCGGCCCAGAGGAGCGCCTTCTGCTGACATCCTGCTGACGTGAGGGGCCCTGATGGCCGAAAAAAGGCCCATGACCGGGGCTTTCGTGAGGTGGGCGGTACTGGGCTCGAACCAGTGATCCCCAGCTTGTCGAGTCTAAACCGGGATTAGCCTCGATTGGATCATCGGCTTCGTGCAGGAGCAGACTGCGTCTCCTACCGCCTCTGCGCCCCACCGGTACATCTCGGCGGGGCGCAGCATCTCAATCAGGACGCGGATGCGTCCCGGAGTCGGCGTCGGCTAACCCGCAGGGCGGATGATGCCGACGAGGCCATGCGTCTCTTCATCGGGACCGGCGCTGAACCAGACGGCATTGGTCCCTCCGCTCGTGGCAGTTCCGGGCAGTAGCGCCCAGAGGCCGTCGATCGAGAGGATGTCGTTGCTGCGGTCGCGCAGGAAGCCGAGGAAGTCCCCATTGTCGGCGTACGCTCCGATCTTCCCGTCACCGAAGTTGCCGACCAGGAGTGCACCGGCGAACTTGCCGAAGCTCAGCGGCGCGATGGCCATGCCCCACGGCGCGTTGAGGTTGCCGCGGCTGGCGATCCGCTGCACCGCCTGGCCGAAGTCGGTGAACTTGTCCACGAACCCGAGGTTGTGACCGGCGATCTCCTCCTCGCCGTCGGCGTCCTGCTTGGCGTAGCTCACGTAGACCGACGACCCCACCACGGCCACGTTGAACGGTGCGTAGCCGGACGGCAGAGCCGGGTCGGTGAACGCCGAGCCAACGTCGACGCGGTTCCAGTTACCGTCGAAGACGTCGATCCGCGCGTGCCGGAAGTCCGCCGCGAGCAGGAACGGGCCGCTGGGTGTCTGCAGCAGCGCAAGCCCGGTGTAGATGGCGTCGTCAGAGTGGGCGGCCACCACCGCGGTCGTCCCGTTGGCCGGGTTCCACCCGGTGATGTCACCGGTCTGGCTGTCGAAGATGAACACTGCGGGGCGGGGGCCCAGCGGCGTTGGCACCTGGAAGCTGGTCGTGCCGTTGAACACCTGACCGGTCGGAGCGCCGTTGGTCACGGTGACCTCGAGGGGGACCTTGACGAACGGGGTTCCGCCACCGTCGCCGCGGTAGAGGGTCGCGGTTCCGGTGCCGTTGTTGGCGACCCAGAGCGGGCTGGTGGGTGACAGCGCCAGGCCCCACGGGTTGACCAGCAGCGGGTCGAGGATCGGTGCAACGCCGGGCAGGTCCGACACGACGTTGACCTGGTCGAACCGATTAGCCGTCGGCGCCGCCCTAGCCGGCCCGACTAGCCCTGCGAGAGCTGCGACTAATCCAACGACGACGGCGACGGCCCGTAGTTGTCTGCTGAGGGCGAATACGGATGGACCAAGCATTGGTCTGCTCCCCTTTCGCGAAGTAGGTCCGTCGCAAATTCACTACGGAGGCCAGTCCTTCGCGGTTCATGAGCGATGCGAGCAGCGGAACGGTGACGACCCATGACCTTAGGAGGACGTTCATCTCGCATCTGATCGTGCGGCTGGGACATGACCCGATCAGGGTTAGCAAGATCGCCGGCCACGCAAATGTGAGCGTCACTCTGATCGTCTATGCGAGGAGTTTGAAAGGGCGATGCAGCGAGACGAGCTGATTGCCCGGATCAACCAGGCGGGATCGGGACTGTGGAGGTTGTGCTAACTGGTGTGCTGACACACCGATGTCGAGACGTCTTCTGTTCCTAAGCGCGGCCAAAGAAGACCCCGCCTGAGCGGGGCTTTCATAAGGTGGGCGGTACTGGGCTCGAACCAGTGACCCCCAGCTGTCGACACGGCCGTTCGCGGCTGTTCGCTCAGGTTCGGGAAAGGCCTGAAACGGGCCTTTTCGCGTGGTTGGCGTTCGGACGATACGCACCCAAGCGAACATCCTGTGCGGCCATTGCGGCCACGGGCCTACTTGACGTCGTCGCGCAGGTTCGTCGTAATCGACCGACGGCCTGGACAGAGATCCTGCAGCAGGAGCAATCGGCCCCTCCGGGGCACCTTCCGCGTCGTGGCCGACCTGGGCCGGCTTCGTGGCGGTCGACGTCTAGCGGCGCGCCAAGTGCCCGCGGCCTGGACGGCCGCCGGCAAGAGCTGCCGCTCTTGACGGACGCGGCATGCGGCCGGATTCCCCTACTCCGCGAGCACCACCGCCGCGCTGCCGCCACCTCGCCGCACGGGCTCGGCCGCGGCCAGCATGCGGCCTCCGCCGAGGAACTCGATCCCCGTCGCCGCACCGATTTCACCCGTGGGCGACAGCACGTGCCGGTAGCTCGCTGCGAGCTCCTGCGCCTCGGGCGAGCTCAGGAACGCCGCCTCGGCGAGCGTCGCGGCCGTGTTGCGCTGCGTCGCCCGAGGAGCGGCGATGGCCTCCGGCAGCGTCGCGCCCAGGTCGAGGCGGTCGACGAGCAGCTGCAGGACGGTCGTGATGATCGTCGACCCGCCGGGCGAGCCGAGCGCGAGGAACGGCTGCCCGTCGTCGAGCACGATCGTCGGGCTCATCGAGCTCCGAGGCCGCTTTCCGCCCTCGACTCGGTTCGGGTGCGTGAGCGAGTCGAAATTGAAGTCGGTCAACTCGTTGTTCAGCAGGAAGCCCCAGCCCGGGACGACGATGCCATTCCCGCCAGTCGACTCGATCGTGAACGTGTAGGAGACGACATTCCCGAGGCGGTCGGCGACCGTCAGGTGAGTCGTGGTCTCGGACTGCAGGGCGGTGACGGAAGCTTGGGCCGCCGTGTCGAAGGGATAGGGGTCGCCCGGCGGCACGGGGCTGACCGCAGCCTGTCCGGGATCGATCAAAGCCCTCCGCTCGGCGGCGAACCCGTCCGAGACGAGGCCGGCAAGCGGCACGTCGAAGAAGGCGGGATCGGCGAGGTACGCGTTCCGGTCGGCGAAGGAAAACCGCGAGGCCTCGAGGAAGAGGTGGAGCGCCTGCGTGCGATCCGCCGGGCCGAGGGAGAAGCCCTCGAGGATATTGAGCGCCTCGCCTACGGTCGAGCCTCCGCTCGAGGGCGGCCCCATTCCGTAGACGTCGAGCCCGCGGTAGCCCACTCGCGCCGGCTCCCGCTCGCGCGCGGCGTACGCCTTGACGTCGGGCATCGTCATGACACCCGGGCGCCAGACGTGGTTCGCGTCGGCGGCGGTCGGCGGAGCCTGAACTGCCTCGACCATCGCGTCCGCAATAGCGCCTCGGTAGAAGCCCTTCGTGCCGAGGTGCGCGATCCGCTCATAGGCTCGGGCGAGGTCGGGGTTGCGGAGCACCGTGCCGACGTCGCGGGGAGTGCCGTCCGGGTCGAGGTAGATGGCCGCGGTCGAGGGGACGTCGTCGAAGAAGTCCACGTTCGGAAGCGTCTGGTCGAAGAACGTCTGGTCGACGACGAAGCCCTGGCGAGCCACCTCGATGGCCGGCCGAAGCGCCTCGGCCAGCTTCATCGTCCCGTAGCGCCTCAGCGCCTCGTCCCACAAGCCTACGGTTCCGGGCACGCCGGCAGAGAGCCCGCTGAAGCGCGCCGAGTTGAACGGCAGGGGAACGCCTCCCTCCCAGAACGAGTCGGGCCGCATCGCCTGCGGCGCCGTCTCGCGTCCGTCGATCGTCGTCACGGTCCCGTCCGCTGTGCGGATAACCATGAAGCCGCCGCCGCCGATCCCGCACGAAAACGGCTCGGTGACCCCGAGCACAGCGGCTGCGACGACGACAGAATCGACGGCGTTCGCCCCGTCTCGCAGCGCCTCTACGGCCGCCTCGGTGGCCAGCAGGTCGACCGTCGCGGCGGCACCCCCGGTGCCGACTGCGGTCGGAGTCTTGACCGGCGTTGGCGATTGTGCCGTCGTCACCGCCGGAACGGCCAGGGCGACAGCGACCGCCGTCAGCGCGAAGAACGGGCGTTTCCAGGAACGGTTCATGACATCTCCCCCTCGGATTCCCTGCCTGGCGCGGTCCTACCCAGCTGCGTCACGACCTGAACACTCAGCCGAACGACGTCGACTCCGGCCTGGGCGGCAACGACGACCGGGACGCCCTCGGCAAGCTCGCGCTCGATCCGCTCACGACGTTTCGGAGTCAGAGACGAGGGACGGGCCACGGAAGCCGTCGTAGACGAGCGGCAAAACGCCCCTCAAGGGGCGTGGTCTATGTCGCGTTTCCGGATTTCCGGACGCGGGAAGCTCCCCGGCCGTTGAGGGGGCGGGCGGGCGAGGTTCGCCCGCCCGCCCAGCTTTGCCTCAGCTCAGCGCAGGCACCGCGACTTCGCAGAAGTCGTCCGTGCGGCCTGTCGAGTCCTTCACGAGCTCGAAGGAGAGCTCCGTGTCGTCGGAGGGATCGCTCGGCGTGCCGCCGTGATCGACAACCAGCTCGAAGCGAACCTGCCCCGGATTCCTGCCGATCGCCTTCCCGTCCGAGTTGTAGACCACGGCGTTGCCGGTCGAGAGGATGAGGATCGTGAGCGTGCCATCGCCGTTGTCCGTCACGCGCAGATCCTTGTCGATCAGGTTGACCGTGCTCACGATGAAGTTGCCGTTGTCCACGTTCGTGTACGTCTCCGTGATCCGGAGTCGGTTGGCGAAGTAGATGAGCCCATCGCGCCCGCGCGGCCTGATCGTGGTCCTCCCGTCCACGACCAGGTGGCTCTCGACCAGCATGTCCGTCTCACAGAAGCCTTCGATCTCGTTGAAGAACTCCTCGTGGACGGTCTCCTTGACCACACGCCCAGGCTCGCCCAGCGCGGGCACGGCAAGTACGAGCGTTGCCAACAAACCTGCTGCCAACAGAAGTCGCCGCATAGTTACTACCTCCTCCCCCGCAACGGTTAAGAAAAAAGACCGCCCCCCTTCCTCGCGGGGGATCGGCCACCAGGCAAGAGGATTCTGTCATCCCCTGATCCGTTGTTCAAGCGCGGGGCCGGGGCGGCGAGCGAACGCCTAGGCACACGGGTTTATGGATTTTTGGACTCGGAGGAGCGCGAGAGCTTTTCTCCGCGGCGTTAGATCCCACCGGGTCTCGCGTGCCAGGGCGAAGGAATCGTCGCGCCCGGCCTGGCGCAGACATCCGATCGCAGATGCCATGTCCTCTCCTCGCTCCGCCGAGCGGCCTTGTCCTCAATCCCTCGTTTGGGTGAGGCGGGCTAGGCGCTCGTTGGCTAGCTTGGCCTTGGACTGTGCGCGGGCCGCTGTGGCTGTGGGCCTGCGCGTTTCATCTGCTATGAACCCCGACGATGTCGGGGGAACCTCAACGGAAGGGAACGTGCTCCAGCATGCTCGTCGTCGTTCTGATCGCTCTGACAGTTGGTGGAGTCGGCGGCCTCATCCACCGCGGCGGCTGGGAGCGACGATGACCGTTGCTCGTGGATAATTCGAGCGGGCCGCGGGGGCTGTTCGCTGATGACGATGTGGGCGCGGATACGAGCAACTCCTGTTGCGTGATCTCGCCTGGATCGCGCTCACCCTCGTCGCTCTGGTCGGCGGCGCCGTCCTCATCGGCGGCCTGATCGGAGCGACAGCCGGCTAAGGGTTCTCCGCGCAGGGCCCGCTGCGCGCTCGGTTCACTATGCGGAGCCGAGCGCGGAGCGGGTACGCCGTTCCGACAACAAGGAGACAAGATGAAGAAGTACCTGCTCAGTGTGGCCGCTCTGATGCTCGGCATCAGCGTCGTCGCGACGGCAGCGGCGAACCCGCCGCCGAAAGAGGACAAGGACCCGCACAAGGTCTACGTCTGTAAGTACGTCGGAACACCCGGCGCTGGAGAAGTGCTCCAGACCGGGCAGAACCCGATCGAAGTCGACAGCCACGCCCTCGAGGGCGAGGGCTTCTCCGGCACGTTCCCCTTCGAATTCTCGGACGCGCAGGGCAAGTCGGTCGCGATCGGCTGGAGCGGCGAAGGCTACCCGGTGCTCGGCATCGGCGACTGTCCCGGCCCCGACACCGGCACGCCCGACTGCTCGGGCGACTTCGACCCGTCCAACAACGGACCGAACGGTGACTGCACCACCCCCGGCCCCGACCCGGACCCCGATCCGGACCCGGATCCCGACGATCCCCAGGTGCCGGCTGGCGAGAAGCCTGCCGGCGGGGTGTCGGCCTCGAGCCCGGACGTCGATCCGGCCGTCACCAGCACCCTCACGAGCAACCGCGGCGAGTTGCCGTTCACGCTGTAGGCCATGCTGGCTGAGCTGATTACGGGGGTGGCCTTCACGGTCACCCCCGCAGTCCCACCCCCAATCCAGGTGACGCCGCCGCCGACCGGCGCGGCGTACGGAACGGTCACCATCCCGGCGATCGGGATCCGTGCTCCCATCTGGCAACTGCCGTCCCGAGGGACGGGCAAGCGAGTGCTGGATCGTGGCGTAGGCCATTTGCCGAGCACGTACGGACCGGGGATGAGCGGCACCGTCGCTCTGTTCGGCCACCGCGTCACGCCGACCTTGGGACTGGCGCACGGCCCCTTCCGGTATATCAACCGACTTCGGCCGGGCGCTCGCATCATCGTGCGGATGCCCTATGGCCGCTACGTCTACCGCGTGCGCGGCCACAAGGTCGTCCGGGCGAACGCCTGGTCGGCGTTTCGTCCCAGGCTCGGCGGCGACGTTCTGCTGCTGGCTGCGTGCCACCCTCCAGGGTCGGCCGCATACCGCTACGTCGTGCGAGCCAAGCTGCGATGAGTTCACCCCGCTTCCGCACCGAAGGTGCTTACTGCGTCATTGGGGCGCCGGGCCGTTTATGTATGTCGGGCAGCGCCCGCGGCAGGGTCACGGCATCCGCAGGCGCGACTACCAGCGGTGCTCAAGCCGGCAGACGATCCGAGCCACCGCTGCAAGGGCGTCATCGCTGCGTACGTTTCCAGAAGCCGTCATGAGCAGTCGACAAGTTGTCAGGGTCGGCTCGCGACGTCCATGGGCCAGGCCAGCCCGGCGAGGCGTGCTCCGTTTGTATCCACGCTTAGCAGGTGATACGGGCCCGACGCCGTCCGGGTCGTTCGTCAAGGAGCTCGCAGGCATACCGCGATTCCCGGCCGACATACCCCCTATGCGGCCATTCTGCGGCCACGGCCCGGCGCCTGTTGCCCGGAGAGAAACGAAAACCCCCGATTTGCGGGGGCTTCCGAGGTGGGCGGTACTGGGCTCGAACCAGTGACCCCCAGCTTGTCGAGCTGGTGCTCTCCCAACTGAGCTAACCGCCCTTGCGGTCGCTCAGTCTAGCGAACGGCGCGCGACCGCTCTTCCTCGCCTTGGCTCAGCGAGCCGCGGCGGTCTTGCGGCGGGTGCTCTTCCGGCCGCTCGACTTCTGGGCGGGGCGGCTGGAGCTCGTCTGCCCGTTACCGGACCTTCCGGCCGTCTGCTGCACGCGGCCGAGCAGATCCTCGGGGAGTTCCGCCGCGCGCTCCTTGGCCTGCTCCAGGACGTCCTTCGCCTGGCGCTGGAAGGATCCGCGCGTCACGAGCGCGTACAGGCCGGCCCCTGCTGCCGGGAGGAGGAGCCACCGCGCACCGGGGCCTCCGTCGCCGCTGCGGCGGCCCTTGCCCTCAGCTGCGTCCGCGACGTCGGCGAGTCGCTCGGCCGCGTGGATCATCTGCTCGGAGAACTTCTGAATCTGCGCCATCGCTGCGTTCCCTTCGGTCGGGTCTAGGTCGTGGTCAAGTTCCCGACCCCGGGCCTTTGAAACCCGGAAGCCGGCACCGGCTACTCCTGCGAGCGATCGCGCTCGTACCTGAGCTGGACGCCGTCGTCGCCCTCGCGGTGCTCGACGGCCACCAGGCGGAAGCGACGGAGCGGGAACTCGCCGTCGGCGACGGCCGGGCCGCGCCCGACGAACGTCGGCGCCAGGGTGATGATCACCTCGTCCAGACGGTCCGCCGCGAGGAACTGGCCGACCACGTTGCCGCCGCCGATCACCCACACGCGCTGGAGGCCGGCCGATTCGAGCTCGCGAACGAGGTCGGCGATGTCTCCGGAGAAGACGTGCATGGCGGCGCCCTCGATCGTCGGGGCGTCGTCGCGGTGCGTGACCACCCAGACGGGACGATCGCCGTACGTCCAGGAGTAGTCCTTCATGAAGTCCCACGAGCTCGCGCCGACGACGAGCCCGTCGATCTCCGCGATGAACTCGTCGTACCCGTAGCCGCTCGGCCCGCCTGAGAGCGTCTGCAGGAAGGCGAGGTCGTGCTCGGGCCCGGCGATCCGGCCGTCGAGGCTCGCGGCCAGGTAGTAGACGACGCGCATTAGAGCCCCTTGAAGGCTCGCCGGCCCAGGAGTTCGAGTGGGTCGATCAGCTTCCCGCGGCGCCACGCCTGGAAGTGGAGATGCGTGCCGGTGCACGAGCCCGTGCAGCCGGCCCGTCCGATGATCTGCCTCGCGGTTACGGCCTCGCCGCGCTTGACGAAGGCACGTGCGAGGTGCGCGTACATCGTCACGATCCCGCTCTCGTGCCGGATCTTGACGACCAGGCCGTAGCCGGAGTAGTCGTCGAGCCAGCCGACGTATCTGACCACGCCGCGCTGCGAGGCACGGACGCGCGTCTCGTACCACCCCTCGATATCGATGCCGTCGTGCATCCCGCCCCAGCGTGGCCCGAAGCCCGAGCCGAGCGGACCGTCCATGGGGAGAAGCCAGCGCGGCCCGCGCAGCGAATCGGCCGGAGAGTCCGATCCGTCGTACCGGGCGTGCGCGGACACGGCGAGGACGAGGCAAGAAAAAAGGCCCATTAGCAGGGCCTTGACGGCAAACACGGGGCGGAACGCTAGCAGAAACTCAGAAGATCTCGGGGCACCACGGCCTTCGGTCGGTACGGAAGAGGGCGTCGGCGCGGGCGACTGCGCCCTCCTGCGCCTCCTCCACGCGGCCGGCCCGGGCGAGGTCGGCGAACGTGAAGCCGCCCAGGTAGACGGAGCCGAGCGCGTCGACGGATAGCTTCAGATCCGGCGCCGTCTTGGTCGCCGAGCCGTCGAGCGCGAAACGCCCCTCGTTCCAGGGGCAGAACTCGTCGCTCACCTCGAGAACGAGCCCACCGTCCTCCGCGTACGAGCGTCCGGCCAGCGCGGCGCCGACGTCCACGAGCCGCACCCAGAGGCCGTCACCAACCCGGAACTTCATGCGGTTCTGCTCGAGCAGCAGCAGGTGCAGCGGGTGGTCGATGGGCAGGAGCTCGGCCTCCACGCTTTCCATCCAGTCGATGTCGAGCAGATAGCGCCACACCGCCGCGGTGGCCGCGGGCGTCGCCCCTATCGCCTCGATGACGACCGTCTTCCCGGTCGGGACGCCGTCCTCGTAGGAGAAGTTGAGCCGGTAGATCGCGTACGCCTCGGGCTTCCCGTCGAGCTCGAGCACCGCGAAGGCGAGCTCCCCGCCGCCCTCGCGGCGCCACTCCGAGTCGGCCAGCGTGCGCTTCTCCCACCACTCTGCGGTGCGCGCGAACATCCCCGGCGTCTCGGCGGCGACTCTCTCGTAGACCTGCGGGAAGAGCGTGAGCGCCTCCGCGGCCGCGACCAGGCGCGTGGCGCCCGGCCACTCGACCTCGCGGGCGAAGCGGGTGTGCGGGCGGCGGAGCTCGGCGTCTCCGCAGATGGAGGCGAGCCCGTACCCGAAGCGACCGTAGATGCCGCCCTCCGAAGCCCAGAGCACGGCCAGCGGCTCGCCGCGGGCGTGGACGTCGTCGAGCTGGACGCGCATGAGCTCCCGCAGGATCCCGCGCCGGCGGTGGGTCGGCAGGACGCCGACGACGGTCGGGCCGGCCGCGCGCACTCGCCCGCCGGGGACGCCGAAGTCGAGCGCGAAGGCGCTTGCGCCGCCCACGATCGTCCCGTCGTCGAGAGCGACCAGCGTGCGCCCTTCCGGCAGCAGCATCCGCGCTACGCGCTCCTCCTCCGGCCCGAACGGTGCGCCGAAGTAGTGCCAGATCGGCCGGAGCGCCGCGAGACGCTCCTCCGCCGCCGCCGTGCGGATCTCGAGGGTCACGGAAGCTTCTCGAGGGGCGCGTAGTCGAGCATGAGGCGGCGTTCGGCGCCGTCCTGGGCGAAGCGCACGGTCACGACGCCGTCGCCTTCGATGCGGACGACGACGCCCTCGCCGAGCGTCGAGTGGCGAACCGAGTCGCCCGTCGAGAGGTCGGGCGTCCGCCCGCTCGGAGCCAGCGAGGCGCGCGGAGCGTTGTAGCCCGTCCAGGACGTCGGCCGCAGGCGCTCGCGCTCGATCTCGTCGGGGAGCTCCTCGAGGAACCGGCTCGGCGTGCGGTAGTCGCGCGAGCCCCAGAGCGATCTGGTCGCCGCATGCATGAGCGTCAGGCGCTCCTGGGCGCGCGTGAGACCGACGTACGCCAGCCGGCGCTCCTCCTCGACGCCTTGCTCCTCGACGGAGCGCGCGTGCGGAAAGACCCCCTCCTCCATGCCGACGAGGAAGACGGCGCGAAACTCGAGGCCCTTCGCGTTGTGGAGAGTCATGAGCGTGACGCGGCTCCCCTCCTCGGCGAGCGCATCCTGGTCGGAGAAGAGCGAGATCTGCTGGAGGAACTCCGACAGGGTCGGATTCTCGGCCGCGGCCTGGTACTCGAGCGCGACGCCGCCGAGCTCGAGCAGGTTCTCGATGCGACCCTGAGCCTCGATCGTGCGCTCGGCCTTGAGCGCGTCGAGGTAGCCGCTCCGGTCGAGCACCTTTTCCAGGAGCTCGGGCACGGGGAGTTCCAGCGCTCCCGCCATCAGCTCGTGAAGGAGGCCGTGAAGCCGCCGCACGGCCTTGAGCGGCGCCGCGCCGACACCGGCCTCTTCCGCGTGCTCGAGCGCCTCGAAGAGCGAAAGCCCCTGGGCGTCCGCATAGACCTGGAGGCGCGCGATAGACGCGTCGCCGATGCCGCGGCGCGGCCTATTCGCGATCCGGGCGAGCGAGACGCCGTCGAACGGGTTGTCGATCACCTGGAGGTACGCGACGGCGTCCTTGATCTCGGCGCGCTCGTAGAAGCGCGGCCCGCCGATCACCTGGTACGGGATCTCCTGGCGGACGAGCACGTCCTCGAGGACGCGCGACTGCGCGTTCGTCCGGTAGAAGACGGCGATCTCGGCGCCCGCGTAGCCCTCCTCGATCAGCCCGGCGAGCTCGGCCGCGACGAAGCGGGCCTCCGCGTGCTCGTCCTCGACCTCGATCGCGCGCACAGGCTCGCCCTCGCCGAGCTCGCTGAAGAGGCTCTTGGGCTTGCGCTCGCGGTTGTTGGCGATCAGCGAGTTGGCAGCACGGAGGATCGCGTTCGTCGAGCGGTAGTTCTGCTCCAGCGCGATCACCTGCGCGCCGCCGAAGTCGCGCTCGAACTCGAGGATGTTGCGGATGTCTGCGCCCCGGAAGGCGTAGATGGACTGGTCGGGGTCGCCGACGGCGAAGACGTTCCCGTGCTCGCCGGCGAGGAGCTGGAGGAGCCGGTACTGGGCGTGGTTCGTGTCCTGGTACTCGTCCACGAGGACGTAGCGGAAGGCGTTCTGCCACTTCTCACGGGCGTCGGGGTGGTTCTCGAGGATCTCGACGGTACGCATGAGCAGGTCGTCGAAGTCCATCGCGTTCGAGGCGTGGAGCCGGCGCTGGTAGCGGTCGTAGACGGCGGCGACGGTCTGCTCGTAGAAGGAGCCGACCCGCTGCGCGTACTCCTCCGGGCCCACGAGCTGGTTCTTGGCCGTGGAGATCTGCGCGTGGATGCCGCGAGGGACGAAGCGCTTGGGATCCCACCCCTCCTCCTCCACGATCGCCTTGACGACGCGCACCTGGTCGGCCTGGTCGTAGATCGTGAAGTTCGACTTGTAGGCAAGGCGAGGCGCCTCGCGGCGGAGGATGCGGCCGCAGGCGGCGTGGAAGGTCATCACCCACATCCGCTGGGCGACGTCGCCGAGGCTCGTCTCGAGGCGGCGCTTCATCTCGCCCGCTGCCTTGTTCGTGAACGTGATGGCGAGGATCTCGTTCGGCTTCACGCCGCAGGCGGTCACCAGGTGCGCGATGCGGTGCGTGAGCACGCGCGTCTTCCCCGAGCCGGCACCCGCGACCACCAGCACCGGGCCCTCGGTGGCGAGGACTGCCTCGCGCTGGGCCGGGTTCAGGTCGGAGAGGTACTGCTCGGGGGAGGTGACCGCCATCCGATCGATGGTATCCGCCTGCGCCCGCGGCGCCCGCCACGCGTTACGACCGCGTGACGCGTCTCATGCGAGGAAGCCACGGCGGCCAGGTCCAAGTGCCTGGCACTCGGGCGTGCCCACCGGGGCCACCCCTACGACCTCGGACTCCTGGAATGCCGGCGGCTGGACATGGCCCGGTGCCTGGCACCGGGACGTGACCGACAGAGACCTGCCCCCTAGAAGAAGAACTGGCGCCAGGCGGTCCACCAGTCCTCGGCGCGGGAGGCGACGGTAACCCCGTCGAGGAGCTCGATTCCGTGCCGGTAGCGATACCGCTCGGCGAGATCCGGGCCGGCGAGGACCGCCACGACCTCGCACGGCTTGCCCGGGTCGTAGGGGGGAACGCGATCGCGCTTCTCCAGCGCCTCCTTCGCCGCGGCCTCGATCAGCGCCCGCGCACGCACGGGCGGCAGGTTGCGCGCGCTGTTTCGGCCGAGGCCCTGCTTGACCGCGGCGGTGACGAGCTCCGGGCCCAGGAGCTCGGTCGCCTCTCGGCACGCCACGTCGTCCCCGGTGACGAGGACGACCGGGCAGCCCCACGTTCCGCAGAGCGCCGCGTTGATCCCGGTCTCCCCAACGGAGACGCCGTTGAAGCGGAGGTCGCGATAGTCGCGGCCCGAGATCGTGTGACTCATCACGCCGCGCTCCGAGCCCGCCTTCGAGTGCATGGCAACGAGGAGCGCCGCGTCGCAGCCCTGCTCGAGGAACTCCGTGTACTCGGACCACTTGTCCTGAACGACCCACTCGCAGTCGGGGTCGAGCAGCTCGGGGAGGAGCGAGTTGAACGTCCATCCCTTCCCCGCTCCGTGGCAGTCCTCGACGACGATCTCCGTCGCCCCCGCCGCCTTCGCGCCGCGCACCGCGGCGTTGATCTCCTCCGTGTAAAGGACGCGCGCTTCCTCGTAGAGCGCCTCCCCGCCCTCGACCTGTTCCCACTTGACCACCCCGGAGACACCTTCCATGTCGCTGATGACAAAGACCCTCACCTCACCTCACCTCCTAGTGCGCTCCTCGAGCGCGGCCTCGACCCATGCGGCCGCGGCGCCCAGCGCCTCGGGGTCGGCGGACTTGAGCACGACCTCCACCTCCGGCCCCGTGTCCAGGAAGAACGGGTAGCTGCCGACCGTCACGGCGGGATGGCGCTCCGTCGCCTCCTCGAGGACAGAGACGATCTGCCCTTCGCCGGTCGCGTAGCGGCGCCGCCAGGCGCCGATCGGCTCACCGCGGAACCGGTCGGCCAGCGTCTCGAACATCGCCTCCATCTCGCGCGGGAGACCGGGCAGAACGTGGACGTTGCCGAGGACGAACCCGGGCGCGCCGCCGAGCGGGTTGTCGAGGGGCGCGGCGCCGCGCGGAATGCGCGCCCACTTCGCCGCGTACTCACCCAGGCCGCGCGCGCCGAAGCGCTCCCGGAGCGCCGCGGCGAGCTCCGCGATCTCCTCGGTGGGCACGCCGAACGCCTCGGCGACGGCCTCTCGGGTCAGGTCATCCGGCGTGCCGCCGAGGCCTCCGGTGACGATGACGACCGAGGCCCGGCCCATCTCCGCCCGCAGGAACGCGGCGACCTCCTCGACCGAGTCCCGCACCGCCGCCAGCAGGCGCACCTCGAGGCCGAGCTCGGCGAGCCGGCGCGCGAGCCAGGACGCGTTCGTGTTCTCGACGTCGCCGTACACGATCTCGTTCCCGACCGTCAGCACGACCGCGGTCGCCGGAGGCGTCATGGCGGCGAGTATAGGACGCCGTTGATGAGCGGAACGACGGCCGTTCCCGGCAGCCGGTCGACGATGCTGAGCCCGCCGCACGCGAGGCACAGCCGGAACGCAGGGGCGTCCTCGAGCCCGAGCGCCTCGGCGAGCACCACCCGCACGACGCCGCCGTGGGTCACCAGCGCGACCACTTCGCCGTGGTGCCGTTCGACGATCTCCGACACGGCCGGAAGGACGCGGGCCCGGAGGTCGGCGAAGGACTCGCCGCCGGGGAAGCGGACCGTCGCCGGGCTCTCCATCCACTCCCGGTAGAGCCCAGGGCGCTCCGCCCGGATCTCGTCGTAGGTGAGCCCCTCCAGCTCGCCAAAGGCGAGCTCCCTGAGGGCGTCGAGAGGGAGCGGTCGCAGGCCGTGAGGCGTCGCGATCGCAGTCGCGGTGTCGAGCGCGCGGCTGAGCGGGCTCGTGTAGACCGCCGCGAGCGGGAACTCGCGCAGCGCCCCACGGAGCCCCGTGGCCTGCCGCTGTCCTTCCGGTGACATGCCGACGTCGAGGCGGCCGAAGCAGCGCCCTCGCATGGAGACGTCGGTCTCGCCGTGCCGAACGAGCAGGAGTCGGGTGGCCTCGCCCTGTGGTGGGAGCCCGAGCATCAGCGGGTCGCCGTGGCCGCAACGAGGGCCAGGGTCGTCGCCAGCTCGGTTCCGGCGCCGAGAACGTCGCCCGTGACGCCGCCGAGCCGGCGGCGGGCGACCAGGCCGATGACCAGTGCCGCAAGCCCCGCGGCACCCGCGAGCGCAATCCCGCGCAGGCCGAGCGCCGCGACCGCGAGCCCGAGGCCGAGGCCGACGCCGAGCGCCCGCGAGACCTCGCCGGCCGAGCCCGTAAGGATCGACCCGCTTCCTCCCTCGAGACGGGCGTACGGGAGCGCCCAGCCGAGCGCGAGCGGAACCGTGCGTCCGAGCGCGTAGGCGGCGGCAACGGCGAGGACTGCGTCGGGCCCGGCGGCGGTCGCGGCGAGCGCCGCGATCTTGACGACGAGGTCGAGCAGCAGTGCCGTCGCCCCGAAAGCCCCGATCGTCGGCTCACGCATCACTTCGAGCGCGCGCTCGCGGCTACGGGCTCCGAGTCCGTCCGCCCAGTCGGCGACGGCGTCGAGATGGATGCCACCCGTCAGAAGAGTCTCGAGGGCGACGGCGAGCCCGGCAGTGACGAGAGCCGTCAGCCGGGCGTCCAGCCCCACGACGACGAGCCCGACGAGCGCGCCGATTGCGGCACCGGCGAGCGGGAAGAGCACCGCACCGCGGGCCACGTCGGCCCCGTCGAGCGCGACCCTGCTCCCCACGGGCACCCGGGTGAGGAACGAAAGCGCTCCGGCCGCGGCCCGCACGCCCGTCTCAAGCGCCTGCATCGGTCACACCAGCGGACTCGAAGGTCGCCATGTCCGCGAGGATCGCGAGCGCCGCGGACACGAGCGGGAGGGCGAGCGCGGCACCGCTCCCCTCGCCCAGGCGGAGGCCGAGATCCAGCAGCGGCCGGAGGCCGAGGTCGGCGAGTACGAGCGCGTGGCCCGGCTCCGGAGAGCGGTGAGAGGCGACCATGAACCCCACGGCTGCGGGCGCGAGCCGTGCGGCGACGAGCGCAGCAGCGCCGGTGACGAACCCGTCGAGGAGGACGACGCATCTCGCCGCGGCGCCACCGAGGCAGACCCCCGTGAGAACGGCCAGCTCAAACCCGCCGACGGCCGCCAGGACGCCGACGGGATCGGCAGGATCGGGGCGGTTGGCCGCCAGCGCGGCGCGCACCGCCTCGACCTTGCGGCGGAGGCCGGTGTCGTCGACGCCCGTCCCGCGCCCGCAGACCGACTCCGGCTCGGCGGGGAGCAGTGCAGCCGACAGAGCGGCGGCCGCCGTCGTGTTGCCGATGCCCATGTCTCCGGTCGCGAGGATGCCGAAGCCGTCGGCGGCGAGCTCCTCCGCGATCGCGGCACCGGCGAGCATCCCGGCGACCGCCTGCTCCCGGCTCATCGCCGGCTCCTCCGTCGCATCCGCCGTGCCTGCACCGAGGCGCAGAGCCCGAATCTCAGGGTGCTCGACGGGCTCGAGCACGCCGGCGTCCACGACGACGAGCCGCAGGCCGGTCTCGCGCGCGAGCACGTCGATCGCCGCCCCGCCGGCCGCGAACGCGGCGAGCATCTGCCCGGTGACCTCCTGCGGATAGGCGCTCACGCCGCGCCGCGCGTACCCGTGGTCCCCGGCCGCGAGGACGAGCGCCGCCGGCGGCCGCCGCGGAGAGGCGGTGCCGCGGGCGGCAGCGATCCGGCAGGCGAGCGCCTCCAACTCCCCGAGGCTCCCCCGAGGTTTCGTCTTCGCGTCGAGCGCCGCCTGGGCGGCGCGGCCCGCCTCGACGTCCGCGGGCCGGATGCGGCCGAGCAGCTCGTCCAGGGTCACGTGAGCTCGAGGGTGCGGCCTGCGACGACGAGGCAGGCGCGGTCCGCGTTCTCGGCGAAGACGGCGTTTACGCGGCCCTGGAGGTCGCGGAACGAGCGGCCGAGAGGCGTCGCCGGGACGACTCCCATGCCCACCTCGTTGCTGACGACGACCGTCGGCGACGGCCGTTCGCGCGCGAGCGCGGCGCCGTCGGACGCCGCCCGCTCGACCTCGTCGCCGCTCCAGCCGGCCTCGAGCGCGTTCGCGACCCACAGCGTGAGGCAGTCGACCAGGAGGAAGGCGCTGCCCGGCGCGCGCCCCAGCGCCCCGAGCAGATCGACCGGCTCCTCGATCGTCCGCCAGCCGTCCGGCCGTTCGCGCCGGTGGCTCTCTATCCGTTCGGCGAGCTCCTCGTCGTCCCTCGCCTCGGCGGTGGCGAGGAAGACCACCGGTCCCTCCCACTCCGAGGCGAGGCGACTCGCGAGCGCCGACTTCCCGCTTCGCGCGCCGCCGACGAGGAACGTGAGCGGCATCAGGGGACGGGCTGCTCGGCCTCCACCGGCGGCCGGAGCGGCACGACGGCAATTCCGGTCTCCTCGTCGGCGACGATCCGCACCGACGCGCCGAAGTGGCGGGCGATCAGCTGCTCCGTCAACACCTCCGGGGGCGTCCCGCTCGCCTGCTCCCGCCCCCCGTCGAGGAGCAGGAGCCGGTCGGCGTACTGGCCGGCATGGGTGAGATCGTGCATCGCGCTGAGCACTGTGAGGCTTCCGTCCGCCCGGAGCGAAGCGACAAGCTCGAGCACCTGCTGCTGCGCGCCGACGTCGAGAGCGCTCGTCGGCTCGTCGAGGAGAAGCAACGAGGCGTCCTGCGCGACGGCGCGGGCGAGGACGGCTCGCTGGCGCTCACCGCCGCTCAGGGAGCCGAGTCGGCGGTCGCCCAGATGCGCGCCGTCCAGCCGGGCGAGGGCCGAGCGGGCGGCGACGATGTCCCTCGCGCCGGGACTGCCCGCATAGCCGAGGTGAGGCGTCCGGCCGAGGACGACGTACTCGAGGACGGTCGTGTCCGGCGGGATCACGGGGATCTGCGGGACGAGCGCGACTCTCCGCGCCACCGCCCGCCGTCCGAGCTCCGACACGTGGTCGCCCTGTACCAGGATCGAGCCCGAGTAGGGGACGAGACCGGCGACGGCCTTGAGCAGCGTGGTCTTGCCGGCGCCGTTCGGCCCGATGAGCCCGAGCCACTCCCCCTCGTCGAGCGCAAAGCCGACTTCCTCGACGACCTGCACGCCGTCGAGGGCGATGCCGACTCCCTCCACGCGGAGCATCACGGCCCGACCGTCCTCGTCGTCCGCAGGACGACGGCGAAGAAGGGCGCCCCCAGGAACGCCGTGACGACCCCGATCGGCAGCTGGGCAGGCGCGATCGCCGTACGCGAGACGAGGTCCATGAGGACCAGGAAGCCGGCGCCGAATGCGAGGGAGAGCGGCAGGACAACGCGGTAACTCGTCCCCGCCATCAGCCGCACCGCGTGCGGGACGATGATCCCGACGAAGGCGATCAGCCCGCTGAACGCGACCGCCGCCGCCGTCCCCAGGGTCGCGGCCGCCACCACCAGCAGGCGCACCCGGGCGACGGGCACGCCCAGGCTCGCCGCCTCGTCGTCGCCGACGGCGAGCACGTCAAGGAGGCGCCGGTGCCAGAGGAGGACGATCGCGCTCACGGCGACGTACGGCAGCACGATCAGCACGTCGGTCCAGCCCGAGGTCTCGAGCTGGCCGAGGATCCAGCTGTAGACCTCCTGGACGGTCTCCGCGCTCCGCTGCTGCACGTACGTCTGCACGGCGGTGAAGAAAGCGGCCACGGTCACGCCGGCGAGGATGAGCGTGGTCGTCTCGCGCCCGCCGACCGAGCGGCCGAGCGCGTAGGCGACCGCGACGCCGAGCGTCGCTCCGGCGAATGCGGCGGGCGGGCGCAGGTCGAGACCGCCGCCGACGTCGTAGGCGATGACGATGGTCGCGCCGAGGCCCGCTCCCGCCGCAGCGCCGAGGAGGTACGGATCGGCGAGCGGGTTCCGGAAGACGCCCTGGTACGCCGCGCCGGCGGAGGCGAGCATCGCGCCGACGAGAAGCCCGAGGGCGACCCGCGGCGCCCGGAGGTCCCAGAGGATCGCGTCGTCGGTCTCCGAGAACGGCGACTCGACGCCGAGGAACGGAACGTGGCTCAGCACTTCGCGCGCGACCGAGACGACGCCCAGGTCGACGGGGCCCAGGGCGAGCCCGAGCAGCGTGGCCACGACCACGAAGACGCACGCGGCCAGAGCCCAGCCCAGCGAGACGCCCCTCAGGGCCCGCTCCTGCCGGACCGGCAGTCGCGCTCGGAACCTACCCGCGCTCGTCACCCGGAGCTTCCCATCCCCTCGAGCGCCTCTGCGATCAGCGCGACGAACTCGACGGTCCGCGGCCCCCAGCGGGAGGCGATGTCGTCGTCGGCCTCGACGATGTCGCCGTTTGCGACCGCATCGATCTGATCCCAGCCGGGCCGCTTCGACACCGTCGCCGCGGTCTGCTCGCAGCACTTCGTGTCGGCGAGCACGATCAGGTCGGGGCTCTCTGCGACGATGTACTCCGCGGTTAGCTGCGGGTAGCCGCCCGCGTCGGCGTCGGCGGCCGCGTCGGCGACGTTCACGAGCCCGAAGAGCTCGTAGACGCTGCCGATGAAGGTCTCGGACGTGGCCGTGAAGAAGTCGGGTCCGAGCTCGTGGTACACGGTGGCGCCCGCCGCCCCGGGGACGGAGGCGGCGAGCTCCTCGATCTCGGCGTGCATCGAGTCGACGACGCTCTGCGCGCCGTCCGGGTTTCCCGTGGCTGCGCCGAGGGTCTCGATCTGCTCGTAGGCGGCCTCGAGGCCGGGCGCGGCGTCCTGAAGGAGGACCGGGATGTCGAGCTTCCCGAGCCCGTCGACGAGGCCGCCCGGGTCGTAGGCCGCGACGACGAGGTCGGGCCCGTAGCCTGCGATCGCCTCCACGTTCGGCTGGAAGCCCGAGAGGTCGGTGACCGGCGCCTCGGCCGGGTGGTTGGACTGGTCGTCGACGGCGATCACCTGCTCGCCGGCGCCGATCGCGAACAGCGACTCGGTGGCCGTCGCCGAGAGGGAGATGATCGCTTCCGGTCGGGCGGCGAGCGTGATCGAGCCGTTGTCGGCCTCGACCGTGACCGGGAACTCCGGCGCCGGGGTCGTCTCGACGGCGGCCGACGTGGCAGGAGCCGACGCCGGCGAATCGTCGCCTCCGCCGCACGCGGCGACGGCGAGCGCCAGCACGACAGCCAGGACGGCTGCGAGGGGACGGTGGGGCACGTTTCCTCCTTCCGCGAGGGGAACGGGTCTCGGCGAGCGTCAGGTCTTCTGACTCGGGGCTCCCCCCTCCGCCGCCTTCCCGGCCCGCGGGCCAGTGGCATCTCGGCGGAGGAGCGTCTCCCCTCACAGCGGCGGGACCGTGCCGGAATTGCACCGGCTTCCCTTAGCCGCTCGCCTGTCTTGTCGGGAGGAGCATACTCGTCGACTAGGCTGGGTGCCCGTGGTCGCGGCTCGTCTCAACCTCTGGCTGCCCGTCGTCCTCTGCGCCGCGCTCATCTTCACCTTCTCCTCGATCCCGAGCCTCGGCACGGGGCTCGGAACGTGGGATCTCGCACTGCGGAAGCTCGCGCACGCGGTCGAGTTCGGCGTTCTGGGCGCGCTGCTCTACCGGGCGGTCAGGCGGGAGCCGCTGGCGATCCTCCTGGGCACGGCCTATGCGGTGACCGACGAGGTGCACCAGGCCTTCGTCTCCGGGCGCAAGGGATCGCCGGTGGACTGGCTCATCGACACGATCGGCGTCGCCGCCGGGGTGCTGCTCTACTCGCGCTGGGCCGCCTCCCGCGCATGAAGGCCGTCGCGGTCGACCTCGACGCGCTGGGCGACACCCGTTCGCTCTGGCGGGATTTCCTCGCCGACGCGGCGCGGCGCTTCGCCCCGATCGCGCCGCTCGACCCGGACGGGCTGCCGGAGGACCGCGCAGCCGCCGCGGCTGAGCTCGACCGCTGGGCGGAGGCGGGCGTCGGCGACTGGCGCGGTGCGCTCGAACGGTTCGCCGAGGACCGCGCGCCGGTCTACCTGCGACCCAGCGCAGAGGCGAGCGCGGCGCTCCGCGCCCTCGCGGCAGGAGGTATCCGCATCGGCGTCTACACGGACAGTCCAGAGGCCCTGGCCCGCGTGGCGCTGGCCCATCTCGGCGCCGAGCGGCGCGTCGAGGCGCTTGAGACCGGCGGGGGCGCGCGGGACCGTCTTGTCGCGCGCCTGGGCGGCGCGGACGTCGCCGTCGTCGCCACGACGGCCGAGCTGACTAACATCACTGCGGATGGCTGAGCGCAAGCACCTGGACGACCGGCAGCTCGACGCGATCCTCGAGCGGCTCGACCGCCTCTGCGACGAGGTACACGCACTGAACCGACGCCTGGACACGAACGACCAGCTCCAGCGGATCGTGCGCGAGCTCGGCAGCTTGAACGAGTCGCTGCAGGCCCTCGCCTACGCGGCGCTCGGCTCCCAGGGCCCGCAGGTCCGCCGCCGCCGCTCGGCCTGAGAAGAGCCTCGAAGGCCCTAGGGGCCGTGGATCGAGGCGATGATGGGGATGATCAGGATGGCGACGATGTTGGCGATCTTGATCATGGGATTGATCGCGGGGCCGGCGGTGTCCTTGTAGGGATCGCCGACGGTGTCGCCCGTGACGGCCGCGGCGTGGGCCTCGGAGCCCTTGCCGCCGTACAAGCCGTCCTCGATCAGCTTCTTCGCGTTGTCCCAGGCCCCGCCGCCGGAGGTCATCGCGATGGCGAGGAAGATGCCGGTCACGATCGTCCCGATCAGGAGCCCGCCGAGCGCCTCGGGGCTGATGATCCCTACGATGATGG
Organism: Gaiellaceae bacterium; assembly: GCA_035457655.1. GTDB lineage: Bacteria > Actinomycetota > Thermoleophilia > Gaiellales > Gaiellaceae > JAIBJN01. The sequence continues at coordinate 25,194 of DATIBF010000102.1, forward strand.
GAACGGAGACCGGGATGAGCGCAGGCAGGAGCATCTTCTTGATCGCCGAGCCGGTGACGATGTCCACCGCGCGGCTGTAGTCGGGCCGGCCCGTTCCCTCGAGGATCCCCGGGATCTCGCGGAACTGGCGGCGGACCTCGTCCACCACCTGGCCGCCGACGCGCCCGACCGCCTGCATCGCCAGTGATGCGAAGAGGAACGGCATCAATCCGCCGATGAAGAGACCGGCGATCACCCACGGGTCGTCGAGCGCGAAGACGCTCGTCACGTCTTCCTCCGTTAGCCCGCGCGCGTACTCGTCGAACAGGATGAGCGCGGCGAGCCCCGCGGAGCCGATCGCATAGCCCTTCGTGACCGCCTTCGTCGTGTTTCCCACGGCGTCAAGCGGGTCGGTGATGCCGCGAACGGATTCATCGAGGTCGGCCATCTCGGCAATGCCGCCGGCGTTGTCGGTCACCGGACCGTACGCGTCGAGCGCGACGATCAGACCGGTCATCGAGAGCTGAGCCATGACGGCGACGCCGATCCCGTAGAGGCTGTTGCCGGACACCTCGTAGGCGGCGACGACCCCGATCGCGATCACGACCACGGGGAGGGCGGTCGCCTGCATCCCGACGGCGAGGCCCTCGATGATGTTGGTGGCGTGACCGGTCTGTGAGGAGCGTGCGATCGACTTCACAGGGCCCCAGCGCGTCCCCGTGTAGTACTCGGTGATCGCCACCAGCGCGAACGTGATGACGAGCCCGATCAGCGCCGAGAGGTAGAGCTCGTCGAACGTGAAGGCACCCTCGTCGAACGCCAGGGTTACCGGAATGAAGCCGATCGCCGAAAGGACGGTTGCGACCACGACGGCCTTGTAGAGCGCGTTCATGATCGAGCCGCCGCGGCCGACACGCGCGAACCAGATCCCGATGACGGACGCGACGATTGAGACGCCGCCGATCGCGAGCGGGTACAGCGGGAGGCCGCCGGCCGGGAAGGCCGTGCCGAGGAGCATGACGGCGACCGCGGTAACGGCGTAGGTCTCGAAGAGGTCGGCGGCCATGCCCGCGCAGTCGCCGACGTTGTCGCCGACGTTGTCCGCGATCACCGCCGGGTTCCGCGGGTCGTCCTCGGGGATGCCGGCCTCGATCTTGCCGACGAGGTCGGCGCCGACGTCGGCGGCCTTCGTGTAGATGCCGCCGCCGAGCCGCGCGAACACCGAGATGAGCGAGCCGCCGAAGGCCAGGCCGATGAGGTCGTCGATCGCGTCGTCCTGCGAGACGTCGAACCAGCTCGTGAGGATCCCGTAGTAGCCGGCGACGCCGAGCAGCCCGAGCCCGACGACGAGGAGTCCCGTGACGGAGCCCGCGCGGAAGGCGACGTTCAACGCCGGCGTCAGGCCCTGCTTGGCCGCCTCGGCCGTGCGGACGTTCGCTCGCACCGCGACGTTCATGCCGATGAACCCGGCCGCCGCGGAGAAGACGGCGCCGATCAGGAAACCGATCGCGGTGCCCCAGCCGAGCTGGTTGTAGAAGCCGATGAGCAGGAACGGGACGACGGCGACGAGGCCGATGGTCATGTACTGCCGGCGCAGGTACGCCGCGGCGCCCTCCTGGACGGCGCGCGCGATCTCCTGCATCCGCTGGGTGCCGGCTGGCTGCTGGAGGATCCACCACGTCAGGTACAGCCCCACAGCGATGCCGAAGGCCGCGCACACGAGCGCGAACAGGACTGTGTGGTTCTGGAAGAAGTCGGTCACGGCAACGAAACAGGCCGCCGCGCTGGGCCGGTTGCTGCGCGATTCCCTCGGCCCGGCCCGGGAACGGCCGCGCGGAGTTTTATCACACTAGAAGCGCGCTCCGCGCAGAGCCGTCGCGCAGAGATGCTCCTCCGGCTGCGGCGGGATCCTGGGAATGACCGCGAAGAGGAGCTCGCGCAGGCGGTCGTTGTTCTCGTTGAAGACCGTCACGACGTGCTCGTGCGAGACGGGCTCGGCATCCTCCACCCCGACGTCGTGGTCGGTGACCATGGAGATGTTCGCGTAGCAGAGCTCGAGCTCGCGGGCGAGGTAGCCCTCGGGGTACGCCGTCATGTTGATCGTGTCCCAGCCCGCCTCCTGGAACCACCTCGACTCGGCGCGCGTGGAGAAGCGGGGGCCCTGAATGACGACCACGGTGCCGCCGTCGCGCGCCTTGATGCCGAGCTCACGCGCCGTCTCGACGAGAAGCGCACGCAGCTCGGGACAGTACGGGTCGGCGGCCGAGACGTGCGTCGTCTCGGGACCGTCGTAGAAGGTGTCCTCGCGGCCGCGGGTGCGGTCCACGAACTGGTCGGAGACGACGAACTCGCCCAGCGCGAGCTCGGCTTTCAGCGCGCCGGAGGCGTTGGGGCCGATGATCCTGCGAACGCCGAGCTCCTTCATCGCCCAGACGTTCGCGCGGTAGGGAATGGCGTGCGGCGGCAGCTCGTGGTTGCGCCCGTGGCGCGGCAGGAAGGCGACGCGGCGGCCGCCGACGTCGCCGATCGTGAGCGGCGCGGAGGGCCTCCCGTACGGCGTCTCCACCTCGACCTCCTCGACGTCCTCGAGAAAGGAGTAGAAGCCCGAGCCGCCAAACACGCCGACGTCAGCCGTCGGCGCCATCCGACTCAGAGCTCCAACACCATGAGGAACGATGCCGAGTCATCATCGTGCTAGGAGCTCTTGGCCGCCTTCACGTACGCGAGCTGGAGGTTCGCGATCTGCTTGCCGAAGCTCGTAATGAGCTCCTGGGGCAGGAAGTCCTCGAGCACCGGGAGGAGCGCCTGCATTGTCTCGATCGCGAGCGCCGTCTGCGGTAGGTCGCGCTCGTCGCGCGAGTCCTCGGTCAGACCCAGGCGGCGGTAGCCGATCGAGGACACGTGGACGAGCGTGTTTACGAGGACGTCCTCGACGCGGAGCTTGCGCAGCTCCTCGGCGAGCTCGCGGGCGATCGCCTCCTGCTCGAGCTCTGCTTCGTTCTCGGGTTCAGAGTTCATTTCGACGTGACGCCTCCTCGTGGCGGGGCGCTGGGCGAGGGCGAGACAAGGACGCTTCGCTTCGAAAGGGACTTCTAAACACGAACGGGCTCCAGGATCTCCTGCGCGTAGATCTCCGCGAGGGTCTCGCCCGCCTCGTAGCGGACGATCTGACGCTCGGCGGCGCTCACCGCGGGCACGGTGAGGAAAGACGCCACGCCCAGCTCCTCGGCGACGGGCAGACTCCACTCGATCATCCGCTCGATCTCGGCCCGGGCCGGGCGCACCTGGCCGGTGTCGAGGTCGATGAGGTCGCCCGAGAGCCCGTAGCGGATCGCCCGCCAGAGGTTCTCCTCCAGGAGTCGGTGCGGATGCTCCGGCAACGGCTCGCCCTCGTCGACCGCGCGCGCCACCCGCGCGGCGAGCGCGAACATGAGAGCGGCGAGCGCCTGGGCCTCGGCGAGGTCCGGCTGGCCGTCGCAGATCCGGATCTCGACGGTGGGAAACCCGAGGTGCGGGCGCACGCTCCACCAGAGCTGCGTGTGCTCCGTGATCGAGCCGGTGTCGTAGAGGAACCGGACGTAGCGCTCGTACTCGTGCCAGCTGCCGAACGCATCCGGAATCCCGCAGCGCGGGAACATCCGCGTGAAGATCTGCGTGCGCGCGGAGTGGAGGTACGTGTAGACGCCTTCGACGAACGGCGAGCTCCCGGAGTACGCGAGCAGGTGCGGCAGGAACGCCCGCAGTCCGTCCGTGACGCGGATCGCCCGGTCGGCGCCGCGAATCCCGACGTGGACGTGCAGCCCGAAGCTGTTGTTGCGCCAGACAACGTAGCGCAGGATCTCGTCGTTGCGGCGGTAGTGCGGCGTGTCGATGATGCGCTGCTCCTGCCACGGGCTCCAGGGGTGGGTCGCGGTCGCGCCGAGGAGCACGTCGAAGCGTCCCGCGAGCTCGAGCAGCTGGCGACGGCGCTCGGCCATGGCCGCGGCGGCCTCGGCAAAGGTCTCGCACCGGCCGGTGCGCACCTCGATCTCCGAGGCGATCAGCTCGCCGACCAGGTGCTCCTCGAGCGGAGTCCCGGCCGCCCCGGCCTGCAGCTCCTCGAAGCGGTTGACGAGCCCGAGCGTCTCGGGATCGAGGATGGCGAACTCCTCCTCGACGGCAACGGTGAAGTCGCGGCCGGACTCGAACCCCTCGCGGGCGCTCGAGATCTGCTCGTCCGGACTCAGCTTCTGGGCCTCACCCACGGCCCGAAAGTATCAGCAGGTCACAGGCCTGGGTAGCCGCGCCGGATGAGAACCTTCACCCGGATGGAACCGGACGACGCACTCGTCAGGCGGGCGCAGCGCGGCGAGCGCGTCGCGTTCGAGCGGCTCGTCGAGCTGCACGAGCAGCGGCTGTACACCCTCGCTGCCCGCGTGCTCGGCAACCGCGAGGATGCCGCCGACGCGGTGCAGGAGGCGCTCGTCCGCGCGTGGCTGGCGCTGCCGAAGTTCCGGGGCGACGCCCGCTTCTCCACCTGGCTCTACCGCATCGTCGTCAACGCCGCGCACGACATCCGCGCGAAGCGGCGGGAACGCACGACCGAAGAGCCGCCCGAGCCTGTCGACCCGCGGGACCGGTTCGCCGAGCACGAGCTCTCCGGCGAGCTCCAGCGCGCCCTGGGCGCGCTCGACGATGCCTACCGCGTGGCCGTCGTCCTCTACGACGTGCTCGGCTGCTCCTACGCGGAGATCGCCGAGATGACAGGCGTGCCCGAGGGTACGGTGAAGTCGCGCATCTTCAGGGGCCGCGCCGAGCTGGCGGAGCGGCTGGGAACCGCGCAGAAGCGAACGGAGTCGAACGAATGATGGCCGAGAAGCATCCGGACGAGCTCGAGCTGCTCTCCTTCGTCGAGGAGGAGCTCGACGGAGAGGCGCGCCGGGAGATCGGCGAGCACCTCGTCACGTGCCGTTCCTGCGCGGATCAGGTTCGCCGGCTCGAGGTCGGCCGGGATGCGCTCAGGGCCGCCCCGCTCCTCGAGCTCCCGGGCGACCGGCGGGAGGAGATCATGGCCTCCCTCCCTGAGCGCCGGGATCCCTGGCGCCTCTTCCGCCCCGCCCAGCGGGCAATCGTGATCGCGGCGCCGGTCGCCGCGGCAGCCGCCCTCGTGGGCGTCTTCGTCCTCGGCGGGACACAGCTCGGCGGCGGGAGCGGAGACGACGAGGACTCGGCCGAAGCCGGCCAGGCGGGCGAGACGATGCTCGAGGAAGCCACCGACGCGGCGCCGGAAGCGTCGCCTGAGGCCAACGCTGCCGCCCTCGTTCGCATGGTCCAGGGCCCGGCGGCCGAGGTCGTTCGCCGGCTCGAGGAGGAAGGCATCCCTGCGGAGGTCGATCCCCAGGGGAACGTCGCCGCCGAGGGCCGGATCGGGGAGGTGCGGGCGGCCCTCGCCGGCCGTCCCGACGGGAACGTGGCCGTCTACGTCAGATAGGACGGCCGGCGCCCAGCCGGCGCCACGAAAGGACGAGGACGGCGAGCAGGCCGGAGGCGACGAGGAGCTCGGGAAGCTCGCTGAACTTGGCCACGCCGTAGCTCGGCGAGGAGAGCACGGCGAGCCTCACGGCGTCGTAGACGAGGGGGACGACGAAGAGCCAGGAGGGTGCCGGCGGCGTACGCGTGGCGCCCCGCCCGGCCGAGGCGCACGGCCAGGAGCGCCGCCAGCGCGAGCGCCGGCGTGGCGGCGAAGGGAAGGACGAAGGCGGACTCGACCAGCCGCGTGCTCAGGCGCTCGGACGACGCCTCCTCGCGAAGGATCCACCGCGCCGGCTCCGTCCCCCTATCTGCATCTCCGTCCCTCGGTCGCGACGTGCGGTCGCGGACGAACGTGGTCAACTGGCCGAACGGACAGGCCGGAGGCGGGAACGCGGTGTCTCTCGCTGCGAAGGCCCGGGAGGCGCGGGGAGAGCCCCCTCCCGGGCCGAGGGCGTCGCGTGCGCCTAGTAGCCGCCGCCGCTACCCCCACCGGAGGACACAACGGCAAGCACAACGATCACGACCGCGAGAGCAGCCAGTGCGGCTCCGATCCACAGGGTTCTGCGCGAGAGTGGCATTTTCAACCCCCTCTCTTGCGCTTCTTGGAGTTACAGGAGTTGCTCTTCGGAACGCCCCCCGGGGTCGTTCCTATTCCCCGTTGGACGAACGGGCCGGCGTGCCCTACGTCAGGTAGAAGTAGAGCGCGTAGAGCAGCTCGACGGCCGGGCTCGTCGTGTGCACCGTCACGTCCGACGGGACATTGAGCAGCGCCTCGGTGTAGTTGAAGATGATCTTCACGCCCGCGTCGACGACCTCGTCGGCGACCTGCTGCGCCGCGTCGGGAGGGACGGCGAGGACGGCGACGATGATGTTCTTGTCGCGGATCTGTTCGCGGAGCTCGCCGTAGGTCGAGATGGTGGTGTGGCCGATCGGCTGCCCGACCTTCGCCGTGTCGCTGTCGAAGGCAGCCGCGATGTTGAAGCCGTGGTCGGCGAAGATGGTCGAGTCCGCGATCGCCTGGCCCAGCCGGCCGGCGCCGAAGAGCGCGATGTTGTGCTGACCCTGGGTGCGGAGGATCTTCCGGATCTCGGCGATCAGCCCGTCGATGTTGTAGCCGACGCCCCGCTTGCCGAACTTCCCGAATGCGGAGAGGTCGCGGCGAATCTGCGTCGCATTGATGTTCGTGTACTCGCTGATCTCCTGGGAGGAGATTCGGTCCTTGCCCATCTTGCGGGCCTGCGTGAGCACCCTGAGGTACTGGGAGAGTCGGGCGGCGACGCCGACTGTCAAGCGATCGCCGGTCCTGGCGCCCCCCTCGCTCGCGATTCTCAACGCCATGAGAGACCGACACAATAACGACGCCTCGCCTCGCAGGGCGCAGTACCCGTCGCGTGCACGTCAGGCGGGAAGGAGGCGTCTGCGGAGGCCGTCGGGGTGGACGAAGTACGTAAAGGCCTCCTCCCCGTCCACCGAGACGACGGGAATCCGCTCGCGGTAGGCGCGCTCGAGCTCCGGGTCGTCGTCGATCGCGACCTCGACGAGCGTGAAGGGGATTTCCTCGCGTACCGCCGCGAGCACGCGCTGTGCGCTCTCGCAGAGATGGCAGCCGCGGGCGAGGTAGATCGTCACCTCGTGCACAGCTCTAGCGCTGGATCGTGACGACCGCTTCGGCCGTCGACGGCTGGGTGCCGTCGTCGCCGTCGACCGGGTGTGCTCGGAGGCGAAGTACGTAGATCCCCTCGGCGAGGAGCTTCCCGGTGGGGCCTCGACCGGTGAGGCCGAAGGCGTAGCGACCCGGGAGAACGTCACGCATTCGGGCCAGCACGCCCAGCCGGCGGCCGTCGGCCGTCCAGAGCTCGAGCTCGAGGACGCCGACGGGCTCGATCAGCTCGCCGTCGAGAGCCTCGTCGACCCTCCCAGCACGGAAGGCCAGCACGACCGGCGCGGCGTCGGAGGGGGAGAACTCGTGGTGCGAGAGCTGCACGTCGCCGACGAGCGGGGCACGCTCGGCCTCCCGCCGGGCGATCGCCCACGGCACGCGAACAGGCTGGGCGCCGTCGGCGGACACGATGATCACCCCGCCCGCGCCCGCGGGCGTCTCCTCTCCGGTCGCCGAAACGCCGATCGTCACGTCCCGCGAGCCATCCGGCTCGAGCGTCAGCTGGGCCGGGTCGGCGGAGAAGGCAAGGTCGGCGACGGGGCTGTCGGGCAGGAGCCCGAACGACAGGGTCAGCTCCCGGCTGGAGACGTTTCGGACGGTGAGGACGCGAACCGTGCTCCACTCTGGTCCTTCGGCGCGCCCGAACGCGAGCGTCGCGGGCTCGACGGCGATCTCGGCCGCCGCCGCGTGGAGCGGGTCGACCAGCCCGCCGCCCTGCGACGTCACCGGCAGCGTGGCGTCCTCGCGGCGCAGCCGCCCCGCGCTCCCCACGAGGACGCTCTTCAGGTCGATCGTGGCGAGGTCCGGCCGCGCCTCGGCGACGAGCGCAGCGGCACCGGCGACCACCGCGGCGGCGGCACTCGACCCGGTGACGGTCGTGAAGCCCTGACCGCCGGCGTCCGAGGTCGCGAGGCCGACGCCGGGAGCGACCAGATCCGGCTTCACCCGGCCGTCGAAAGCGACGCCGCCGGACGAGAACGGAGCGATGTCCATGAGCGCCGCGTTCGGCAGGGCGCGCGTTGGCGCGAGGTCGAGCGTCGCCCCTCCGGCGAGCAGCGCCTGACCGGCCTCGGCCGGAATCGCGAGAACCGGCACGCCGACGCCGCCCTGGGCATCGAGAGCGGTTGCCTCGAGATTCGTTCCGGCTACAAGGACGACCCCGGCGCCGGCCTCCGCCGCGTGCCGAACTCGACGCTCGACCGTGCCCTGATCCGCCTGGACGACGACCGCCTTCCCGGCGACGAGGCTCACGCCGTTCGTACCGAAGAAGTCGCCGAGCACGTCGCCGGGGGCCACGGTCCCTTCCGGCCGATCGGACTGGGCAAGCGTCGGCCCGGCGACGGTGACGACCTCGAAGCGCGTGGCAGCTGCGGGGCCCACCCCGCCGAGAATGCGCACCGGCTGGTCCAGCACGGTGTCGGAGCCTGCCCGGAGCTCGACCTCCGCCTCCAGCACCTCGGGGCGGGCGTCGAGCGTGCCGACGGCGAGCGCCTCCGAGGCGGCGGCGGGAGCCGCGACGGTGCCGAAGCCGAGGCCCGGCCGGCCGTCGTTCCCCACCGGTGCGACCACGAGCGTTCCGAGCCGGGTCGCACCGGCCGTGGCGCGCGACTCCGGGCTGTCGGCGAAGGCTGCGTAGGGCTGCACGCCGCCCACGAGCGCGATCGCCGCGGCGTCCTCGACGTCCCCGTTGCCGTCCGGGTCGACGGCGCGCTCGAGCCCTGCGAGCAGGAGGTCACCGCGCCCCAGGACGGCCCAGCTGCCCTCGGCCGTCTGCTGCCAGCCGAGGATCCTGATCGGCAGGATCGTCGCACCCGGAGCCACCCCCTGCAGCCCGGAGGGGCCGTCGTGGCCGACGAGCAGCCCCGCGAGACGCGTTCCGTGCGCCTCGACCACACCCGGCTCGCCCGGCTTCGCTTCCGGCACGGCGCGCCGGTCGCCGCCGACCAGGTCGAAGCCCCGGGCGACCCGGCCGCTCAGATAGGCGTGACCCCGGTCGACGCCGGTGTCGAGAAGCGCGATCGTGACACCCTCCCCGCTGGATCCGGGGAGGACGATCTCGGAGCCGCCTCCGCTTCCCGACTGGAAGTCGCGGCCCGCGATCGTCTCGGCCGTCGGCGCGGCCGGGTACACGGTCCGCACCGGGTAGACGCCCGCGACGTCATGCGCTCGCTCGAGCTCGGCGAGCGCCCGCGGGGAGACGAGGGCGGAGAAGCCGTTGAAGGTCCGGGTGAAGATCTGGTCGCGCACGACCGGGACCCGACGCTCGCGGAGGCCCGCGAGAAGAAGCCGCTGCGCGCCCTCGGCCTCCGCGGTCCATCGACGCTGTTGCGCCGGGGTCGGCTCGTCCTCGGCGGCGGCCATGCGGTCGGCGAGCGAAGGCGACGTGAGGACGACGAGCACGCGCTGTTTCGATTCCTGGGCCGGCTTCGGCCGGTCGCCGAAGACGCCGTTCCAGGCGCGCGCGGCCGTGCGCGCGAGCGAGTCGCCAGCACCCTCGACCGTGCCGGCGAGCGCGAACGCGGTCGCCAAGAGCGCGAGCGCCGCAAGCGCCGCCGTCCGCCTCCCCTCAGGCCGCCGTGGCATAGGCATCCAATGCAAGATACTGCGGAAACGGGAGCGGCTGCGTAAAGCGTGCGGCCGAGGCGATCATGGCTGCGTTATCGGTACAGAGGGCGAGCGGCGCAAGTGCGGCGTCCGCGAGCGTGCCGCGCAGCTCCGAGTTCGCCGCGACGCCGCCCACGACGGCGATCCGCTTCGCGCCCAGCTCGGCGGCTGCCGCGCGCGCGCGCTCGACGAGCGCCCGGACGATCGCCCGCTGGTAAGACGCGGCCAGATCGGCGCGCCGACGCTCGAGCTCGTCGGCCGGGAGGTCGCGCACGGCGTAGAGGAGGGCTGTTTTGAGCCCCGAGAAGGAGAAGTCGAAGCCGGGAACCCTGGCGACCGGGAACGCGTACGCCTCGGGATCGCCGTCCCTCGCTGCGAGGTCGAGGGCCGCGCCTCCCGGATAGCCGAGGCCGAGCAGGCGCGCTCCCTTGTCGAACGCCTCGCCGGCTGCATCGTCCAGCGTCGAGCCCACGACCTCGTAGCCGGCGTGGTCGCGCACGTCGAGAAGCAGCGTGTGCCCTCCGCTTGCAAGCAGGCAGAGGAAGGGCGGCTCGAGCGGTTCGGGCTGGAGGTAGAGGGAGGCGACGTGGCCGTGGAGGTGGTCGACCGGGACGAGCGGCAGCCTCCGCGACCACGCGAGGGCCTTGGCTGCCGAGAGGCCCACGAGGAGCGCCCCGATCAGGCCCGGACCGTGGGTGACCGCCACCGTGTCGACCTCGTCCAGCGTTACCTGGGCCCGCTCGAGGGTCTCGGCGAGGACCGGAGCCGCCAGCTCGAGGTGACGGCGAGAAGCGACCTCGGGCACGACGCCGCCGTAGCGGGAGTGCAGCTCGGCCTGGGACGCCACGACGTTGGCACGAACGACGCCGTCGTGCGTGACGAGGGCTGCTGCGGTCTCGTCGCAGGAGGTCTCGATGCCGAGGATCATCCGCGTTCCTCCGCGTCCGCGCGGATCGGGTCCTTCCACATGATGAGTGCGTCCTCGCGGTTGTCCGTGTAGTACCCGCGACGCACGCCGCTCGCCTCGAAGCCGAACCCTTCGTAGAGGGCGATGGCGCCCTTGTTCGAGATCCGGACCTCCAGTGTGTAGCCGCGGTACGCGTCGCCGGCCGTGAGCTCGAACAGCGACTCGAGCAGACGGCTGGCGATGCCCGCCCGCCGGCGGACGTCGTCGACGGCGACGTTCATGACGTGCCAGGCGTCCACGTAGCGGGAGACGATCAGGTAGCCGGCGAGCCTTCCCTCCTCGTCGAAGGCGCCCAGGCAGATCGACGACGGCTTGGCGAGCTCGCCCGCGAACATCGAGCGGGACCACGGTGTCGGATAAACGCGCTGCTCGATCCGCTCGACGTCCGAAAGGTCGCCCAGGGTGAGCTTCCGAATGTCGACGCGAACCCGGCCGACGTCGATCATCGCGAGAGCGCCCTCTCGGCGTCGGGAAGCCTGAGGTAGATCGGCTCGGCGGCCTCGGCCGGGCCGAAGTTGCGGGCGAGGGCCGCGTGGTGACGCGCCCACGGCACGTGCTCGGGGGCGGCGTCGGGCGGGACGACCCCGCCCGCGGCCTCGATCTCGTCGCGGTACCGCACGGCGCCGTCACCGACGTAGGCTCTGCCGGGTTCGACGATCAGGTCGGACGCGGCGACGCAGACAGGGGCGCCGGCAGCGAGCGTGAAGACCTCGCGCCGTCTCGCGTCGATAACCGGGACGGCATCGGGCGCGCCCGCGGCCAGCGCGTCGAGCGTGGAGACGCCGGAAACGGGGACGTCCAGCGCGACGGCGAGCGTCCGCGCGGTCACGAGGCCCATGCGGAGGCCCGTGTAGCTGCCCGGGCCGGTACCGACCGCGATTCCCTCGACGTCGCCCCGCTCGAGACCGGCTTCCTGGAGGAGCTCCTCGACGTCCTGCAACACCCGCGCGGCTCTCGAGAGGCGCTCGCCGAGCACCTCGCCGTCCCGGACGAACGCAACCGTGGCCACGTCGGTGGCGGTGTCAAACGCGAGGATCAGCACCTGCAGACAGGCGGATTTCCAGGGCTTTTTCGGAGGCTTCGAGGATGACCAGTCTATGCGCCTCCCCCAGGTGCCGCAACTGGACCCGCACCCGCGCGGGCGGAAGGAACCCCTCCCCCGCTTCCGGCCACTCGACGAAGACCACGGCATCCTCGAAGTAGCGCTCGAGGTCGCCCCACTCCGCGTCCGACATGCCGTCGAAGCGGTAGAGATCGAGATGCGAGACCTCGGGATCGCCGGAATAGCGGTGGCCGATCGTGTAGGACGGGCTCGTGACCGGGGCCGTGACGCCGAGCGCGCGGGCGGCGCCGCGGACAAAGGTGGTCTTCCCCGTGCCGAGCTCCCCGGAGACGGCGACGACGTCCCCGGGCCCGAGCTCCCGGGCGACCGCAGCGCCGATGCGCTCGGTCTCCTCCGGCGAGGACGACTCGAGCTCGACCACCCGCCTAACGGCCCCGGGCCCGGCGTTCGGCCTCAGCCTTGAGGTGGCGTAGCCCCTCGTCCATGGCCTTCTGCAGGCTCTTTTGCAACGGCCCGCGAAGGACACGGACCAGCAGGCCGTCCCAGGACTCCTCTGTGCGGGCAAACGTGCCGCCGTCGACCGGGCTGAGCTGCCATACGTGGACCGCCTTGATGCCGGCTGTCTGACCCGTCCAGCCGAGCAGGCGCGGCCGTTCGACCTTCACGAGCCTCGATGTGATCTTCGATCGCCCGGCCTTCCAGCGAAACACCGTGCCTTCCGCCAGTCCGCCCTCCAGCGCGACGGACGACACGTCCGGGTTCCAGCTCGGCCAGTTCTCGAACGCGGCCAGGACATCCCAGACCATCTCTGGCTCGGCCGCGATCACGGCCTCCGAATGCGCAAGGGCCGGGGCCTCCCGGTTGACGTCCACCCGGCCCAGACTACCCGCGGGCTAGAACAGCCCGAGCTGCTCGTCGGGCGTCGCTGCGGGCGCGACCGGGAACTGGATCACCTGCGCCTCTACGGGAGCGACCGGCCCAGTCGACCCGCTGAGCAAGTCCGGGATCCGCGCGAAGTCCTCCTCGAGTGTCCTCAGCATCGCCGGCGTGTAGAGCGCGGCGGCCGGATGGTAGATCGGGTAGAGCGTGACGCGGCGCCCGCCGACCGTAGCCTCCTGGGGCCGGCCGTGCACGCGCGTGATTCCCGTCGGCTTGCCGGAGAGAAGCTTCGTGGCGAAGTTCCCGAGCGTGGCCACGAGCTTCGGCTGGATCAGCTCGAGCTGGCGGAAGAGGTGGCTCTCGCAGGCTTCGATCTCGTCCGGCTGAGGGTCGCGGTTGCCCGGAGGCCTGCACTTGAGGACGTTCGCGATGTACACGTCCCCCCGGGTCATGCCGATGCCCTCGAGGAGCCGGTCGAGCAGCTTTCCCGCCGAGCCAACGAACGGGTACCCCTGCTTGTCCTCGTGGAAGCCCGGGGCCTCGCCGACGAACATGAGGTCGGCGTCCGGATCGCCGACGCCGTAGACGACCTGCGTCCGCCCCTCCGCCAGGCGGCAGCGCGTGCAGGCGGAGGTCTCGGCGGCGTGCGCCTCGAGCGCGGCTCGGCGGCTCAGTACGTCAGGCTCAGCAGCCACAGCTCCCGCCGCAGCATCCGCCGCCGGAGGACACTGGTCCGCCGAAGCTCGGCTGCTCGGCGGTGCCGCCGTGAGTCGCGAACACGGAGAGCTGGCGGGCCACCTTCGAGGCGCCGCAGTCGGGACAGGCCGGATCGGCCGCGTTCACCCCGACGAGCTCCTCGAAGTGGCGCTCGCAGGTCATGCACACGAACTCGTAGATCGGCATCGCCGAGGCAGTGTAGGCAGGTCCCCGGACGCACCGCAACAGGAGCAGAATGAGCCGGTCAGCGATGGGCGAGACCGAGTCGAGACGGGACGAGCTTCCCTCGCGCGGTATCCGCGTCTTCGTCGCCGCCTTCCTCGCCGCCTTCGTCGTGTGCGGGCTGCTCGGCCTCGAGCTGTGGCCGCTGACCGGCTGGCGGCTCTTCAGCCAGCTCCGCACCGACCACCAGGTCGCGTGGCGTGCGACGGCAGTCGGGGAGGATGGCGAGACGCAGATCCGCTTCGCAGATCTTCCGCGCGGGTACGGCAATTTTCCGCTCGTCATGCGCACCCTGGGCACGCTCCCGCGCGACGAGCAAGAAGCCGCCTGCCGCGCGTGGCTCGACGCCGCCCGGAAGGAGCTCCCTGCCGCCAGTGAGGTGCGGATCTACCGCGTGGACTGGTACCTGTCGTACCGACACGGGACGCGCGACGGCCCGCCGCCGACGACGACGCTGCTCCTGACCTGCGACGACGGGAGCGTCGATGCGGCGCGCTGAGCGATTCCTCTTCCCGGCCGCGACCGCCGAGCAGCTTGCGGCCCTCCGCATCGGCCTCTGCGCCATCCTCGCCGGGCGCCTCGCGTTCGGCCCCTACACCGAGCTGGCGGACCAGCCGCGGGAGCTCTTCCGGCCGATCTCTTTCATGGAGCTTCTCCCGTCGATGCCGTCGAAGCCGGTGGTCGTCGCCCTGCAGGGGCTGGGAGTGCTCGCGGCGGTCCTTGCCGTGCTCGGGCTCCGTACCCGCCTCGTCCTCCCGCTCGCGTGGGCGTGCGCGATCTTCCTGAACGGGATGCTGACGAGCACGGGGAAGGTCGTGCACAACGACCTGGTCCTGCTCCTGTGCCTCGTCCCGCTGCTCGTGGCGCCGTCGGCCGACGCCTGGTCGCTCGACGCCAGGGGCGCGGGCCGCACGCGCTCCGGGTCCTCGCGCCTGTACGGCTGGCCGCTGCGAACGGCCGCGATCGTGGTCGCGGGCGCGTACTTCTTCGCCGGGCTGGCGAAGCTCGTCAGCTCCGGACCGGCCTGGGTGACCAGCGACAACCTGCGCTGGGCGCTTTACGCTTCCGGAGACTCTGACCTGGCCGTGTTCATTGCCGATCGGCCCTGGCTCGCCCACGCGCTGGCAGCGGGCACGCTTCTGCTCGAGCTCGGGTTCCCGCTCGTGCTCCTCCGGCCGCGGGCCGCCTGGGTCTTCGTCCCGGGCACGGTGCTGCTCCACCTCGGGATCTGGCTCGCGATGGGGCTCGACTACTCCGCGCAGGCGGCGACCGCAGTCGTCGTGTTCACGAACTGGCTGCTGGTCGTGGCGGCCGTCCGGCGGCAAGTGCCGGCGTCTGCCGCAGCCGGGCCGGGCTGACCTCTACGCTCTCGGCGTGGCGCAGGCCGTTCTCCTCTTCGACTCCCGCTGCGGCCTCTGCCGCTGCGCGGCTAAATCGCGCAGGTCGCGCGGCCGCGCTTGACCAGGTACTGCTGGTGGTACTCCTCGGCGCGCCAGAAGTCCTTCGCCGGCTCGATCTCCGTGACGACGGGGTTCGTGTAGCGCGTCTGCACCTTCGCCTTCGACGCGAGCGCCTGCTCCTGCTGCTCGGGCGTGTGGAAGAACACGACCGAGCGGTACTGCCGCCCTACGTCCGGGCCCTGGCGGTTCAGCTGCGTCGGGTCGTGGGCGTTCCAGAACGTCCGCAGCAGCGTCTCGTAGGAGACCTCGGCCGGGTCGTACTCGACCTGGACGACCTCGGCATGGCCGGTCCGGTCGGTGCACACCTGCTCGTACGTCGGGTAGGGGACGTCGCCGCCCATGTAGCCGACCGCGGCGTCCTTGACGCCGGGGACGTTGCGGAAGTCCACCTCGACGCCCCAGAAGCAGCCGGCGCCGAACGTCGCCTTCTCAGTCACTCGTCTCTCCCTCCTCGCGCTCGAGGTCGAGCGCGGCCGAGTTGATGCAGTAGCGCAGCCCGGTCGGGCGCGGCCCGTCCGGGAAAACGTGGCCGAGGTGGCCGCCGCAGGCGGCGCAGTGGACCTCGGTGCGGGGCACGAGGAGGCTCCAGTCCCGCTCAGTCTCCACGGCCTCGCCGGCGACCGGCTCGTAGAAGCTCGGCCAGCCGGTGCCGGAGTCGTACTTCGTCTCCGAGTTGAAGAGCTCCGCGCCGCAGCCCGCGCAGCGATAGACGCCCGGCTCCTTCGTGTCGTGGTACACGCCGGTGAACGCCCGCTCGGTGCCGTGCTCGCGTAGGACCCGGTAGGCCTCCGGCGACAGCTCCGCGCGCCACTCCTGTTCGGTCTTCTCGATCTTCTCCATGGCGTAAGGCTAGCCAGCGACCGCTAAGCTATCGAGTGCCCGGTATCCGCACGGAACTGGAGCCCGAGATGAGATTCACGTCAGCCTCTGTCGTCGGCACGGGACGCGTCGGCACCGCGGTCGCCGCGCGGCTCTCCGAGTCGCTGCCTACGCGCCTGACGGGCCGCGAGCTCGAGACGGGAGATGCCGATCTCGTCGTCGTCTGCGTGCCCGACCGCACTGTCCACGAAGTCGCGGCTGCGATCCCGGTCGGCCCGTGGATCGCGCACACGAGCGGGGCGCGCACGCTCGACGCGCTTGATCCACATCTCCGCCGCTTCAGCCTGCACCCGCTCCAGACCCTCGTCCGTCACCGCGGGCCCGAGCAGCTCGACGGTTCCTGGGCGGCGGTGAGCGGGGAGACCCCGGAGGCGCTCGCGGCCGGGTTCCGGCTCGCCGACCTCCTCCGGCTGCGACCGTTCGCGCTGGACGACGAGGCGCGCCTCGTCTACCACGCGGCCGCCGTGATGGCGCAGAGCTTCCTCGTGGCGCTCCACTGGGCCGCGGCGGAGCTCTTCGAGGAGGCGGGGGCACCGCCCGACGCGCTCCTGCCGCTGATGCAGCGGACGATGGACAACGACTTCGAGCTGACCGGGCCGATCACGCGCGGGGACTGGGAGACCATCGAACGGCACCTCGAAGTCATTCGAGAGCAGCGCCCCGAGCTCGAGCCGATGTACCGGGCGCTCACCGACATGATGGCCGCGGCGGTCGCCGCGCGGTGATCACGCAGAGGACGATCGTCGAGCTCCGTACGGCGCTCGAGCCTCTTCGCGCGGGCTCGCGCGTCGGGCTCGTGCCGACGATGGGCGCGCTTCACGCCGGCCACGAGGCGCTCGTCCGGCGCGCGCGCTCGGAGTGCGACGTCGTCGTGGCGAGCATCTTCGTCAACCCCGCCCAGTTCGGCGCGCACGAGGATCTCGACCGCTACCCGCGCAACGAGGAGAGAGACGCCGCCCTGGCGGCCGAGTGGGGCGTGGATCACCTCTTCGTCCCCTCCGTCGCCGAGATGTACCCGCCGGGCTTCCAGACCTGGGTGCACGTCGAGACGATCGGGCGGCAGCTGGAAGGCGCCGTGCGTCCAGGGCACTTTCGCGGGGTCGCCACCGTCTGCCTGAAGCTCTTCAACATCGTCCGCCCGGACGTCGCCTACTTCGGCCGCAAGGACGCCCAGCAGGCGGCGCTCGTCGGCCGTCTGATCCGGGACCTCGACCTCGAGCTCGAGCTCGAGCTGCGCGTCGTCCCGACCGTCCGCGACGAGGACGGCGTCGCGGTGAGCTCCCGCAACGCATACCTCTCGCCGGAGGAACGCGCCGCAGCCAGGGCGATCCCCCAAGCTCTGGAGGCCGGCGCCGCCGCGCACGCGTGCGGCGAAGACGCCGCCGCGGTCGCAACTGCGCTTCTCACGGGAGAGCCGCTGCTCGAGCCCGAGTACGTCGAGGTTGCGCCCCTGGACGGGCGGGTCTACCTTCTCGCTGCGGTGCGCGTCGGACGCACGCGGCTGATCGACAACGTCGTGCTCGAAGGAGATCCGGAGTGACGAGCAGGCCGGAGGCGAACGGGAAGCTCCCCCTCACCGAGCTTCGGGAGATGGGCGCACGCGGAGAGCGTATCGTCATGGTCACCGCTTACGACTTCCCGAGCGGGCGGCTTGCCGACCTGGCCGGGATCGAGCTGATCCTCGTGGGCGACTCGGCCGCGATGACCGTCCTCGGCCACGCAACGACGGTCCCGGCGACGATGGAGGAGATGCTCATGCTCACCCGCGCGGTCACGCGCGGGGCCGAGCGGGCGCTCGTCGTCGCCGACATGCCGTTCGGCTCGTACCAGGTCTCGGACGAGGACGCGGTGCGAAGCGCCGTGCGCTTCGTCAAGGAGGCCGGAGCGGACGCCGTGAAGCTCGAGGGCGCCGGGCCGAGCATCTCCCGCGTGACGGCGCTCGTCGGCGCCGGGATCCCGGTCATGGGCCACCTCGGGCTGACGCCGCAGTCCGCAACCATGCTCGGCGGCTTCAGGGCGCAGGGCAAGACGGCCGACAAGGCGCGTCGGCTCCTGGAAGACGCGCTGGCGCTCGAGCGGGCAGGGTGCTTCGCGCTCGTCCTCGAAGCCGTGCCGGCGCCCGTCGCGACGCGGATAAGCGAGGAGCTCGCGATCCCCACGATCGGGATCGGCTCGGGCGCCGGCTGCGACGGCCAGGTGCTGGTCCTACACGACCTGCTCGGCCTCCACAGCGGGCACTCGCCGCGCTTCGCGAAGCGCTACGCCGAGATCGGGGCGGAGATCCAGCGTGCGCTCGAGCGCTTCGCCTCGGAGGTGCGCTCCGGCGCGTTCCCCGCCGAGGAGCACACGTACGCGATGGCCGAGGACGAGCTCGAGGCCTTTCTCAGCTCGCCGACGCCGCCAGCACGAACGGAAAGGTGAGCACGAAGATCGCGAGCACGGCCAGCGCGACCGCGACGGCGCCCCGAAGCAAGCGCCAGCGCTCGACGACCGCGATCCCGTAGATCAGAAGACCGAGCGACCAGAAGACGAAGGCGCCCTCGGCCAGGTCGAAGAGGAGCGGCCCGATCCCGGTGTCGTCACCGCCGGTCCTGAACGAGTCCGTTCCGTACACGAGCAGCCTGACGGGCCAAACGACGAAGAGCCCGAGCACGGTCGGCACCGCCGCGAACGCGAGGATGTGGCGGGCGCGTCGGTAGGTCCCCCGCGAGCCGGCGCCGCGCAGGCCGACGTAGAGGAAGGCTCCGCCGATCCAGTAGGCGAACGCCCCGTAGATCGCACCGGTCAGGAAGACGAGCACCGCGAGCACGGCGATGCTGTCGTCCACGAGGCTCTCGTCCAGCAGGCGGCCCGTCTCGGGGGCGAGCAGGATCGCGGCGATGCCGGCGAGGATGATGACGGCGAGGATCGGCTCTTCGCGGGCTTCGGCCTCACGCGGCGAGGGATCCCGGAGTGCGGCGAAGACCGCCCGCGGCGCCTGGAAGACCGCGAGCGTCCGCAGCCACCAGCGCTTCTCGGGGCTCTGCTCCGGGACGGGCTGTGCCTCGGCGTCCACGAACGCAGGCTAGCGACGCGGGCTAGAAGAAGGGCGAGTCGCTGGCGGCGATGACGATCAGGACGAGCAGGAAGAGAAGGGCCTGGAGGGCGAGGAACGCGAACGACGCCCAGGCCCACGTCTTCAACTGGCTCCGCTTCCGCGGGCTCTGCTCACCGCCCATGAGCATGAGCGCCGCGATCAGCGAGATGACGGGAAAGAAGAAGGTCGCGATCACACCGCCGAGGACGACCGGGGCCGGGTAGCCCTCGTCCCGAGCCGCAGAGAGGGTCGAGTGCGTGGCCACGCACCGAGGATAGACCTCCCCGGGTCGAAGGTGAAGTTCGTCCTAGGCGGCCGCGGCAGTCGGGCTGGGCAGAAGCGCCCGCAGGAACTGCCCGGTATAGCTCTCCTCGACCTCCGCAACCTGCTCCGGCGTGCCCGCTGCGATCACCTCGCCTCCGGCCTCCCCGCCCTCGGGGCCGAGGTCGACGATCCAGTCTGCCTGCTTGATCACGTCCAGGTTGTGCTCGATCACGAGCACCGTATTGCCGGCGTCCACGAGGCGCTGGAGTACCTCGAGGAGCTTCTCGATGTCTGCGAAGTGGAGACCGGTGGTCGGCTCGTCGAGGATGTAGAGCGTCCGCCCCGTCGCCACTTTCGAGAGCTCCGAGGAGAGCTTGACGCGCTGCGCCTCGCCGCCCGAGAGGGTCGTCGCGGGCTGGCCGAGCTTGATGTAGTCGAGCCCGACGTCGTGCAGCGTCTGCAGCCGCCGGCGGATCTTCGGGATCTTGGCGAAGAAGCCGAGCGCCTCCTCGACGGACATCTCGAGGACGTCGGCGATCGACTTGCCCTTGAAGCGCACCTCCAGCGTCTCGCGGTTGTACCGCTTGCCGCCGCACGTCTCGCACGGGACGTAGACGTCGGGAAGGAAGTGCATCTCGATCTTGATCGTCCCGTCGCCCTTGCACGTCTCGCAGCGGCCGCCGCGGACGTTGAAGGAGAAGCGCCCCGGCTTGTAGCCGCGCACCTTCGCGTCCGGCGTCTGCGAGTAGAGCTCGCGGATCGAGTCGAACAGCTTCGTGTAGGTAGCCGGGTTGGAGCGCGGCGTGCGTCCGATGGGCGACTGGTCGATGTCGATCACCTTGTCGAAGCAGTCGATGCCTTCGACCGCGTCGTGGTCGCCCGGCTTCACGCGCATCCGGTGGAGCCGGTTGGCGAGCGCCTTGTAGACGATCTCGTTCACCAAGGTCGACTTGCCCGACCCGGACACGCCGGTGACCGCGACGAACTTGCCGACCGGGAACTCGACGTCGATGTCCCTGAGGTTGTGCATACGCGCGCCGAGGACGCTGAACGTGCCAAGGTCCTCGGAGCGGCGCTCGGGAACGGCGATCTCGCGCTCCCGCGACAGGTATTGGCCCGTGATCGAGCCTTTCGTCTTCTCCACCTTCGCCGAGGGGCCCTCGGCAACGACGTGCCCGCCGTGCTCGCCGGCCCCGGGGCCCATGTCCACGAGCCAGTTCGCGGCGCGCATCATCTGCTCGTCGTGCTCGACCACGAGCACGGTGTTGCCCAGGTCGCGCAGGCGCTCGAGCGTCCCGATCAGCTTCGAGTTGTCCCGCTGGTGAAGCCCGATCGACGGCTCGTCGAGGATGTAGAGGACGCCGACGAGCTGCGAGCCGATCTGGGTGGCGAGCCGCAGGCGCTGCGCCTCGCCGCCGGAGAGCGTCGACGCGGCGCGGTCGAGCTGGAGGTAGCCGACGCCGAC
>DATIBF010000103.1:0-3748 GCA_035457655.1 Gaiellaceae bacterium
CTGGCAGCCGTACCTCGCCGCGTTCGCCTGAGCCGCGGCGCGTCATCCTTCCGTTACACACATCTCGTCCCGAACGGCCGTGCCCCAGGGTCAGACCGCGGGGCACGGCCGTGAAGGACAGGTCTAGGCGTCGTAGTAGAGGGCGAACTCGGCCGGGTGGGGCCTGAGCGCGACGACGTCGACCTCCTGCTCGCGCTTGTAGTCGATCCAGGCGCGGACGAGCTCCTCGCTGAAGACGTCGCCCTCGAGCAGGAACTCGTGGTCGCGCTCGAGCGCGTCGAGCGCCTCCGCCAGCGAGCCCGGAACCTGCGCGATGTCGTCGCGGCGCTCCTCGAACAGGTCGAAGTCGGCCGGCTCGCCCGGGTCGAGGCCCTTCTGCACCCCGTCGATTCCCGCCATCAGCATGGCGGCGAAGGCGAGGTAGGGGTTCGCCGTCGGGTCCGGGCAGCGGAACTCCAGGCGCTTGGCCGACGCCGACTCCGAGTACATCGGGATCCGGATCGCCGCGGAGCGGTTCCGCTGGGAGTAGACGAGGTTGACCGGCGCCTCGTAGCCGGGCACCAGCCGCCGGTACGAGTTGGTCGTCGGCGCGCAGAACGCGAGCAGCGCCGGTGCGTGCATGATGATGCCCCCCAGGTACGCGCGTGCGAGCTGGGACAGGCCCGCGTAGCCGGACTTGTCCGCGAAGAGCGGGGTGCCCTCCTTCCAGAGCGACTGGTGCGTGTGCATCCCCGACCCGTTGTCGCCGAAGATCGGCTTCGGCATGAACGTGGCGCTCTTGCCGGCGGCCCGGGCGACGTTGCGGACGACGTACTTGTAGGTCATGACCTGGTCGCCCATGCGCGTGAGCGGCTGGTAGCGGAGGTCCACTTCGCACTGGCCTGCGGTGGCGACCTCGTGGTGGTGGAACTCGCACGGGATCCCGAGGCGCTCCAGGATGAGCACGATCTCGGAGCGGAGGTCGTGGAGCGTGTCGTGCGGCGCCGGCGGGAAGTAGCCGCCCTTCTCCCGCACCGTGTAGCCCAGCCCCGGGACCGACGAGTTCCAGTGGCCCTCCGCCGAGTCGACGGCGAAGTGAGCGCGGTGCGGGGAGAGCTCGTAGGAGACCTCGTCGAAGACGAAGAACTCGCATTCCGGGCCGAAGTACGCGGTGTCGGCGATTCCGGTCTCGGTCAGGTGGGCCTCCGCCCGCCGGGCGATCCGGCGCGGGTCGCGGCCGTAGGCCTCACCGGTGGTCGGATCCGCGATCTCGCAGATCAGCGAGAGCGTCGGCACGGCCGTGAACGGGTCGACGATCGCGCTCCCCGGGTCCGGCATGAGCAGGAGGTCGCTCTCGGCGATCCCCTGCCAGCCGCGGATCGAGGACCCGTCGAAGCCGAGCCCCTCCGTGAACGCCGAGGTTCCGAACGCGCTGATCGGCAGCGTCATGTGCTGCCAGCTTCCGAACAGGTCGCAGAACTTCAGGTCGACCAGCTGCGTCTTCTGCTCGAACGCCCACGCCACCGCCTCCTCGGCCTCCGGCTTCGTGCCGTTCGCCAGGTATGCCCTCGTCTCGGTCTCCTGCATCGCCCCTCCTTCGGTCCACGAAAAAAGCCCCAGCGGTCGAGTCGACCTCTGAGGCTCCATTGCCTTCGTCGGCGCCGTCGGCGGCGCCGCACCGTCTGACTGTAGCGCGAGCGGCCGTCGGACGGCAAGTCCGAAGGGCCCGTCGGGGCCTCGTATAGAATTGCGCGGTCATTCGAGGCGACGAGGCCTCGGGCCGACGGCGGCCCGGGGCTGCTTGCGTTAAAGGGGAGGTTGGGAGCATGGCGGAGGACAACGGGAGGGCGAAGAGCGATCCGGGCGCGCGCAAGGAGGTGCTGAAGCGGGTCGCGGACGAGAACGTCGAGTTCGTCCACCTCTGGTTCACTGACATCGAGGGCCATCTGAAGAGCTTCGCGGTCACGCTGCAGGAGCTCGAGGGCGCGCTCGACGACGGGATGGGCTTCGACGGCTCGTCGATCACCGGCTTCAACGCGATCGAGGAGTCGGACATGGTCGCCATCCCGGACCCGGCGACCTTCCAGCTCATGCCCGAGGGGAGCTACAAGGTCGGGCGGATGATCTGCGACGTCGTCACGCCCGACGGTGAGCCCTACGCAGGCGATCCCCGCCACGTTCTGCGCCTCGCGCTCGAGCGCATGGAGGGCATGGGCTTCGACACCTTCAACGTCGGCCCCGAGCTCGAGTACTTCCTCTTCAAGGACGACACGGGCACCGAGACGCTCGACGAGGGCGGCTACTTCGCCATGACGACCATGGACGCGGCCAGCGACCTGCGCCACGACACGGTCGGCGCGCTCGAGGCGATGGGGATCCCGATCGAGTACGTCCACCACGAGGTGGGGCCGTCGCAGCACGAGATCGACATGCAGTTCTCCGACGCGCTCTCCATGGCCGACCACACGATCACGTACCGGCTGGTCGTCAAGGAGATCGCGAGGAAGGCCGGCTACCACGCGACGTTCATGCCGAAGCCGATCTTCGGCGAGAACGGCTCGGGGATGCACACCCACCAGTCGCTCTTCTCCGGCGGGAAGAACGCGTTCTTCGACGCCGACGACGAGTGGAACCTCTCCGCCGTGGGCAAGGGCTTCATCGCGGGACAGCTGCGTCATGCGCGCGAGATCTCGGCGGTGTTCGCCCAGTGGGTCAACTCCTACAAGCGGCTCGTCCCCGGCTACGAAGCTCCGGTGTACGCGGCCTGGTCGCGGCGGAACCGCTCGGCCCTCATCCGCATCCCGCTCTACAAGCCCGGGAACGAGCAGGCGACCCGCGCCGAGATCCGCTGCCCCGACCCGGCCTGCAACCCGTATCTCACGTTCGCCGCTCTCCTCCACGCGGGCCTCGAGGGGATCGAGCAGGGGTACGAGCTGCCGTCCCCGATGGAGAAGAACCTCTACAAGCTGTCCGCTGACGAGCGCAAGGAACGCGGGATCGTGGCGCTGCCCGAGACGCTCGGCGAGGCGATCGAGGAGCTGGCCGGCTCGGATCTCGTCCGCCGCGCCCTCGGCGAACACATCTTCGGCAACTACGTGAAGCTCAAGCGGCAGGAGTGGGACGAGTACCGCGTCCAGCTGACGCCGTGGGAGCTGGAGAAGTACCTGCCGGTCTTGTAGGAACGCCCGCGAAAGCGTAAGATGGATTCCGGTGTCGCCGCTTCTCCTTGAAGCGGGGGACTGACTGACGGCCGACTGCGAGCTGCTTGCTGAGCAGCTCGTGGTCGTTAAGAGGCCAGCTTGGCGGACGGCGCGACGCTCTGGACGGCCGCGCGGAGCGCCCGCTCGAGCTCAGCCAAAGCGAACGGCTTGATCAGGTAGGCGAACGGCCGCAGGCCGCCGAGCGGCTCGAAGTCCGGATAGATGCTGGCGCAGACGACCGGCAGCTCGCGGTGCCGCCGGCACAGGCGCTCGGCCGCAGTCCGCGCCGCCGGGTCGGCAGGCTCCACGAGGAGCACGTCGACGTCCCCGTCCGGGAGGACCTCACCGCGCCGCCCCGAAGGGAAGACCGCCTCGTGCCCGAGACGCTCTACGACGTGCCCCAGCAGGGCGCGGACCTCGGCGTGGGGCTCCACCACGAGAATCCTCATGGCACTCACCATCGGACGCGACAGCGCGGATCACGGCGGGATCTGGTAAGGAACCGGTATGAAGCGCGCCCACGTTCTCGTCGTCGACGACGACCCGGACATCCGCGGTCTCGTCAAGGA
>DATIBF010000104.1:0-14394 GCA_035457655.1 Gaiellaceae bacterium
GGGTCGTCCCGGTCCAGCGCGCGCGGGGCGGGCCCGCCGACGGGCTCTACGGGCCCGTGAGCCGGGCGGCCGTCCGCGCGTTCCAGAAGAAGCGCGGCCTCGTCGTCGACGGGATCGTCGGTCCGCAGACGCTCGGCGCCCTCGGCATCCGGCGTGAGGCGAAGGCGTCGAAGCCGGCTCCGCCGGAGAAGAAGCGCGAGACGACGAGGTCGACCCGGGGGGAGCGTGTGGCCTCGATCGCCAAGCGTTACCTCGGCGTCCCTTACCGCTGGGGCGGCGAGTCGCCGAAGACCGGGTTCGACTGCTCCGGATTCGTCCAGTACGTCTTCTCCCGCGTGGGCGTCTCCCTGCCGCGTGTCGTCTCGGCCCAGTGGACGGTCGGCAGGCGGCTGTCACGCTCGGCGCTCAGGCCGGGAGACATCGTCTTCTTCAACGGCCTCGGCCACGACGGCATCTACATCGGCGGCAATCGCTTCGTGCACTCGCCGAGCTCCGGGGACGTCGTGAAGATATCGACGATCCCGGGCTACTACGCCGACCGCTGGGTCGGCGCCCGCCGCGTGGTGTAGGAGGGTTTGCTCCCTCCAGGGAGAAAATCCCTGGTCCCGCTAGGCTTTCTGACTCCATGCGAACGATCTGGAACGGCTCCATCAACTTCGGCCTGGTCAACATCCCCATCGGGCTGGCCGTGGCGCAGCAGCGCAAGGACGTGTCCTTCCGGACGCTGCACCGGGAGTGCGGCACGCCCATCAAGCAGAAGCGCTGGTGCCCCTTCCACGAGCGCGACGTCGAGGCGGACGAGCTGGTCAAGGGCTGGGAGTTCGCCAAGGGCCAGTTCGTCATGGTGGAGGAGTCGGACCTCGAGGCGGTGGCGCTCACGCGCTCGCAGTCGATCGACATCGACCGCTTCGTCAACCTCGACGAGGTCGACCCCATCTACTTCGACCGCGCGTACTACCTCGCTCCGGCCGACGCGCCGGCCCAGCGCCGGCCGTATGTGCTCCTCCTCCGTGCCATGCAGGAGGCGAACGTCGCCGCGGTGGGCAAGTTCGTCCTCTGGGGGAAGGAGAACCTCTGCCTGATCCGGCCGCTCGGCGAGTCGCTCGCGCTCGAGACGCTCTACTACGGCGAGGACATCCGCGCCCGCGATGAGATCGACGAGGCCGTGGCCGAGACCGAGGTGCAGGACGCCGAGCTCGAGATGGCGCGCCAGCTCGTCGCCAGCCTCGTCGGCGAGTTCGAGCCGGAGGACTTCGAGAACGAGTACCGCAACGCTCTCAGGAGGATGCTGGAGGCGAAGCTCGCGGGCGAGGAGATCGTCGCCCCGGAGCAGCCGGCCCCGGCGCCCGTGGTCGACCTCATGGAGGCCCTCAAGGAGAGCGTCGCCCAGGCCCGGAAGGACAAGAAGGCCCCGGCCAAGAAGCCGGGCGCGCGTAAGAAGCGCGCCGCGTCGGGCTCCCGCTGAGAGCCGCTACGCGGCCGGCGTCGTGGCGATGCCCGCCGCCTCGAGGTGCGCCTGGAACAGGGTCTTGTCGATCTTCCCGTGGTAGATCGGGATCGACTCCTCGATGCACACGCGGATGACCGTGTCCCGGTCGATGCCCAGTTCCTTCGACAGCTCCTCGGGCGTCAGGTGATTCGCCAACGTCGTTGCCTCCTTCGGCTCGGCGCATGAAAAAGCCCGCCGGCATGGGCACGGGCGGGCAAGGCGCGCAGACTCTCGCTTTCGGCAACGAGGCTCAACGGCCTCGTGCTCCTTCACCGATCATGGTCACAGAATACGGTGTCCGGGGTGGCGAGGGCAACGCTCCTCCGGGGGTTCGAGCCGCACGTTGCGGAGATCGGCGGCATCCGCACCCGCTACTGGGTCGGCGGGGAGGGCGCGCCCCTCGTTCTCGTTCACGGGCTCGCCGGAGCCGCGTACAACTTCACCGAGCTCGCACCTTTCCTCGCCCGTCGCCGGCGTGTGCTGCTCCCGGACCTCCCGGGACACGGCGGGACGGCGGCGTTGCCGGTCGTGGAGAGCCTGGGCGACCTGGCAGCGCACGTCGCCCGCGTCGCCGAGCACGAAGGGATGGCGGAGCCGGCGGTGCTCGGCTACTCGATGGGCGGCGTCGTCGCCGTCCGCCTCGCGGCGGAGCGTCCGGACGCCGTGAGCGCCCTCGTCCTGCTCGCGTCCGCCGGAATCGTCACGACGACGCAGCGCGCCCGGGCCTGGCTCGCCGTGACCGGAGCGCTCCGGCCCGCGCGGCAGGTCGCGCATGCGCGGGCCGCGATCGCGCGCCGACCGAACCTGCGCGCCCTGGTCTTCGGCGCCTGGGGAGCCGAAGACCCGCGAGCCCTCTCGCCCGAGGCGGTGCTCGGCTTCCTTGAGGCGCAGCCCGAGCACACGGACGTGAGGAGGCCCGGCCGGGCGCTCCTCCGCGACGATCCGCGCCTCTATCTCGACCGCGTCCGCTGCCCGTCGGTCGTGGTCTGGGGCGCCCGTGACCGGCTCACGCCCCTGGAGGACGCCTTCGAGCTCGCCCGGAGGCTGCGGGCGCCGCTCCGCGTCCTCCCGGCGACCGGCCACCTGGTGGTCGGCGAGTGTCCGGAGGAGTGCGCGGAGCTCGTGTTGGAGTGGCTAGAGCTCTCAGACCGGGTTGGGTAGGTCGACGAAGTCCCAGGCGACGTCGAAGCGCTCGCCGATCCGCGCAGCGAGAGCGCGAACGCCGAGCGTCTCCGTCGCGTAGTGGCCGCCCGCGATGAAGTGGACTCCGCCCTCCTTGGCGGCGTGCTTCGTCGGCTCGTCGGCCTCGCCCGTCACGAAGCAGTCGTATCCCTCTGCCGACGCCTCCGCGACGTAGCGGGCGGCGCCGCCCGAGCACACGGCGACCCGCTCGACCAGCTCCGGCCCGTAGGAGAAGACGAGCGGCATCCGCCCCACTCGCTCTTGGATGCGCTCGGCGAGCTCGCTGACGGGAAGCGGGTCGGGGAGCCGTCCTCCGAAGCCGTAGCCGTCGGCGAACCGCTCCTCGCGCTCGATGCCGAGCTCGTCGCAGAGCAGCGCGTTGTTCCCCACCTCGGGGTGGGCGTCGAGGGCGAGGTGGTAGGCGACGAGGCTGAGGTCGGCGTCGAACAGGGCGCGCAGCCGCTCCCGCATCACCTGCCCGATCCGGCGCGGATCCCGGTCCCAGAAGAGGCCGTGGTGGACGAGCACCATCTGCGCCCCCGCCTCCGCCGCCCGCTCGAAGAGCTCCCGCGAGGCGGAGACCCCGCAGACGAGCTTCCCTACACGCGGGGCCCCGACCACCTGGAGGCCCATCGGCCCGTAGTCCGGGTAGGACGCGAGGTCGAGATACTCGTCTGCCCAGGCAACGATCTCGTCTCGGTCGGCCATCGCCGGCTACAAGGTAGCCCGTCGCTCGGTTGACGAGGCAATGCGCTTCGCTTAGAGTCAATGCGCACGAATGGCCCGGACCTGGGGCGGAGGGTTTTCGTATGACCATCGTGACGTGGGTGTTCCTCGGAGTCCTCTTGCTTGCGGTGGTCTTGCTCGGCTGGCTTCTCGCCCAGGTCCTACGGCAACAGGGGCGCCTGCTGCTCCGAATCGAAGCTCTCGAACGTCCGGCTGGCGCTCTCCAGACGTCCGAGGGCGATCCAGCTCGCGGAGGCCTCCCGCTTGCAACGGCCTTCCCGCCCTTCCGGCTGCCGGATCTCGGGGGGAAGGACGTCGGGCTCGAGGACTTCGACACGCGCGTACTCCTTGTCCATTGGAGCCCCGAGTGCGGGTTCTGCAGGGAGATCGCAGCCGACCTCGCCCGCCTCCAGGATGATCTGCGTCGGCGAAAGACCGAGCTCGTTCTCGTCAGCTACGGCAGTCCTGAGAGCAACCGCGCACTCCTGGAGGCGCACGGCCTCGACTGCCCCGCGCTCCTTCAGCCCGACGGTCGCACCATCGAAGGATTCGCACGGATGGGAACACCCGCTGCCTACCTTCTTGACGACCGGCACCGGGTCGCTAAGCCCGTCGCCGTCGGTGCGCGCGAGGTTCCGAGACTCGCGGAGGAAGCCGCCGGTCGAAGGCGCCTGGCGAGCGAGCGTCCCCTAGCAGAGAGCCTGATCGAGCGGGAAGGATTGAAGACCGGCGTTTCCGCGCCGGCCTTCGAGCTGCCGGATCTTGCCGGTCGGCCCGTTTCGCTTGCGGATAAGCGCGGGCGGCGTGTACTCCTCGTCTTCAGCGACCCCGAGTGCGGGCCTTGCGACATGCTGCTCCCCGACCTCGCTCGATTCGAGCGCGAGCACCGGGAGAACGGCCTCGCAGTCGTCATGGTCGGCCGCGGGGAGCCGGAGGAGAACCGACGTAAGGCGGAGACGTTCGGCGTCGAGTTCCCGGTCG
The DNA here is from genome assembly GCA_035457655.1 of Gaiellaceae bacterium. Taxonomy (GTDB): domain Bacteria; phylum Actinomycetota; class Thermoleophilia; order Gaiellales; family Gaiellaceae; genus JAIBJN01. The sequence continues at coordinate 4,379 of DATIBF010000104.1, forward strand.
TGCTCCAACCAGGATGGAGGCTCTCGAAGCAGTACGGAATCTTCGCGACGCCGGTCGCCTTCCTCATCGACGAGGAAGGGGTGATCGAGCGCGAGGTTGCCCGCGGGCCGACGGCGATCCTGGAGCTTGCCCGCGAGGCGCTGAGCGCGGAAGGGAGGGTGCCCATCTCCTAGACGCGAGGGACCTCCCGAGCCAGGAAGGGTCGGGAGGAGACGAGCGAGGAGAGAGTCATGAGTGACGAGAAGCTGGACCAACTCTCGAAGGCTCTGGCGACGACCACGTCGCGTCGTCAGATGCTGAAGGTCCTCGCTGCTACCGCCGCCGGCGGAGTGCTCACGTTCGTGGGCGCACGTGAGGCCGGTGCGGCCCGGTGCCGAAGGGTCGGGCAGCCGTGTCGCGCCGACTTCGAGTGCTGCGACGGCTTCTGCCCGCCCGACACCGGCAGGTGCGCCTGCCGGCCGGGCGAGAACCTGTGCAGCAAGACGCGGCGTTGCATCCGGTGCGATCCCGAAGCGACCTTCGACCCGGAGACGTGCCAGTGCGTCTGTCCGCAGGGGACGACGCAGTGTGGCAGCGAGTGCTGCTCCGGGGACGAGGAGTGCTGCCCCGGCGGTTACTACGGCCCGACGTGCTGCCCACCGGGCGAGATCTGCTGCCCGGGAGGCTTCTGCTCGTACTACGGGGGCCAGTGCTAGAGACGTGGGGCTCGGGGCCGCCGCGGGGCGGCCCTGAGCTACTCGTACCCGAGGTCCTGAAGGCGGCGAACGATCAGCTCCTCCTCCTCGCGCGTGTAGCCGGACGGCTCGACAGGCGTCTGCGAGACTCCAGCGACCTGTCGGCGAGGTTCCCTTGGCTCGGCATCCAGGATCGTGTCGATCGCCGGGGCGTCGAGCTCCGCCGCTAGCCCGTGGAGGGCGAGAAGGGTAGCCGGAATCTGCGTGATCTCGGAGGCCGGCGGCACCGTTGCACGCCCGATTCCGGGTCCTGCTGCCGCGAGGATGCCGGTGACCGCGTGCTGGCCCGAGAAGTGCGCCGTGCCTCGAGCGAAAAGGCGCTCGTGGCGCTGGAACGTCTCACTCCAGCGTTGGCGCGTCGAGTCGACGTGGACGCGCTCGTCGCGCGGAAGGAGGACGAGCTCCGGCGCCCTGTCGAGGTAGAAGCCCCGGTAGAGCTCCTCTTTGCGCCTGACGTCGAAGGCGGGCTCGCCCGAGTCCGGATGGGTGACCTCAGCCAGCCCTTCGGCAAGCTCGTTCGCCAGGCCGCGGTCCTCCTCCGCCCCGGTTACCTCGCCGAGATAGATCTGGCCGCCGTAGCCGAAGCAATAGGCACGGGTCGCACCGAAGTCGATCTCTGCGAACGCAGGTTGCTCGTCAGCGAGAGTGTCTTCAAGCTCGGGTGCGTATGCCGCCTGCTCGGTCACGGTGCGGGCGGCAGCGTCCCTGCGAAAGGAGAGATAGCCCGCGTCCTCGAGCCACCGATTTGCACGGAAGAGCCAGTGGGTCGGCTTCATGCCGTGATCGGAGAGGACGAAGACCGTCGGCTGCTCGTCCCAGAGCCATTCCGCCTGCTCGATGAGATAGCCGCATGCGGCATCGACGGCCTCGTAGACCTGCACGAGCTCGTCCCCGGCCTCGCCGGGGCGGTGCGCCGGATGCGTTGGGTCGAGCCGGTGCCACATGAGGTGCCCGGCGATGTCCGAGCTCATGAAGTCAACGCACAGGAGACCGAGGTCGGGCTCGAGCTCGAGGGCGAGGAAGCAGACGTCCGCGATCTCCTCGACGTGGGCCGTGAGCGTGGCTGCAGCGGCCCGGAAGTCCTGCAGGTCAGAGGGATGGCGCGACGCGCGCAGGTCCGGGTGGGCTGTGAGAATGGCGTTTCGGGCGCCAAGGGGGACGATCTCCGGCCGTCGCGGTCCCCCGAACCCAGTGACCAGGATGCCGCTGAGCGGCTCAGGAGGGTGCGTGAACGGCACTGTCACGAAGGCCGACCGGATTCCCGCTGCGCCGAGATAGCGCCAGAGCGGTGCGCCGGCACGGCTCGCGGCGCTCTCGAGCCGTCCGCCGCCCCGGTTTGGGTTCGACGTGAACGCGAAAATCCCATGACCGGCAGGATTGAGCCCGGTGAGGAAAGACGACCATGCCGTGGGGGTGAAGGCCGGGATCGTGGACCGAAGCGGTCCGAATGTCCCTTCGCCCGAGAGCCGGGCGAGCGTCGGAAGCCTGCCCTGCGCGAGAAGCTCGCAGACGAGGTCGTAGTCGGCCCCGTCGAGGCCGAGACAGAGGACCCTCATCGGTTCCGATACCCTAGTGCCGTTCGGGGTGTAGCGCAGCCTGGTAGCGCGCGCCGTTCGGGTCGGCGAGGTCCCCGGTTCAAATCCGGGCACCCCGATTCTCAGACCGCGCCGGAGAGGCCTCGGTGGACGATCGCGGTGCACTCGTTCTCGACGTAGTCCATCGCGGCGGCCTCGGCGATCGCACGGGCCTCGGGCGAGACGATCCCGAGCTGGAGCCAGAGTGCGCCGGCGCCGGCCGCGACCGTCTGCCTCGCCACGTCCGGACAGAACTCCGAGCGGCGGAAGACGTCCACGAGGTCGATCGGCTCCTCGATCTCCGCGAGCGAGGCGACCCGGCGCTGGCCGAGGATCTCCGCCGGGCCGACCGGCCGCACGGGGATCACGCGGTAGCCCGCGCGCAGGAGGTAGCTCATCACCGAGTTGCTGGGCCGCTCGGGCCGCGGCGAGGCGCCCACGAGGGCGATCGTCTTTGCGCCCGCGAGAATCTCCGCCGGAGTCCTCGACACGGTTCGAAGGCTATCCTTCGAGCGATGACCGACAGGCTCCGCGTCGCCTGCGTCCAGATCAACTCCTCTCCCTCGAAGGCCGACAACCTCGAGCGCATGGAGTCGCTCGTGGCGCGCGCGGCCGCGACCGGGGCCGACCTCGTCCTCCTCCCGGAGAAGTGGAACGGCCTCGGCAGCCACCAGATCCTGCGCGACGTCGCGGAGTTGCTCGACGGCGGCGAGACGGTCGAGGCGATGGGCACCTGGTCGCGAACGCACGGGATCACGCTCGTCGGCGGTTCGATCGCCGAGCGCCGCGACGGCCACGAGAAGCTGTCGAACACGTGCGTGGTCTTCGACCCGGAGGGCGAGATCGCTGCCGTCTACCGGAAGATCCACATGTTCGACGTCGAGGTCGGCGGCGTCGTCTACCGCGAGTCCGACAGCGAGGAGCCGGGCGACAGGCCGGTGAGCTGCGAGGTGGAGGGCTGGCGGCTCGGGCTCACCGTCTGCTACGACCTGCGCTATCCAGAGCTCTACCGCATCCTCGCCGTCGAGGGCGCCGAGCTCGTCACGGTTCCGGCCGCCTTCACGCTGCACACGGGCAAGGACCACTGGGAGATCCTCCTGCGGGCCCGCGCGGTCGAGAACCAGTGCTACGTGCTCGCCGCGAACCAGTGGGGGGTCGTCGAGGGGAAGGCTTCCTTCGGCCGCAGCTCGATCGTCGATCCGTGGGGCGTCGTCGTGGCGCAGGCGGCGGACGAGGACGGCGTCATCACGGCGGAGCTCGACCGCGCGCACCTGGAGCGGATCAGGAACAACCTGCCCTCGCTCGCCAACCGCCAGCCCGCCGCGTACACGTGGCCGGCGGGGGTCTAGGCCGCGCCGTCGAAGCGGTCCTCTTCGACGTCGACTTCACGCTCGCCAAGCCGGGGCCGCTGCTCGGACCGGAGGGGTACCGGGTCGCCGGCGAGCGCCACGGGCTGACCCTCGACCCCGATCGCTATCCGGCTGCGCGCGCGGGAGCCGTCGAGGACCTCGAGCACCATCCCGAGCTCGAGCACGACGAGGAGATCTGGATCCGCTTCACGGAGGACATCATCCGCGGCATGGGCGGCGACGGCCCCCGCGTGCGCGAGGTCGCCGAGTCGATCACGGCGGGCTGGCTCCACTCGGCCAACTTCGAGCTCTACGAGGACGTCCTGCCCGTCCTGGGCAGCCTGCGAGAGGGGGGTCTCAAGATCGGCCTCGTGTCGAACACGAGCCGTGATCTCACGGCGTTCGTCAACCACTTCTCGCTCGACGTGGACGCGTGGATCTCGTCGGGCGTCCACGGCAAGGTGAAGCCGAGTCCGACCATCTTTCTCGCCGCCCTCGAGCTGCTCGGGGTTGAAGCCCATGCCGCCGTGATGGTCGGCGACTCGCCTCTCGACGACGTCGAGGGGGCCCGCGCCCTCGGCATGCGCGCCTATCTCGTCGACCGCGAAGGCCGCTTCCCGGAGCGGGACGACGCACTGCCGACGCTGCTCGCCCTGCCTGCATTGCTAGGCGCCTAGACGCAGGGTGAACGCCCGCGCGCGAGGAGGCCGAAGCCCCAGACCTCGTCCTCGTGGACGTAGTAGGCGCTCGTCGCGCCGAGGGCGTTGTCGACGAGCGCGAGGTAGTCGCCGCAGTCGATCTCCGCCAGCTCGCCGTAGGTCGCGCCGATGTCGCCCGCGGGCGCGCCGAGCTCGAGGCCCTCCGGCGTTGTCCAGCCCTCCGGCTGCCAGACCGTGAACGCGTGCACGACCCGGCCCTGCTCGAAGACCACGCCCGTCCCCTCGGGCCGAAACGGCCTCTCGTTGAAGTACCAGGTCGGCTCCTCGCACTCCCGGCAGACACCGTGGCGATCTCCCCACGCCTCCAGCACCTCGGCGCGGGTGAGGCCGAGCTCGACGCCGGCCAGGGTCCCGCCCGGTGTGAACGAGCCTCCCGCCGGAGGCTCCGCGGCGGCCGGGAGGGCGAGGACGAGCGCTCCGGCGAACGCTGCTGTGAGATGCTTGACCGGCAGCGACCATACTCGCGGCTGGCGGCTGCGACGCGGCGCCGGATCGCCGCGCTCGTCCTTGCGCGCACCTTCATGCGCGCGCCGCGAACGATCCCGACGCCCGGCTTGGTCGCGGCCGTCCCCGTCGAGCACGTTGGCTACCGGCCGAACATCAGCGCGAGCGGGCGAGCAGCGCGGGCGCCCACGATGCGAGGGGCGAGACGTCGCCGTCCCGCCCGTTCAGGTTGCGCCAGCCGAGCGCATGCTCGGCCTGCATCATCTTGTGGATCTGCGTCGTGCCCTCGTAGATGATCGGGGCGCGGGCGTTGCGGAAGTACCGCTCGATGCCGTACTCGGCCGAGTAGCCGTAGGCGCCGTGCACCTGGATGGCGAGGTGGGCGGCCTTGAAGGCCGACTCCGTCGCGTGCCACTTGGCGAGGCCCGTCTCTCGCGTGTTGCGGACGCCCTTGTCCTTGAGCCACGCCGCCTGCATGACGAGGAGCTTCGACGTCTCGTAGTCGAGCACCATCTGGGCGATCATGTCCTGCACGAACTGGTTCTTGCCGATCGGCTTGCCGAACGTCTCCCGCTCGCGCGCGTACTCGACCGAGCGCTCGAGGCAGGCCCGGATCACACCCAGGGCACCGGCCGCGACCGTGAACCGTCCCTGGTCCAGTCCGTACATGGCGACCTCGAAGCCCTGACCCTCCTCGCCGACGAGGTTCTCGGCAGGGACCTCCACGTCCTCGAAGAAGAGCTCGCCGGTCGAGCCCGCCCAGATGCCCAGCTTGTGCTCGGTGTCCTGCGTCGTGACGCCGGGCCACCCTCGCTCCACGATGAACGCCGAGATCCCCTTGTGCTTCGCGTCCGGGTCCGTCTTCGCGAAGACGAGAGCGTGCTCGGCGACCGAGGCGTACGAGATCCAGTTCTTCTGGCCGTTGAGGACGTAGCGGTCGCCGTCGCGGCGCGCGTTCGTGAGCATCGAGGCCACGTCCGAGCCGGCGGCGGGCTCGGTGAGCCCGAAGCAGGCGAGCTTCTCGCCGCGCGCCTGGGGCGCGAGATAGCGCTGCTTCTGCTCCTCGTTCGCGTAGCGGAGGAGGCTGAGCGAGTTCAGGCCGACGTGGACGGATATGAGCGTCCGGAAGGCGGCCTCGCCCCGCTCGATCTCCTCACACGCGAGGGCCTCCGAGACGAACTCCATGCCGGCGCCGCCGTACTCCTCCGGAATCACGATCCCGAGCAGCCCGAGCTCGACCATGCCCTCGATCACGCCCATGTCGAGGTGGTGGTTGATGTCGTTCTCGATCGCGTTGGGGAGGACGCGCTCGTCCACGAACTGACGGACGGTCGCCTGCACCTCGCGCTGTTCGGGCGTGAGCTCGAAATCCACGCGACAAGTCTACGTGCGCGCAGGCGGATGGCCGGCGGCGCCCCGTTGCTAGACTCGGCGACTTGCGCGCCGAGGCTGGTGTCCGGCCCGTCCGGAGGGAGGACTCTGCCCGCACGCGGGGCGGGCGCACGCGCCTGGTCCGGTCCGGAAAGATCGCATTGGGGCTGCTCGCGGTGCTCGTCGTCCTCGCCGTCGTCGCGGGAATAGCCTTCGCCGGCTCGGCCGACCGCGTCGCCGCCGGGGTCGCCGTCGATGGGGTGAGCGTCGGCGGGCTGACCGCCGAGGAGGCCCAGGCGAAGCTCGAGCGTGTCGCCGCCCGCTACGCCTCGCAGCCGGTGGTCTTCACTGCCGCCGAGCAGGAGTTCAGGATCCGACCGACCGCGCTCGAGGTCCAGGCGGACTGGGCCGCGGCGGCCGCCGAGGCGGTGGAGCGCGGGGACGCGCCGTTCCCGGTTCGCGGTCTCGAGCGGATCTGGCTGCGACTCTTCGGAACCGAGGTCGCGCCGAGCGTCGACGCCTTCCAGGCGGCGCTGGACGAGAGGCTGGAGCGCATCGCCGCCAGGGTCGACCGCCCCGCCGTCGAGGCCTCGCTCGTCCTCGACGGCCTCGAGCCCGAGATCGTCCCCGGCCAGGCCGGCCGGAGGCTCGACCGGGATGCGGCCGCGGCGGTGATGGTCGCGACGCTCGCGGGGTTCGACCGGGAAGAGACTCCGCTCCCGGTCGTCGTCGACGCGCCCGAGGTGACGAGCCACAGGCTCGAGCCCGTCGCCGCGCAGCTCCGTACCGTGCTCTCTGCTCCCGTGCAGCTCACGCACCGCGGTGCCGTCTTCACGTTCCAGCCCGGCGAGATGGTCAGGCTGATCGAGCTTCCGGCGAACGGCGTCTCGAGCCTTCGCATCCGGCAGGACGTCGCCGCCCACCGCTTCGAGAACCTCGCCCGCGGGCTCGCTCGGGCTCCGCGCAACGCCGACTTCGCCGTCAGGGCGAACAAGGAGGTGCGGGTCATCCCCTCGCGGCCTGGCCGCGAGCTGAACGTGGCCGCGACAGCGGCCGCGCTCCTGCAGGCGGCGTCACGCCCCACGAACCGGAGCGCGGCCGTCGTCGTCGCCGAGTTCGAGCCCCGCCTGACGACCGCGGAGGCGAGGGCGCTCCGCGTCGAGCGGCAGCTGGCCACCTACTCGACGCTCTACGCCGGCACCGCCGACCGCATCAACAACCTCCAGCTTGCAATCGAGATCCTCGACGGCGCGCGCATCGCGCCCGGCGCCACCTGGTCCTTCAACGAGTTCGTGGGCCCGCGAACGGAGGAGCGCGGCTTCCGGTCTGCCCCCGTGATCATGAACGGGGAGTACGAGGAGGGCATCGGCGGGGGTGTCTCGCAGGTGGCGACGACCGTCTTCAACGCGGCGTGGGAGGCCGGGATCAAGATCGGGGAGCGCCACGCCCACGCGCTGTACATCAGCCGCTATCCGGACGGACGCGACGCGACCGTGAACTACCCCGACGTCGACCTCAAGCTCGTCAACGACACACCGCGCTGGATCGTGATCAAGGCATCGTACGACGAGAGTGGGATCCTGGTCCGTCTCCTCGGCGCAGGCCCTGAGCGGCGAGTCGAGAGCATCGCGGGCGAGCTGAAGGTGACCGGCCCCCCGAAGACCGAGCGCAAGCCCGACGCGAAGCTCTACGAAGGACAGCGGGTCGTCGAGTTCGCGGGCCAGCCCTCCCGCGAGATCCAGGTGGAGCGGGTGATCTACCAGGACGGCAAGGTCCTGCGTCGGGAGTCGTGGTATACGCACTACCGCTACGAGGCGAAGATCGTGCGCGTGGGGACGAAGCCGGCCCCCGAGCCTGCCACGCCGGCTCCGCGGGAGGACGAGAAGAAGACCAAGGAGGACAACCCGCCGACCACCACGGGGCCCGGCGGCCGCTAGGCGAGGCCGGGTGCCTCGACTTTGGCGATCGCCTTGGCGAGCCACGCGGGCATGCGCGTGGGCCGCAGGGTCTCCGCGTTCACGCATGCGTGCGCCGTCCACCCGTCGGCGACCATCCCCTGAGGCTCGCTCGCGCGCTCGATCGCGTATTCGAAGCGGAAGCGGGCGCCGCGGAGGTCGGTCGCGCGCACGTGGATGCGCAGCCTGTCGTCGAAGCGGGTCCCGTCGAGGTAGCGCACGTACGCCTCGGTCGTCGTGGCGTCCACTCCCTCCTCGACGAGCCCTCTGTAGCCCCCGCGGAACTGCCCGAGGTAGGCGATGCGCGCGATCTCGAACCAGACCAGGTAGACGGCGTTGTGCACGACTCCCTGCGCGTCGGTCTCGCTGAAGCGAACCGTCAGGTCGGTGGAGAAGCGGAAGCCGTCCATCGAGTGCGGAACTTTCGCAGCCCGGCTCCTGTCCAGGCAAATGACGTGAAGGAGAACAGGATGCGGAAGCTCATCGTCGTCGCGGCCGGCTCCGGCGGCTTCTTGGGGGCTCGAGCGCCCTGTGGAGTGAGGCGGCCGGAAACAGGGTCGGGCGGGCAGTCCGCATGCTTGCGGGAAACCCGAACCCGATACCGGGGTCTCCCCGACGGCGCACGCGATCTCCTGCGTGAGCATTAGCACCTGTGTTCCAGGTGCGCATTCACGGTCGAGGCGGTCAGGGAGTCGTCACCGCGGCGGAGCTCCTCTCGGTTGCCGCCTTCAACGAGGGGCGGCACGCTCAGGCGTTCCCGACGTTCGGCTCGGAGCGCACCGGCGCCCCGGTCGTCGCGTTCTGCCGCATCGACGACGGGGAGATTCGGGTCCGGGAGCCGATCAGTGAGCCCGACGCCCTGATCGTGCAGGATCCCACGCTGCTGCACCAGGTCGACCTCTTCGCCGGCCTCAGGCCGGACGGGTACCTGGTCATCAACTCCGTGCACGGCTTCGCCGAGCTCGGCCTCGACGAGTTCGTCCGGCACTTCCGCCGGGAGCGCCTGCTCACGGTGCCCGCGACGGACATCGCCCGAGAGCATCTCGGTCGCCCGCTTCCGAACGCCGCCCTGCTCGGGGCCTTCGCGGCGGTGAGCGGCGTCATCTCCCTGGCCTCCGTCGCCACGGCGATCCGGGAGAAGTTCGCCGGTGGCGTGGGCGCCGCCAACGTCGCTGCCGCAGAAGCCGCGTACGCGTTCGTACAGGATCAGATCAGGGAGTCCGCTCATGCGTAGGCAGATCGAGGGCTCCCAGGCGGTCGCGGAGGCGGTCGCGCTCTGCCGCCCCGAGGTCATCTCGGCCTACCCGATCTCGCCGCAGACGCACATCGTCGAAGGGCTCTCGGACCTGGTCAGGACCGGCGAGCTCGCGCCGTGCGAGTACCTCATGGTGGAGTCGGAGTTTGCGGCGCTGTCGGCCGCGATCGGCGCGTCGGCGGCCGGCGCGCGCGCCTACACCGCCACGGCCAGTCAGGGGCTCCTCTACATGGTGGAGGCGCTCTACAACGCCTCGGGGCTCGGCCTGCCGATCGTGATGACGGTGGCCAACCGTGCCATCGGCGCCCCGATCAACATCTGGAACGACCACAGCGACTCGATGTCCCAGCGGGACTCCGGCTGGCTCCAGCTGTATGCCGAGACCAATCAGGAGGCCGTCGACCTGCACGTCCAGGCGTTCAAGCTCGCCGAGGAGGTCTCTCTCCCGGTCATGGTCTGCATGGACGGCTTCATCCTCACGCACGCCTACGAGAGCGTCGACATCCCCGCGCAGGAGCAGGTCGATGCCTTCCTGCCGCGGTTCGAGCCGCGGCAGGTGCTCGACCCGGCAGATCCGGTGACGATCGGGGCGATGGTCGGGCCCGAGGCGTTCAC
>DATIBF010000105.1:0-13628 GCA_035457655.1 Gaiellaceae bacterium
GGGCTCGGCCGGCCGGGGCTCGGCGGCCGGCGCCTCCGGCTTTGCCGGCTCGGGACGGGGCGCCTCCTCGACGATCGTCTCGGCGCCCGTCCCCGCGACTTCGAAGTCCTCCTGGTCGGCGGCCGCCGCCCGTGCCTCGGCGAGCTTGCGGCGGAGCTCCTCCGTGCGCTCGTCGGGCAGCGCGGGCGGCGGCTCGACGGGACGGCGCAGACGCGCGAGCACCGCGCCCACCGCCCCCACCGCGAGCGCGACGAGCGAGATTTTTGTGATTCGTCTCACCTCCGGCACTCTCTCATGACAGCGAGGCGGCGGGCAAGCCCACGGCCGCCGCTATACTCGACGAGCTTCTCGCTTCGTCAGGCGCCGCTGATTCCCGAGCGGCGCGCCCAAGGCGGAGCCGCTAGACCGAGGGAAGGAGAGACGGGAACTGTGAACCCATACGAGATCATGCTGCTGCTCGACGCCGAGCTGCCCGAGGAACGCCAGGCCGAGATCCTCACGCGCACCCGTGAGCTCGTCACCCAACGCGGCGGAACATGGCAGGGCGAGGACGCGTGGGGACGGCGCAAACTCGCCTACGAGATCGACAAGAAGCCCGAGGCTTTCTACTACCTGCTCCAGCTCGACTGCGACGCGGAGACCCTCGAGGAGCTGACCCGCGTGCTCAAGATCACCGACGGCGTGCTGCGCCATCTCGCCGTGCGCCGGCTGCCCGCGGCGGCGACCATGCCGGCGCGAGAGCCCTCCCCGGCGCCCCGAGCGCGGGAGGCCGCCCCGGCCGAGCCCGTCCAGGCCGCCGAGTAGGATAGAACAGACGTTCGACTGAGGAGCTGAGGAACATGGCAGGAGACATCAACCGCGTCACGCTCGTGGGCCGTCTCACCCGCGACCCAGAGCTTCGCCACCTTCCGTCGGGCACCCCCGTCCTCCAGCTCGGGCTGGCGGTCAACGGGCGCCAGAAGGACGAGGCGGGCAACTGGACGGACAAGCCCAACTTCTTCGACGTCAAGGTCTTCGGCAACCAGGCGGAGATGCTCTCGCAGCACCTCGCCAAGGGTCGCCGGGTCGGGATCGACGGGCGACTCGACTGGTCTTCCTGGGAGGCCCAGGACGGCTCGAAGCGCTCCAAGGTCGAGGTCGTCGCCTTCCAGGTGCAGTTCCTCGACAGCCGGGGCGAGGGCGGCGGGGAGAGTCAGTACATCCCCTCGTCCGACGTCGCCCCCGACCGCGCCGACTTCGCCCCGGCCGGGGCCGCCGCGACCGACGACGACATTCCCTTCTAGAGAGGTCAGAGCGAATGGCACGAGAGCAAGCGAAGCGGCAGCGCCGCACCTCCCCCTCGTCCGGGCCTACCCGGCGGAAGAGCTGCTATTTCTGCCGCGAGAAGATCGACGAGGTCGATTACAAGAACTACAACCAGCTCCGGCGGTACATCTCCGAGAAGGGCAAGATCCGCTCGCGCCGGATCACCGGCGCGTGCCGCCGGCATCAGGGCCAGATCGCCGTGGCCGTGAAGCGCGCCCGCGAGGTGGCGCTCCTTCCCTACGTCGACTCCCACCACGTCAGCGGCGCGAATCGCTGATGGACGTCATCCTCCTGAAGGACGTCGACAAGGTCGGCCTGCGCGGCGAGGTGGTCTCGGTGTCGCGCGGGTACATGCGGAACTACCTCGCGCCGCGGCGCCTCGCGGAGGTTGCCACGGAGGCGCGCGTGGCCGAGCTCCAGCGGCGCGATGCCGAACGCGCCCGTCACGAGGCCCGCACGGCCGAGGAGGCCGAGAAGATCGCGGAGACGCTGCGGAAGACCGTCCTCACGTTCGAGGTCAACGCCGGGCCGCAGGGCACGCTCTTCGGGTCGGTCACGCCGACCGACGTCGTCGACGAGCTCTGGCGCACCCGGAAGATCAGGGTCGACCGCCGCAAGATCGAGCTCGACCCCATCAAGCGGATCGGACGCTACGCGGTGCCGATCGCCGTCTTCGAGGACGTCCGGGTCGAGGTGAAGACCCTCGTCGTCCCGATCGGCGGGGAGCTCCCGCCCGAGGAGGAGCTCGAGGCGATGGAGGCGGCGGATGCCGAGGCCGCGGCCGCCGCAGAGGCGGAGGCCGCCGAGAGCCACGCCGAAGTGGAGGCCGCGATCGCCGCCGAGCTCGAGAGCGAGGCCGACGAGGTCGAAGGCGGTCCCGAGGGCGTGGCCGAGCTCGAAGAGGCCGAGGCAGCCGAGGCCCAGACGCCCGAAGCAGAGCGCGAGCCCTAGCTCATCCCCTCGCCGCCGCGGGTCGCCGCGCGCTTCGGGGCCACGAAGCCAGGGCGCGCCACGAGCTCCGGCGGTGCGGTGAGGCCGAACCGGTCGCAGAGAGCAAGGACGTCCTGCCAGTCGACGTCGTCGTAGCCCTCGTGCGCGTGCCACAGGAGCTGGAGCTCCGCTGAGATGCAGCGCACCGCGCGGCCGTGGATCCGTCCGAGGGCGGCAATGTGCTCCCGCGGCCAGCGGAACGGCTCGCCGCGCAGATTGGCCTGCCAGCCGTCGCCCCGCTCGTCGAACGCCAGGGGATGGCAGTCGATCCGGCGGCCACCTGGATCCCGAAGCTCGAGGCTCGACGGCCACCTGTCGTCGCTCGCTTCGAACTCAGGGAGCGCGGCGCACACACGATCGGCGTCCTCGATCGGCACCCCGAGGTCGAGGTCCTCATGCTCTCGGGTCTGCTCCTCGAGCAGCGCGTCGACGCCCCACCCGCCCTCGAGGCAGTACCAGACGCCGATCGACTCCAGCCGGTCGAGAATCTCCACTGCGTCGGCGGCGCTGAGGGCCATGCCGCCTCCGTCCTAGCCCCTCAGGGTGACGGGCTCAGGACTACGTCGTAGTGCGCCGAGCGCTCGTCCCAGCGCGAGAGCACGGCGCGGGCCGGCTCGGGCACGACGGCGACCTCGTAGTCCTCGCCGGCGAACGCCTTCACGGAGTCGAGCGAGTCCCACAGGGTCAGCGTCGCGAACTCGACCCCGCCCTCGACGTCGCGGCGGACGAGGTACGACCCGCGGTGGCCCTCGTGGCTACCGACCCAGGGGAGGATCGTCGTCCTCAGGAGCTCCTCGTACGCGTCCGCGTCCTCCTGCGTCGCCGCCCAGCCTCTCCACCAGCGAGCGATCATGCCGATCCCAACGCGCACTGACGCCCGCCGATTCCCGAGGGAAGAAACGCTCGAGCTCCTGCGTCAGGAGGTCAGCGGCACTCGGCTCACGCCGTGGGCCCTCCTCGCAGACGGGGCGCCGAATGCGGCACGGCGCCCCGCTCGTCTTCTACCCGGCCGCGAGGTCGGAGAACTTCGCGTAGCGCTTCAGGAACGAGAGCTTCACCGTGTCCGTCGGCCCGTTGCGGTGCTTGGCGACGATCACCTCGGCGAGACCCTGCTGGTCGGACTCCTCGGCGTTGTAGTACTCGTCCCGGTAGATGAACATGACGATGTCGGCGTCCTGCTCGATCGAGCCGCTCTCCCGGAGATCCGAGAGGATCGGCCGCTTGTCGTGGCGCTGCTCGACCGCCCGCGACAGCTGGGAGAGCGCGACGATGGGAACGTCGAGGTCGCGCGCGAGCACCTTGAGCGAGCGGGAGATCTGCGACACCTCCTGGACACGGTTCTCCGCCGTCGTCCCCGAGGTCATCAGCTGCATGTAGTCGACGATGATGAGCCCGAGATCCGGGTGCTTGCCCTTCAGGCGGCGCGCCTTGGAGCGGATCTCCATCATCGTGATCGACCCGGTGTCGTCGACGTAGATGGGCGCCTTCGCGAGCTTGTCGCAGGCGGCGGTGAGCCGCGGCCAGTCCTCGGCCGAGAGCTTCCCGGTGCGGAGGCGCTGGGACTCGACCTTCGCCTCGCTGCACATCAGACGCTGTGTGACCTCCGCCTTCGACATCTCGAGCGTGAAGAGGGCGACGGGAATGCCCTTGCGCACCGCGAGGTTGGCGGCAACGCCGAGGCCGAGCGCCGACTTGCCCATGCTCGGGCGCGCGGCGATGACGACGAGGTTGCCCTCCTGGAACCCGGACGTGATCTTGTCGAGGTCGCGGAAGCCGGAAGGGACGCCCGTGACGTCGGCGCCCGACTCGTACAGCTGCGTGATGCGCTCGAAGCTCTCCTTCAGGAGCGTCTCGATGTGGCTGAACTCCGAGGTGGCCTTCTCCTGCGAGAGGTCGAAGAGGATCTGCTCCGCCCGGTCGACCAGATCCGTCGTCTCGCCGGGCCGCTCCCAGCCGAGGCGGGCGATCTCGCCGCCGACGCGGATGAGCCCGCGCAGCGTCGCCGTCTCCTTGACGATCTGCGCGTAGTGGCCGGCGTTGGCGCTCGCCGGCACGAGCGCCGCGAGCTCGTGGATGCGGACCTTGCCACCGACGTCTTCGAGCTCCCCCCGCTCGTCGAGCTCGTCGACGAGCGTGATCGCGTCGACCGGCTCGCCCTTCGCGTAGAGGGCGAGCGCGGCGCGGTAGACCTTCGCGTGGCTCTCCCTGTAGAACTCGCGGCCGTCCGGCGAGAAGACCTCGCTCACCGCGGCGATCGCCGACGGCGAGAGCATCATCCCGCCGAGGACCGACTCCTCGGCGTCGAGGTTCTGGGGGGGAACCTGCGGCTCGGCGAGTGCCGCTGTCCCGGCTCCGTTCGTCGCCATCGGACCCGACCTTATGAGGCCCGGCCGCAGAGTTCTATTTTCTGTGGGTTCCGCGAATTCCACAGGGTATCGGCCTTCCTAGCAGGGGAAAGAACATATGTTCCCACAGGCAGCGGACGGCTGTGCACACGGCCGCCCACAGGCCCTGTGCGCCAAAAGTCCGCATCGCGCAGGAGATTTCTTGGCCTTTCCACACCCCGTGTGGACGGCCCTGGCCGAGCCGACGAACCGTCTAAGCTCTTGCCCAGATGCCTGCCACCGTGATCGTGGGCGCCCAGTGGGGCGACGAGGGCAAGGGCAAGATCGTCGACCTCCTCGCGCTCGACTCGGACGTTGTCTGCCGTTACCAGGGAGGGCCCAATGCCGGGCACACGATCGTGCGCGACGGGGAGACGTTCGCCCTCCACCACGTGCCGTCCGGGATCCTCTCCGGGAAGCTCTGCGTCGTCGGCGCCGGGTGCGTCGTCGACCCGGGACTGCTGGTCGCGGAGCTCGACGAGCTGGAAGCGCGGGGCGTCTCGACCGGGACCGTACGCATCTCCGGGAACGCGCACCTGATCATGCCGTGGCACGTGGCCATCGACTCGGCCAGCGAACGCCGACTCGGCCGGCTTCAGATCGGAACGACGCGCCGGGGGATCGGGCCGGCGTACGCAGACAAGGCCGCGCGGATCGGCATCCGCGTCCAGGACGTCCTCGACTCGAAGATCCTCCGTCAGAAGTTCGCGACGGCGCTGGCCGAGAAGAACGTGGTCCTCGAGCGCGTCCACGGGGTCCCGCCGCTCGAGCTGGAGGAGCTCGCCGCGAGCATGGAGGCCTGCGCGGCTCGGCTTCGGCCCTACGTTGCGGACACGTCGCTCCTGGTCGACAGGGCGCTTCGGGAGGGCCGACGGGTCCTGCTCGAGGGCGCGCAGGGGACGCTGCTCGACCTCGACCACGGGACCTACCCGTTCGTGACCTCGTCGAGCCCGATCGCCGGCGCGGCCGCGACCGGGGTCGGCATCGGCCCGACGCGCATCGACCGCGTCCTCGGCGTCGCCAAGGCGTACGTCACCCGCGTCGGCGAAGGCCCGTTTCCCACCGAGATCGAGGGCCCGGAGCAGGAGCGAGTGCGGAAGCTCGGCGCCGAGTACGGGACGACGACCGGGCGGGAGCGCCGCTGTGGCTGGCTCGACCTCGTCGCCCTCCGCTTTGCGGTGCGCGTCAACGGGATGACCAGCCTCGCGCTCACGAAAATCGACGTGCTCTCGGCGTTCGCGGAGCTGCCGGTCTGCACGCGCTACCGGCTCCCCGATGGCTCCGTGACCGAGGAGTTCCCGGCACACCAGAGCGACTTCCACCACGCCGGGCCCGTCTACGAGACGCTGCCGGGGTGGCGGGAGCCGCTCGAGGAGGCCGAGTCGCTTGCCGACCTGCCTTCCGCTGCGCGGGCCTACGTCGCGTTCGTCGAGGAGCGTCTGGGCGTCGAGGTCTGCCTGATCTCGGTCGGAGCCGAGCGCGAGCGCGTGGTCGCGCCGCGGGGCCTAGCGAGCGTGGCCGGATGACGGAATTACGCCGGGCCAACCTCTTCCACGCGCCCGTCGAGGACTTCGGCGAGCGACCGGAAGGCTACCGCATCGCCTTCTCCAGGCTCGCCCCTCGGATCGGGGCGAGCAAGATGGGAGCGACCGTCTACGAGCTCCCGCCAGGCCAGAGCAGCTTCCCCTACCACTACGAGTACGGGTGCGAGGAGTGGCTGCTCGTGATCGAGGGGCGGCCCACGCTGCGGCACCCCGCCGGCGAGGACGAGCTCGAGCCCGGAGACCTCGTCTGCTTCCCGGAGGGCCCGGAGGGCGCCCACAAGGTCACCAACGAGACCGGCGAGACGGTGCGGATCATGATCCTCTCGACGAAGGCCTTCCCCGCCGTCGCCGTCTACCCCGACAGCCACAAGGTCGGCATCTTCACGGAGGACGAGCGGGACGACGTGATGGTGCGCCGCGAGAGCGACGTCGACTACTGGGACCGCGAGCTCTGAAGCTCGCGCTCGATCACGTCGTCATCGCGGTCTCGGACTGGGAGCGGTCGAACGCCTTCTACCGTGACGTTCTCGGCGCGGAGGTGGTCCCGCTCGGGGAGAACCGCGTCGCCTACGCCTTCGGTGACCAGCGCCTGAACGTCCACGGTCCAGGGACGGACGTCGGCGACTTCGTCGCCCGCGAGCCCGTCCGCCCGGGGAACAGCGACCTCTGCTTCGTGTGGGAGGGCCCGATCGAGGCGGCCGTCGAGCACCTTCAGGCCCGAGGCGTCGTCGCCGAGGCGGGACCGGTCGAGCGCGCCGGGGCGAGAGGCCGGGGGCTGAGCGTCTACTTCCGCGACCCGGACGGCTCGCTGCTCGAGCTGATCGCGTACGACGTCCCGCATGCTGATCACGGACATTCCGGCGACGGATGAGCCTGAAAGCGTCCTCAGCGAAGTGAGCGGTCGGGCGCGAAGCGACGATCGCGGCCGGCCGTCCAGCGGACGCGGGCCAGCTCCTCCCTCTCCTCCTCGTCGAGCCGGAGCTCGAGCGCACTCAGCGTTGCGTGGTGGTCGGGAAGCCAGCGACGCTCGATCGTCCGCAGCCGCCGCGCGGTGAGGGCAAGCTCGGCGGCCACGCGCTCGTGGCTCGCGCGTGCGACGCCGAGCCGGGCTGCCGCCTCGAGCGCGCGCCGGTGGGCCCCGGCAGCCGGAATCAAGGCCGGAGTGCCGAGGAAGGGCGCCGTCGCGCCCGCGGTCGAGAGGCGCGCCTCGGTCGGATGCGAGACACCGAGCGTGTTCCGCCAGACGAGCTCCACCTCCGCGGAGCCGCCCGCGTAGAAGCACGCGAGGTCGAGTGCCCGCTCTCCACCGAGGACCGCCGCTCTCCGCAGCCAGACGGAGGCCTCGCCGGCGCGCTCACGCCATTCCTCCTCCGCTTTCTCGGCCTCGTCGCGGAGGCGTGCCTCCTCCCGCAGCAGGGCCTGGCGCTTCTGGTCGAGGACGTCGCGGCCGCGCGCGGCTGCGTCGATCCGACGGAGGAGCCAGAGGCGGCCGGCGCGGCCGGGCGGGGGTCTCAGCGCCATCACGCGCTCCCGTAGTAACGGTCGAGAAGCTCGGCGGGGAGCATGGAGAGCTCCCGCCGCGGCAGAACGGAGACGACCTCCCAGGCGCGAGCGAGAGTCTCCTCCAGCGACCGGGCCTCGTTGCGGCCCTGGGAGAGGAAGCGGGCGCGGAAGCGCTCCGCGAGCTCGAGGTGCAGGCGCTCGTGCTCCGAAAGCGCGTCGGCGCCGACGATCTCGGCGAGGTCGGCGGCGCGGCGGGCCTGCGCCAGCGAGGCGTAGACCTGCGCGGCGACTGCCAGGTGGTCGTCCCGCGTCCGCCCCGGGCCGGCGCCGAGGCGCATCAGGCGGGAAAGGGACGAGAGCGGGTCGAAGGGCGGGTAGACACCCTGGACGTGGAGCTCCTCTGAGAGGACGAGCTGGCCCTCGGTGATGTACCCCGTGAGGTCGGGCACCGGGTGGGTCACGTCCCCGGCCGGCATGGTCAGGACGGGGAGCTGGGTCAGGGAGCCGGGTCGCCCCTGGATGCGTCCAGCGCGTTCGTACAGCGAGGCCAGGTCGGAGTAGAGATAGCCCGGATAACCGCGCCGGCTCGGCACCTCGCTCCGCGCGGCAGCGACCTCGCGAACGGCCTCTGCGTAGCTCGTCATGTCCGCGAGGACGACGAGGACGTGACGGCCGAGGTCGAAGGCGAGGTGCTCGGCGACGGTCAACGCGATCCGCGGTGTGGCGATCCTTTCCACCAGCGGGTCGTCTGCCGCGTTCAGGATCAGCGCGAGGTCGCCGGAAGCGAGACGGGCGTCGAGCTCGAGGCTGATCATGGCGGCGTCAGCATGGGTGATACCCATCGCGCCGAAGACGACGGCGAAGGGCTCGTCGTCGCCGCCCGCCCGGGCCTGAGCGGCTACCTGGGCGGCCAGCTCGAGGTGCGGCAGCCCGCCGATGGAGAAGATCGGAAGCTTCTGTCCGCGCACGAGTGCGGCGAGTCCGTCGATTGCCGACACGCCCGTGAGGATCATGTCCCGCGGGGTCTCCCGCCGCGCCGGGTTAATCGGGCTGCCGGTGACCTCCCGGCGTTCCACGCCGAGGACCGGCGGGCCCCCGTCCAGCGGCTCTCCGAGCCCGTTGCAGACGCGGCCGAGCCACGCTTCTCCGACCGGCGCGCGCAGGGGAGCGCCGGCGAAGGTGACGCGCGCATCGTCGAGGCGCAGCCCGCCGGTCCCCTCGAAGACCTGGACGACGGCCACGTCGCCCCGCACCTCCAGCACGACGCCGTGGCGTGGCGGGCCCGAGTCGGCGGTGATCTCCGCGAGCTCGTCCCAGCCGACGCCCTCGACGCCCTCGACGAGCACGAGCGGCCCCTGGATGGAGGCCAGCGACGAGTAGGAAACACGCGCGCGCGTCATGCAAGCTCCTCCAGCCGCGCCAGCACTCGTTCGCCGATGGCAGCCACCTCGGCGGCGCCGTCGGGAGGAGTGAGGTCGCGTGCACGGACCACCTCCGAGAGGTCTTCCTGCTCGAGCCGCTCCGCGGGGACGCCGCGCGCGACGAGCGCGAGGCAGCGCTCGTAGACCTCGAGAGCGGAGGCGAGAAGCTGACCCTGCTTGGCGGGCATGCAGTACGCGTCCGAGGCACTGAGCGAGCTCTGCTGCAGCACTCCCTCGCGCATGAGCCGGGCGCCGAGGAGGACGACTCGCTCGCGGTCGGGCAGCGACGCAGCGCCGACGAGCTGCGCGATCGACTCCAGGCGGTCGGCCTCCGAGAGGAGCTCGAGCGCGGCGCGGCGGTGCTCGGCCCAGTCCGCGTCCCGCTGGAGGAAGTGCCAGTCGGCAAGCGCCTCGCTGTCACGTGACCAGGAGTCCCGCCAGCTCACGGCGGGGTAGTGGCGCGCATAAGCGAGGTCGCGGTCGAGCGACCACGTGCACCTGACGAACCGCCGCGTGTGGGCGCTCACCGGCTCCGACATGTCTCCTCCCGGCGGCGAGACGGCCGCGAGGATGGTGACGGAGCCCTCGCCCCCACCGAGGGGCGTCACCGCTGCAGCCCGCTCGTAGAACGCGGCCAGCTCCGAGGCCAGTGCCGCCGGATAGCCCTCTTCGGCGGGGAGCTGGCCCGTCCTCGAGGCGACCTCTCGGAGCGCCTCCGCCCAGCGGGAAGTCGAGTCGGCGATGAGCACGGCGTGGTAGCCCATGTCGCGAAAGTACTCCGCGACGGTGACCCCGGTGTGGATACTCGCCTCGCGGGCGAGGACGGGCATGTTCGAC
Source organism: Gaiellaceae bacterium (assembly GCA_035457655.1). Lineage (GTDB taxonomy): Bacteria > Actinomycetota > Thermoleophilia > Gaiellales > Gaiellaceae > JAIBJN01. The sequence goes on from DATIBF010000105.1 coordinate 9,985, forward strand.
GTGTTGGCGACGAGCACGGTTCTCGCGAGAAGCGATCTCCCGGTGCGCGGGTCGTCGAGCGCTCGGAGCTCGGCGATGACGTCGGCCATCTCGTTTCCCCGCTCCCCGCAGCCGACGTAGACGATCACGTCGGCGTCGCACCACTTGGCGATCTCCTGGAGGAGCACGGTCTTGCCGGTGCCGAAGCCGCCGGGAACGGAGGCCGAGCTCCCGCGTGCGAGCGGGAAGAAGAGGTCGAGCGCGCGGATGCCGGTCACGAGCGGCGCGGGGGTCCCCACCTGGCCCCTCGACCTGAACGGCCGAGGGCGCCGTACGGGCCAGCGGTGGGCGAGCGTGAGCTCGCGACCGACCACCCGCGCGATGACGTCGTCGACGCCGTAGCGCCCTGCATCGGCGATCCACTCGACGGTACCGCCCGCGTCCGGGGGCACGAGCACCCGGTGCTCGAGGGCGTCCGCCTCGGGCACCGTGCCGAGGACCGCCCCCGGACCGACGTCGGCGCCGGCGGCGATCCGCGGCGTGAACTCGAACCGGGGCTCCCGCGCCAGGGTGGCGAGACGCCCTCCCGGCGCGAGGAACTCGTCGGCGTCTGCCAGCCGGCGCAGCATCCCGTCGAAGACGCCGCCGAGGAGGCCTGGGCCGAGCTCGGCGGTGAGCGGGAGGCCGCTCGAGACGACCTCTTCCCCAGGCCGCAGCCCGCCGGTGTACTCGTAGACCTGGACGGTGGCGACGCCGTCGACCAGCGCGATGACCTCGCCGGGAAGGCGCGCGGCGCCGACCTCGACGAGGTCGAGCATGGCGGCGGTGTCCAAGCCCGAGACCTCGACGACGGGGCCGTCGACGCGCAGGACGGTGCCGCTCATCGCCACAGCTCCTCGACCGCTGGGCCGAGCAACACGATGCAGCGCTCGGCGAGCACGGGAAGCGTCAGGTCGACGCTGCGCTTCCCGGCCCGGGCACGGACGCCGCCGACCTCCGGCGGGTCGAGCTCGATCGCGGCGCCGTCGCCGAGGGAATGCCGGGCTTCGGCCTCGAGCCCCCTGAGCATGCGACCGTAGGCTTCCTCGTCGTCCCGAAGGGCGAGCGCGGCCGCGAAGGCCCGCCGCCGGAACTCTGCGTAGACGTCGGCCTTCGCCTCCAGGACGAGCCGCCTCGCCTCGGCGCGCGCAAGCGCCTGCGCACGCGCGGAGCGGAGCTCGCCCGACGCGAGGCCCTCCGCACGCGCGGTCTCGAGGAGCCGTCGCGAGTCCGCTTCCGACCGCTCCGCCGCTACCGCCGCCCGCCTCTCGGCGTCCTCGAGCAGGCTCCGCGCCTCGGCCTCGGCATCCTCGAGGAGCGTGGCTCGCAACCGTTCCACGCTCATGCCGGAAGCACCACCCAGACGAAGGGTTGTGGCTCGGCTAGCCGCGGCCCGAGGGCAGCCTCGGCGGCCGGGGTGAGAATGAGCAGCCCGGCGTCGCCCTCCACCTCCACGAACGCCTGCCGTACCGACGCGGGGTCGGCGGCGGTGAGGACCTCGACGCCGGCGAGCCCGTAGCCGTCCACGAGCTCCTGCTCGCCGATGGCGACGACCCGGCTCACGTCCTGCCGATCAGGATGATGGCGATCACGAGGCCGTAGATGGCGATGCCCTCGGCCAGTCCGACAATGACCATGGCGCGGCCGAAGATCTCCGGCTTCTCACTGATGGCGGCCAGCGCCGCGGCCCCGGTGTAGGCGACGGCGATCGCCGCGCCGATGGCCGAGCCGGCGACCGCGATTGCCGCCCCGAGCCAGGCTGCCCACGTGTCGTCCGCGGCCTGGGCCGTGTCGGCGGCGTTCGCCGGCTCGACCGCCCCGAAGAGGAGCCCGGCGAGCACGCCGAGGGCGGCAAGCGCGAGCACGAGGTTGACGGTGACCAGGCGCTTGAGCCCGCGTCGGGGGGCCCGGCGCAGGCCGGCGACGGTGAGCACGGCGACCGCCGCCACGACCGGCGCTGTCCAGATCAGGGTTTCCATGCTGCCTCCAATCCGTTGTCGAGCGGGATGTGCCAGGGGGTGAAGCGCTGCCCTTCCCCCGCGAAGATGCGCGAGAAGAGCTCGTAGTATTCGAGCCGGAGGGCCTGGACGGCGGCGACGAGCGCCTCGAGGGAGAACGTGAGCGCGTTGCCGACGAGGAACACAGCCACGGCGAGGAGCGAGCCGGCCGCCCCGCCCCAGAGCGCGGTCGTCGCGTCCCAGACGACCTCCGCGAGCGCCGCGTGCATGAGGCCGAAGGCGGCCAGGCGGGCGAAGGAGATGACGTTGGCGACGACGCGGACGAGCGAGTCGACGACCTCGACGGTCGCCTGCGTCGCGGCCGCGGCCCCGCGCCCCGCCTCGGCGTGGAAGCCCGCTCCGAGGAGCAGCGCGCCGGCCAGGGCGAACACCCCGCCGAGGAGTCCGAGCGGAACCGACTCCCGGTACCAGCCGCCGGCCGCAAGGCCGAGCCCGAGGAATATGAGGAAGCCGGCGATTCCCGAGGGCGCGGTGAGCGCCGCGGCCGGCCCGCTTTCGCGCCAGCGGTTCACGATCCCGATCCCGTATGAGATCGCGAGCAGGACGCCTCCGACGGCGACGGCCGCCGCGAGCAAGACGATCGGGTCCTCCGTCGGCTTGACCCAGATGGTCGGGACGACGCCGGTCGGCCCGAAGAACTCGCCGTAAAGCAGCCCGAAGAACGCCGCCGCCAGCCCGGCGGCCACGGGGAAGGGCCAGAGGTGGCGGAACGGTGCCAGGCGCCCGTGTCGGACCCGGGAGAGCGCGGCGCCGAGACCGGCGAGCAGCAGCCCCTGGCCGACGTCACCGAACATCATCCCGAACATCACGACGAACGAGATCGCCGCGAACGGCGTCGGATCGACGTCCGCGTAGCGGAGCGCCCCGTACGTGTCCACGAGCGGCCGAAACCGCTCGGCGGCGCCGCCTTCGGGGAGCAGCGTCGGGGGCTCCACCCACGCGGGCCGAGGCAGCTCGACGATCCCCGACCCCTGCGCCGCAAGCCGCTCCTCGAGGCCGTCGATCTCGGAGCGTGGAATCCACCCGACGAGCACGGCGAAGCGGCCGTGTCGGACAGCGGCCTCGGCGCGGCGCGAAAGCTCGACTTCCCCGGCCAGGAGGTCGCGACGCCCGAGCCGCTCCAGCTCGACCGGGTCGGTCCTCCGCAGGACGAGGCGAGAACCTGGCCTGCCGTTCTCCGACAGTGCACGCTCGAGCCGGCGGAGCGCCTCGAGCTCCTCGCCCTCGGGAGCCGGCAGCGGACCGGCGAGCTGGACGACGCCTGCGTCCGCAACGGCGACGAGTGCGTCACGCAGGCGCGCCTGCGGCGCGACGATCGCGACGCGGCTCATCTGCCTCGCCGAGGCCGGAGGCTCAACCTGGGGCATCGAGACCTCCGTCGAGGACAGCGCCACCTCGCACGGCCGCGCCGACCGCCAGCGCCGCGCGCCGCGCGTCCGCGGCCAGGAGAGCCACGACTCCGACGACCGCGCCGCGGCCTTCGCGCTGTCCCCGAGCCAGCTCCTCGGCGTCGCGCTCGACCCGCTCCCACCAGGCCGCTTCGGCGCGCCAGAGGTCATCGGGTTCCGCGCAGCCTGCCAGCACCCAGGCCGCGCTCCTCGGTAGGGA
>DATIBF010000106.1:0-13169 GCA_035457655.1 Gaiellaceae bacterium
GTCGATGGACGGATAAGGAATAGCCGCCCAGCGCTTTTCCCAAACACGGTGAGGACAGGCAAGAGTCGAAGGGGCGGGCGCCGGGCGGGCCCACCCCTTCGGAGTTCCGGAATCGAGCTTCCGCCTCGACCGAGCGGCGCGGTGCGCCCTGTCGGGACAGGTCTCTCCCTCGAACCCGGTGTCACTGTCTACGGAGCGAGTCGCCCGCCGGATTGCCCTAGAGTCAAGCGGCATGGACAGCGCTCTGATCGAGGATTTCCGGCGCGACGGCGCCGCGTGCGTGCGCGGCGCGTTCTCGCCGGAGGAGGTCTCCCTCGTCGAACGGGGGATCGAGCGAAACCTCGCGGCGCCGAGCCCGCGCGCCCTCGTCGCGAGCCGGCCTGACGATCCGGGGCGCTTCGTCGAGGACTTCTGCAACTGGCAGAGGATTCCCGAGTACGACGAGTTCATCCGCGGCTCGGGCGCGGCCGCGATCGCCGGCGAGCTGATGGGTAGCGCCTCGGTCCGCCTCTTCCACGATCACCTGCTCGTGAAGGAGCCGGGCACGTCGCAGCGGACGCCGTGGCACCAGGACCAGCCCTACTACAACGTCGAGGGCACGCAGGTCGCCAGCATGTGGATGCCGGTCGACCCGGTCGCGCGGGGGGCGACGCTCGAGTTCGTCGCGGGATCCCACCTCGGCCCGTGGCTGATGCCGAGGACATTCATGGACGACGAGGCGAAGTGGTTCCCCGAAGGGAGCCTCGAGGAGCTACCCGACATCGACGCGAACCCGGAGCGTTTTCGCATCGTCGGCTGGGCGCTCGAGCCCGGCGACGCAGTCTTCTTCCACATGCTCACGCTGCACGCCGCCGGAGGCGCCCCGCTAGGGAGCCGGCGGCGTGCTTTCTCCGTGCGCTTCCTGGGCGACGACGCCAGGCACGCGCCGCGGCCGTGGCGGACGTCTCCCGACTTCCCCGGGCTGGCGGAGGAGCTCCCCGCCGGGGCGCCGATGGAGCACCCTCTGTTCCCGATTCTCTGGGAGCGTGATCGCCGGCACCGGTGACCGTGAACGGCTTGGCCGGCCCGCACGTTTCGTGCTCGTCGGGGCCGGCGGGTACCTCGCGAACCTCGCCGTCTTCGCCGGACTCCACGCGATCGACACGCCGTACGTCCCGGCCGCGGTTCTCTCCTACCTCGTTGCGAACGCCCTCATGTACCTGGGCAACCGGTACTTCACCTTTCGGCTGGGGCACGAGGGCTTCTGGGCGGCATACCTCCGCTACATGCTCGTCGGAGTGGTCGTGACCGTGCTCAATGCCGTGATCCTCGCTCTCCTCGTCGAGGGAACCGGCATCGACTCGAGGCTCGGCCTGGCGATCTCTCTCCTCCTGATCACCCCTGTTGCGTACGTCCTCTTCAAGCGCTGGACGTTCCGGCTCCGCTAGCTCTTGCCCGAGTAGAGGCCGTCGATGAGATCGCCGAAGTGCTCCTCGCACACACGGCGGCGAAGCTTCAACGTCGGCGTGAGCTCTCCGTCCTCGATCGAGAGGTCGCGCGGGAGGATCGCGAACCTCTTCACCTGCTCGGCGCGGCCCAACCCGGCGTTGACCTGCTCGACGACGCGTTCGACGAGCTCGTGTTCCTCCGCGACGGAGCTCGTCTCGCCCCGCAACCGCTCCCGATCGACGACCAGGAGCGCGACCAGGTACGGCCGGCGGTCGCCGACGACCAGCGCCCGCTCGAAATACCCGGAGGCGATCAGCGCGTTCTCCACGTTCTGCGGCGCGATCTTCTTCCCGCCGGCGGTGACGATCAGCTCCTTCTTGCGGTCCGTGATCGTGAGCACGCCGTCCTCGCCGATCACCCCGATGTCGCCCGTCAGAAGCCAGCCGTCCGAGCGGAGGACGGCGGCCGTCGCCTCGTCGTTTCGGTAGTAGCCGCGAAAGACCGTCTCGCCGCGGACGAGGATCTCGCCGTCCTCGGCGGACGAGAGCTCGATCCCGGGCAGTGCGGGACCGACCGAGCCCGCGCGGATGCTTCCGAAGCGGTTGATCGTGCAGGCGCTCGTCGTCTCGGTGAGGCCGTAGCCCTCGAGGACGGGGACGCCGCAGGCGAGAAAGAAATCAACGATGTCCGCCGCGAGCGGCGCCCCGCCCGAGATCCCGACCCGCAGGCGGCCTCCGAGTCGCTCGCGGATCTTCGCGAAGACGAGCCTGTCGGCCAGGCGGTGTTGGACGCGGAGGAGGGGCGAGCCGAAACCCTGCGCACGGGCGGCGCGGCCGCCGACGCCGAGAGCCCAGGCCGCGAGCATCCGGCTCGGGGCGCTCCGGGCCTCCATCCGCGTCCGGGCGGTGGCGTAGGCTTTCTCAAAGAGCCGCGGGACGCTCGGAAAGACGGTGGGGCGGACGGCAACCAGCGCTCTGCCGACGTTCGCCGGCTCCGGGCAGAACGCGATCGTGACGCCGACCTCCGCCGAGCAGAACTGCACGAGGCGGGCGAAATTGTGGGCGAGCGGAAGAAAGAGGACTGCCGTGTCGCCCGGCTGGTAGAGACCCTCGACGCGGGCGACCGACTCCGCGAGGGCGGTGAAGTTGCGGTGGCTGAGGACGCATCCTTTCGGCTTGCCGGTCGTGCCCGAGGTGTAGATGATCGTGAGGACGTCGTCTTCGGCCACTGCGGAGCGGGCCTCGGCGAGAGCCTGGGGCCGGCTGTCCCGCAGCCCCCGGCCGGCCGAGATGACGTCCTCGAGCGTGACGTCGGCTCCCGGCTCGATCTGGACGACCTGCTCGACCTCCGGCAAGGAGGGAGCGAGCTCGCGGATCCGGCGCGTCTCGTCTGCGCCCTCGGTGATGACGGCCCGCGCCCGGGAATGCGAGACGATGTGCTCCGTGTCGGCTGCCGAGCTCTGCAGGTAGATCGGCACGACTACGGCTCCGAGCGAGGCGAGCGCGAAGTCGCAGAGCGTCCACTCGAGGCGCGTGCGGCTGAGCACGGCGACCCTGTCTCCCTTGCGGACGCCGAGAGCGAGGAAGCCGAAGGCGAGCTCGTCGACCCGCGAGCCTGCCTCCGCCCACGAGATGCTTCGCCATCCGCCTGCCTCTTCGACGAGGTACGCGGGATAGTCGCGGGACGCCGATACGGCTCGGGACCACAGCCTCGCGATGGTTCGAGGCAGGTCCGCCTCGCCGGCCCGCGCCTCCACGACGGCGCTCACAACCTGCCCAGTTAAGCAGGGAAACGACAGGAGGTCTACTGTGCGAGCGCGATCATGGCGACTCACCCGGAGTCCCGGCGGACGAGTGGCCGGGCGCTCGTCATCGGCGCCGTCGCAGGAGTGCTTGCGCGCGGCCCGTCGCTCGCCTCCCGGACTGAGGCGGACGGTCGGCTGATCGTCGGCGGAGCCGCGCTCATGGGAGCCGCGGCCGGCACGGTGGTCGAGGAGCTGGCCGTCCGCCTGGCGAGACGCCTCCCGGGCGGCCGTCTGGCGGCGATCGCAGTCCTGGCCGCCGCCGGCCTGGGGGGAAAGGCGTGGGCTGGGCAGCGGCCGGGCTGGGCGCTCGCCGACGGCGTCGAGACCGCGTCAACCGTCGTGCTCGCGGCCTGCGCGGCCGAGCCGGCCGTCCGCATCGCCGACCGGGCTCCCCCGTTTTTTCGGCTCCTCGCGCTCGCCTGGGTCGGTCGCCTCGTGGCCCTGGGGGCGACGGAGCTCGTTGCGCTCCAGAGGCGGCTCGGCGAGCCGCAGGATCTCGTCAAGGCCTCGGTCACGTACGACTATCTGCCGACGGTATCGGTCGGCGGGGGAAGCGCGATCGCGCTCGAGACGCTCGACCGGGAGGGACGGAAGTTTCTCGGCCTCGCGACTCCCGCTGTGCGCATCGAGGAGGTGGTCGGCAGGACGGCGCTCGATCCGATACGGGTGTACGTCGGCCTCGAGAGCGCTCCGGATCCTGCCGCTCGGGCTCGGCTGGCGGTCGCGGAGCTCGAGCGCCTGGGTGCGTTCGAGCGGAGCCGGATCCTCGTCGCCTGCACCACCGGTGCCGGCTTCGTCCATCCGGTCCCGGTCGAGTCGGAGGAGTACTACTGCGGCGGCAACCTCGCGACGGTTGCCCTCCAGTACGGCAACCAGCGTTCGTACCGGTCGCTCAAGGCGGTGCCCATCGGGATCCAGACGTACCGGCTCCTGCTCGCCGCGATCGCGGAGCGCGAGCGCGCGCCGGAGCTCATCCTCTACGGCGAGAGCCTCGGGGCCTGGATCGGCACCGGCGCGCTCGCCGGCCCGGAGGGCGTCCGACCCGCCAGGGCCCTGCTCGTCGGCGTGCCGGACGGCGCCGCGGAACTCGTCGAAGACCTCCGTCGTGCCTTGCCGGAGGATCGGCTCACGATCGTCGTGCACCCGGAGGACCCGGTTGCGAACTACTCGGGGCTCAGGCTCCTCTGGCGGCGGCCGTCTTGGCTCCCGGCGAGTCGGCCGTCCGACCCCCGCATCCCGCGCGGGATGCGATGGCTTCCGGGGATCACCTTCCTCCAGGTCCTCTTCGACGTCAAGAACGGGACGACGTTCCAGGTGGAGCTCGGCGCGACCGGGCACGACTACCGGCGCGAGCTGCCCGCGATCGTCCGTGACGCGTTCGGTCACGCGGACGCACCCGACGAGCTTCTGCGCGCGATCGAGGAGAGCGTGCGGGACTCGGCGCGCGCTCAGGCCGACCGAGAGCGCGCGGGGAAGAGTCGGCCCCTACCGGAACGGAGCCGAGATGGTTGAGGGCGGCACTCCGAGGGCCACGAAGGTGCTCCTGGTCGCGGTGCTCGCCGTCACCGGCGCGGCCGTCGGCTGGTACCTGCTCGCCGCTCCCGTCGACGACCCCCGCGCGGCCGGCCTCGTGCTCCTCCTCCTCACGCTGCTCTTCCTGGGACGGGTCGCCGGCCAGATCGTGGTCGCGCGCTACGCGCCGGCCTGGCTGCCCCCGATGTCGCAGTGGAACCTTCTTCCGTACCGGTACCTGCTCCCGATCCAACTCGTCTTCCTGGCCGTCATGGCGGCCGTCTCGGCGGCCTTCCTCGACTGGTCGCGGGACGGGCTGCTGACCGAGCCCCGCCGGGCGGTCGGGGCGGCGGTCGTCGTCACCAGCGGCGTGTACGCCGGCGCCATGGCCGTCCGCTACGTCGTGCGGATGTGGCGGCGCCCCGACCAGCGCTGGTTCGGCGGGACGATCCCGATCGTCTTCCACTGGGTGCTCGCGGCGTTCCTGCTCGTCTACGGCGTCTACAACCTGAGGGCGGCGTGACCTCGTCCCCCGACGCGGAGGTCGTGGTGGTCGGCGCGGGCGCCTCCGGCCTCTCGGCGGCGGCGTGCCTCGCGCGGCGCGGGCTCCCGCCCGTCGTTCTCCATCGGGACGACCGCGTCGGAGCCACCTGGCGCGGGCGCTACGACCGCCTCCATCTGCACACGACGCGGCGCTTCTCCGGTCTCCCGCTTCACCCGATCCCGCGCTCGTATGGGCGCTTCGTCGCGAAGGACGACTACGCGCGCTACTTGGAGGACTACGCCGAGCATCTTGGGCTCGACGTGCGCGGGGGCGTCTCTGTGAAGGCGATCCGGCGCGCCGACGGCGGCTGGACGGTGGAGGCCGAGGCGGGTCGCTGGGACTGTCGGGCCGTCGTCGTGGCGACGGGACGGCACCGCCGCAAGGTCCTCCCCGGCGTTCCGGGCGCGGAGGCGTTCGGAGGGCCGCTCCTCCATTCGGCCGACTACCGCTCCGGCCGAACCTTCGCGGGTCAGAAGGTGCTCGTCGTCGGCATCGGGAACAGCGGCGCCGAGATAGCCGCCGACCTCGTCGAGCAGGGCGCCCGCGGCGTGGAGATCGCAGTCCGGTCCTCGCCGCCGATCGTCTCCCGCGAGGTGGCCGGAATCCCCGTCCAGGTCTTCGGGATCCTGCTCAGCCCGCTTCCGGCCGGCGCGGTCGACCGGGCGGCCGCAAGGATGCGCCGCCTCGCGCTCGGAGACCTCGCACCCTTCGGGCTCGAGCCGCCCGCCTGGGGCTCGTTCTCGGAGCGGAGGCCCGCGGTGATCGACGTCGGCTTCGTGCGCGAGCTCAAGGCCCGCCGGGTCAGCGTGCGGCCGGCCGTGCTCCGCTTCCGGCCGGGCGGAGTCGTGTTCGCCGACGGGACCGAGGAGGACTACGACGCGGTCGTAGCGGCGACGGGGTTCCGGACAGGGCTCGAGGAGCTGCTCGACGTTCCGGGAGCGCTCGACGAGAGCGGCCTCCCGCGTGAGGGCGCGTCCCCCGCCGGCCTCTTCTTCGCCGGCTTCACCGAGACCGTCCGGGGTCAGCTGTACGAGGCGAACAAGGCGGCCGGAGGGCTCGCGGCCGCCGTCGACGTGTTCCTGTCCGGGGCGGCGCTGAAAGGAGGATCGCGATGCCTGCCATCGTGAACGACATCCACTCGAAGCTGAACGAGGCCGAGGTCGAGGCGGTCCTCGAGGCAGACTCGCTCGCCGGTGTCCAGGCGGCCGTCGCCCGCGCCCGCGAGCTCGGACGGCCGCTCGCGGTCTGCGGCGGCAGGCACGCGATGGGAGGGCAGCAGTTCTGTGCGGGCGGGCTGGTCCTCGACACCCGGGGCCTTGCGCGGGTGCTTGCGCTCGACTCCGAGCGCGGGACGATCGAGGTCGAGGCGGGAATCCAGTGGCCGGCCCTCTATGCCTACCTCAGCGCGCCCGAGAACGGTGGCGGCGCCTGGGCGTTCGCCCAGAAGCAGACCGGCGCCGATCGGCTCACCCTCGGCGGCGCGATTGCCGCCAACGTCCACGGGCGGGCGCTCACCCTGCCGCCGATCGTCGCCGACGTCGAGTCGCTCGTGCTCGTGGACGCCTCGGGTGAGGCCCGTACCTGCAGCCGCGCGTCCGAGCCCGAGCTCTTCTCGCTCGTCGTCGGCGGCTACGGCTTGTTCGGCGTCGTCTACTCGGTGACGCTACGGCTCGTGCCCCGGCGGAAGGTCGAGCGGGTCGTCGAGGTGCGGTCGATCGACGGCCTGATCGCCGCCTTCGACGAGCGCGTCCGGTCGGGCTTCCTCTACGGCGACTTCCAGTTCGCGACCGACCCCGGCTCGGACGAGTTCCTGAGCCGGGGCGTCTTCTCCTGCTACCGCCCGGTGCCGGACGACACGCCCATGCCCGCCGGCCAGCGCGCCCTCTCGCTCGACGACTGGAAGGGGCTCCTCTACCTCGCGCACACCAAGAAGTCCGAGGCGTTCGAGCGCTACGCCGTGCACTACCTGGCGACGTCGGGACAGATCTACTACTCCGACGGCCACCAGATGGGGGAGTACATCGACGATTACCACGTCGAGCTCGACCGCGCGCTGGGAGCCGCGCATCCGGCGACGGAGATGATCTCGGAGCTCTACGTCCCGAGGGACCGGCTGAGCGAGTTCGTCGCCGGTGTCGCCGAGGACTTCCGCAGGACGGGCGTCGACGTCATCTACGGGACGATTCGCTTGATCGAGCGCGACGACGAGACCTTCCTGCCCTGGGCGCGAGACCGCTTCGCCTGCATCATCTTCAATCTCCACACCGAGCACACGCCCGAGGGTCTCGAGCGCTCCGCCGATGCCTTCCGCAACCTGATCGACGCCGCGAGTGGCAGGGGCGGGAGCTACTTCCTCACCTACCACCGCTGGGCGACGAGGGAGCAGCTCCTGCGCTGCTATCCACAGTTTCCGGCGTTCCTGGAGAAGAAACTCGAGTACGACCCCGAGCAGCGCTTCCAGAGCGACTGGTACCGGCACTACAGGGAGCTTCTCGCCTAGGAGGGTTTGACGAAATGCCAGGCTGTGCCGTCGGGCCGCGCTGGTCGCCCCGAGAGCTGCGTCCTCGGTTGCGCCCGTAGCTTCCTGCTACGGGCGCTCCCTGCGTCCTTGTCTCGGAACGACCATCGCACCCCGGCGGGGAGCGATATTCCGCCAAACCCTCCTAGGCCCCCGCCGGCCCGACCGCCCTCCTAGCGAGACTAGTCGGATGCCCGCGTCTGCCTTCCTGCTCGCGCTCGGAGCTGCGTTCGTGCACGCGCTCTGGAACCTTCTGCTCGCCCGTGCGCGCGACCCGGAGGCGGCCGCGGCGGTGGCGCTCGTCACGGCGGTGGTTCTGCTTGCGCCGGTGGCGGCGCTGCGCTGGGAGCTCGAGCCAGAGGCCTGGCCGTACGTCGCTGCCAGCGCGGCGCTCGAGCTCGTGTACTTCGCGCTCCTGGGCGCCGCCTACCGGCGGGCGGAGCTTTCGGTCGTCTATCCGCTCGCGCGGGGGGCGGCGCCGGTGCTCGTCCTCGTGGTCGGCGTGCTCCTGCTCGGCGCGGAGACCAACGCCGCGCAGGCCCTCGGGGTCTGCCTCGTCGGCGTCGGCGTCCTGCTCGTCCGCGGTCTGCGCCACCCGGCGGGCTCGGCCGGCGTCCTCTTCGGGCTGGCCATCGCCTGCTCGATCGCCGGGTACACGCTCGTGGACGACGAGGGGATCCGGTACGCGAACGCCCTGACGTACCTCGAGCTGGTGCTCGTCGTCCCGGCGATCGGCTATGCCCTCGGGATCGCCTGGCTCAAGGGCCGCTCGACGCTGCAGGACGAGCTGGGCCCGGCCACGGTCATCGCCGGCCTCGGCATGTGCGTCGCGTACGGCCTCGTTCTCGCCGCCCTGGCCCGCGCCGAGGCCGCCCCGGTGGCCGCGGTCCGCGAGACGAGCGTCGTCATCGCCACGATCGGCGCGGCGCTCATGCTCGACGAGCGGGTGGGCCCTGTGCGTCTAGGCGGCGCAGTCCTCGTCGCCGCCGGCATCGCTCTGCTCGGCTTCTAGGGCGCCGATGCCCCAGGCCGCGAATTCATCGTTCGGGTCTCCGGGGATCAGCGGTTCTTCTGCACCCGTCGCAACCTGAACCGCGTGGATGTCGATCGTGCCATCGTCCGACTGGGCATCGAACGCGATGAGCTGGCCGTCCGGCGACCAGTCAGGGTGAAGGTCGTCCGTCTCGTTGATCGTAAGTCGCTGCTCCAGCCCGTCCGGGACGTCGATCATGAAGATTTCGGGGTCCGAGCCGTCGCCGCGGGGGGTGCTGTGATACGCGATGCTCACGCCGGTGGGCGACCAGTCGGGGAACCAGTCGTTCCAGTCGTTCTCGGTGACAGGGGTGACGGTGTCCGGCTCCAGTGGATCCACGGTGTAGATGTCGTAGTCGTGGCCGTCGCGCTCGCTGCCGAACGCGATCAGGTCCGTTGCCGACCAATCGGGAGTGACGTCGTTGGCAGAATCGTCGGTCACCGGTTGAGGCTCCGTTCTCCCCTTGGCGTCCACGATCCAGATGTCCGTGTTCCCATCAACCTCCTCGCGGCCGAAGGCGATCCAGCAGCCGTCGGGCGACCACGACGGGGCGCCGTCGCGGGCGGGGCCGTCGGTCACCCTTCGTCCCTCCAGCCCCTCGGCGTTCACGACCCAGAGATCGAAGTCGTTGCCCTCGTTGTCGCGATTGGACGCGAACGCGATCTTCGTGCCATCAGGAGACCAGTCGGGGTTTCGCACCTCGGCAAAATCGGTCGTGAGCTGACGGATAGGGGATCCGTCGGAGCGAGCTTCCCAAAGCTCCTTCCCGCTTTCTCCCGCATCGCTGACGTATGCGATCAACCCGTTGTCGGGAGGGGAGAGGGAGCCCTCCCGCGTGGGCGTCGGGGAGGTGTCGCCTCCTCCCCCGATGAGGAGGACGCCTCCAAGCACGCCTGCCAGGAGCACGGCCGCCGCGGCCGCCCCGATCAGGAGTCGACCCTTCGCCGGCAGGCGTCGCCGCCAGCCCGGAGCCGGAGGCGCCTCTTCGATGCGCGGCGGTTCCTCTGCCGCCCGCGCATCGGCGAGCGCGCGCTCGAGGACGGCGAGGAGCCGACTCGTGTCGGAGCTGAAGCGGGCGGGGCTGAGCTCGAGAGCCTGGCGGCGGGCGAGCGGCGTCAGGCTCGGCGGCAGCTGCTCCTCGCTCGGCATGCTCGCGCCCTCCACGAGGATGGGGATGACGCGCACGCTCCGCCGGAGCGCCGCCTCGATCTCCAGGCGGACGAAGTCCTCAGGGTCGTCGAGCCGGCGGCTCCCTTGCTCGTCGGCGACGGTCAGCCACTTCCCGCCGATGAGCGCGAGCAGCACGTCGGTCTGGCCGACGGCTTCCTCGATCTCCTCGACGAAGTCGTCCCCCAGCTCGATCGAGTCGACGTCTTTGAAGATCCGCTCGGCGCCGAAGCGCTCCGCGAGCCGGTCGAAGAGCCAGCCGGCTGGGTAGGCAGAGTCCTCGCGCCGGTAGCTGATGAAGATGCGACCTTCGACCTCGGGCGGCTCGGCCACGTGCCGATGGTAACTCGCTGGTTCCCGGTCAGCCCTGGAGCCAGAGCGCGAGCGTGGCCAGGGAGTTCGCGTCCGAGAGCTCTCCGATCACGCCCCTGAGCGGCAGGCGTTCCATGACGAGGTCGTCGCCCTCCTCGCGCTCCCCGATACCGACGTCGACGAGGTCCGTCGCTTCGAAGGCATGGACGTACTCCGTTGCGTAGTCGGGCGCCGCCCAGAACTCGCCGAGCTTCCGCCAGGCCCCCGCCGTCAAGCCGCATTCCTCGACCAGCTCCCGCGCGGCGCACTCCTCAGGGGTCTCGCCCTCCTCGATCGAGCCCGCCGGAAGCTCGAGGGTCCGCTCGCCGGCGCCGGCCCGGCTCTGGCGGACGGCGACGAGCACGCCGCCGTCGACGGCGACGATGCAGACCGAGTCCGGTCGCTGCAGCACTTCCACGCGCCGGAGTCTAAGAGCGCCAGCGGGCCATCATCCCGCCGGGCGCTCTAAGCTTCCGCCGTGGCGAGGCCGCGTGCGAGGGAGCTCGGGATCCGGATCGGGACGCTGCCCACCGGCAAGCTGAACGCCATCACCGACGTGCCGGGCGCCCGGGTGGGTCACGCGACGGTGGTCGAGGGTGACTCGGTGCGCACCGGCGTCACCGTCGTCCTCCCGCATGAGGGCAACCCCTGGGAGGAGCCTGTCTTCGCCGGCCCGCACCGCCTGAACGGGAACGGGGAGCTCACGGGGCTCGAGTGGATCCGGGAGTCGGGGATGCTCACGTCCCCGATCGGGCTGACGAACACGCACTCCGTGGGCGTCGTCCACGACGCGCTCATCGCCGCGGAGGTGGAGCGCCGCGGCGACGGCGGCGAATTCTGGAGCCTTCCCGTCGTCGGCGAGACGTGGGACGGATCGCTCAACGACATCAACGGCATGCACGTGAAGCCGGAGCACGCGCGCGAGGCGCACGCCGCCGCCGCGCCCGGGCCGGTCGCCGAGGGGAACGTGGGCGGCGGGACCGGGATGATCTGCCACGAGTTCAAGGGCGGCATCGGGACCTCGTCGCGCGTGGTCGAGGGCTACGTCGTCGGCGTACTCGTCCAGGCGAACTACGGCCGGCGCGAGCGCCTCCGCGTCGACGGAGTGCCGGTCGGCCTCGACATCGCCGCGGACGTCGTCCCGCTTCCGGGAGTGCCCGGAGCGCAGCCGGGCGGATCGATCATCGTCCTGGTGGGCACGAACGCGCCGCTGCTTCCGGGCCAGTGCGAGCGGCTGGCCCAGCGCGCCGGGCTCGGGATCGCCCGCGCCGGAGGCGTCGGCGAGAACTCGAGCGGCGATCTCTTCCTCTGCTTCGCCACGGGCAACCGGGGCCTGCCGGCGGGCGACATCGCCACCGAGAACCCTCCGACGGTGCCGCTCGAGATGGTGCCGAACGGTCGTATCACGCCGTTCTTCGACGCCGTCGTCGAGGCGACCGAGGAGGCGATCCTGAACGCTCTCTGCGCGGCCGAGACCATGAGAGGCCACAACGGCACGGTCGTCCACGAGCTGCCGTCCGACCTGCTCGTCGACGCGCTGGCGCGCCGAGGCGTGCTCCGCGAGTAGATTTTCGACAGCGTGTCGAACCGTCTCCGGGCGGTTAGGCCCGCGTTTCGGGCTTGTTGCGGAACTCACCGAGGGCTACGCTGGCCCCAGCGTCGAAACGGAGGTCGATCCAAATGAGCGTTGCCGTATCCCAGCAGAAGAACTTCGTGGGGGGTGAGTGGGTCGACGCGGTCGAGGGTGGGACGGCGGAGATCCTGAACCCCGCCACCGGCGAGACGATCGCGGAGGTCCCGAACGGCACACAGGCCGACGTCGACCGCGCCGTCGAGGCCGCCAAGGCGGCGTTGCCGGAGTGGCTCGAGACCACCCCCGGCGACCGCTCGGGCATGCTGCTGAAGCTCGCGGACGCGCTCGAGGCCCATGCCGACGAGCTCTGTGAGGTCGAGTCCGCGAACGTCGGCAAGCCGATGGGGATCGTCGTGGACGAGGTGCCGGTCGCGGCAGACAACCTGCGCTACTTCGCGGGCGCCGCGCACAACCTCGAGGGCAAGGCCGCCGGTGAGTACATGGCCGGCTACACGTCGATGATCCGCCGCGAGCCCGTCGGGGTCGTCGGTCAGATCTCCCCGTGGAACTACCCGCTCATGATGGGCGTGTGGAAGATCGGGCCCGCGCTGGCCGCCGGCAACGTGATCGTCCTCAAGCCGTCGGAGCAGACGCCGCTCTCGACCCTGATGCTGGCCGAGTACATCTCGGAGATCTTCCCGCCGGGCGTGGTCAACGTCATCACGGGCGACGGCGAGCCGGTCGGAGCCGGCATCGTCCGCCACCCGGACGTCCGCATGGTCTCCCTGACCGGCGACGTCGCCACCGGCAAGGCGGTGGCCAAGGCCGCGTCCGAGTCGCTGAAGCGCGTCCACCTGGAGCTCGGCGGGAAGGCGCCGGTCGTCGTCTTCGACGACGCCGATCCCGAGGCGGTCGCCGACGGCATCAGGATCGCCGGCTACTGGAACTCCGGGCAGGACTGCACCGCGGCCTCGCGCATCGTCGCCGGCCCCAAGATCTACGACAAGCTCCTCGACGACCTCGTCCCGAAGATCGAGTCCCTCAAGGTCGGCGACCCCGCCGAGGGCGAGGACATCGAGATGGGCCCGGTGATCTCCAAGTCGCAGCAGGAACGGGTCCTCGGCTTCCTCGAGCGCGCGTCGAGTGGCAAGGCCAAGGTGCTCGTGGGAGGCGACACGAACGGCGACCGCGGCTTCTTCGTGCAGCCGACCGTCGTGGTCGACGTCGACCAGGGCGACG
>DATIBF010000107.1:0-7541 GCA_035457655.1 Gaiellaceae bacterium
CATGAGATGCGGGAATCGGGGGTCATCGAGAAAACGGCCCTCATCTTCGGACAGATGACCGAGCCTCCGGGCTCGCGGCTGCGGGTGGCCCTCACGGGGCTGACGGCGGCCGAGTACTTCCGCGACGTGGAGCGCAAGGACGTGCTCCTGTTCGTCGACAACATCTTCCGATTCACCCAGGCGGGCTCGGAGGTCTCGGCGCTCCTCGGCCGCATGCCCTCCGCCGTCGGCTACCAGCCGACGCTGGCCACCGAGATGGGCCAGCTGCAGGAGCGCATCACCTCGACCCGCAAGGGCTCGGTCACGTCGGTGCAGGCGATCTACGTGCCCGCCGACGACCTCACCGACCCCGCGCCGGCGAACACGTTCGCCCACCTCGACGCGACGACGGTGCTCTCGCGGTCGATCGCCGAGCAGGCGATCTATCCCGCCGTCGACCCGCTCGACTCCTTCTCGCGTGCGCTCCAGCCCGACATCGTCGGCGACGAGCACTACGACACCGCGACGCGCGTCCAGGAGATCCTGCAGCGCTACAAGGAGCTCCAGGACATCATCGCCATTCTCGGCATGGACGAGCTCTCCGACGAGGACAAGCTCACCGTGCAGCGCGCGCGCAAGGTGCAGCGGTTCCTCTCCCAGCCGTTCTTCGTCGCCGAGGCGTTCACCGGCAGCCCCGGCCAGTACGTGCGGCTCGCCGACACGATCAAGGGCTTCCGCGAGATCATCGAGGGCAAGCACGACGAGCTGTCCGAACAGGCCTTCTACATGGTTGGAACGATCGAGGAGGCAGTCGAACGGGCGAAGAGCATGGGCGAGGACGAGGCTCCGGCCGCCGAGGCCGAGGAGGCGGAGGAGCCGGAGGCCTCCGAGGAAGAGCGCGAAGCGGAGCCGGCCGCCGTCTAGATGTCGGTCCAGGAAGGCGCGGCCCGCACCTTCGATCTCTCGCTCGTGACGCCGGAGGGCGCTGCATACGAGGGCGAGGCCGAGATGCTGATCGTCCCCGGCGTCTCGGGCGAGATCGGCGTCCTTGCCAGGCACGCCCCGCTCGTCGCGATGCTGAAGGCGGGCGAGATCCGCATCAAGGCAAGCGGGAACTGGCAGGCGTTCGCGGCCGGTCCGGGCTACTTCAAGGTGCAGCAGGACCGGGCGCTCGTCCTCGTCGACGATGCCGTCCGCGCCGAGGAGATCGACGTCGAGGAGGCGCGTCGCGAGGCCGAGGAGGCCCAGGCGCTGCTGGATCGGATCGACTCGGGCGCGGAGGAGGACGACCGCTGGAAGGTCGAGCAGCGCCTCCGCCACGCCGAGAACAAGATCGCCGTCGCCGGCCGCGGTTAGCCCGCTCCGCCCGCCTGACGGCACAATTCGTCCATGGCGACGACCGTAGGCTCCCGCACCGAGCTCCTGCGCGAGCTGCTGGCACAGCGGATCCTCGTGCTCGACGGGGCGTGGGGGACGATGCTCCAGCGCCAGGGGCTCTCGGACGCCGACTACCGCGGCGAGCGTTTCCGCGACCACCCGCGCGAGGTCGCCGGCGACCCCGACCTTCTCAACCTGACGCGGCCCGACCTCGTCCTCGACGTCCATCGGGCGTACCTCGACGCCGGCGCGGACATTACGACGACGAACACGTTCACGGCCACCCGGATCGGCCAGGCTGATTACGGGCTCGAGGACGTCGTCTACGAGCTGAACCTCGAGGGCGCGCGGCTCGCGCGGCAGGCGTGCGACGAGCGCGACGACGGGGCGCGGTTCGTCGCAGGCTCCCTGGGGCCGCTGAACCAGACGCTCTCGCTCTCGCCGAAGGTGGACGACCCCTCGTATCGGGCGGTCACGTTCGACTACGTCCGGGACAGCTACGCGGAGCAGGCGCGCGGCCTCGTCGACGGCGGTGTCGACCTGCTCCTGATCGAGACGATCTTCGACACGCTGAACGCGAAGGCGGCCATCGTCGCCGCGCGCGACGTGCTCGACGAGCTCGGCCGCGAGCTGCCGCTCTGGATCTCCGTCACGATCGTTGACCTTTCGGGCCGGACGCTCTCCGGCCAGACGCTGGAGGCGTTCTGGGCCTCGGTCGAGCACGCGCGGCCGCTGATCGTCGGCGTCAACTGCTCCCTGGGCGCGCGCGAGATCCGCCACCACGTCGAGGAGCTCGCGCGCCTCGCGGACTGCTACACGAGCTGTCATCCGAACGCAGGGCTCCCGAACGCCTTCGGCGGCTACGACGAGGGCCCCGACACCACGAGCTCGCTGCTGCGCGAGTTCGCCGAGAGCGGGCTCGTCAACGTCGTCGGCGGCTGTTGCGGGACGACGCCCGACCACACCCGCGCGATCGCCTCGGCGCTGCGCGGTATCCCGCCTCGCAGGATCCCCAAGCGCCGCTCCCTCACGCGCTTCAGCGGGCTCGAGCCCTTCGCCTTCGCCCAGGACACGACCTTCGTCATGGTCGGCGAGCGCACGAACGTCACCGGCTCGGCCCGCTTCAGGCGGCTGATCGAGGCCAACGACTTCGAGGGCGCCCTCGACGTCGCCCTCGACCAGGTTCGCGGCGGCGCCAATCTCCTCGACGTGAACATGGACGCCGACCTCCTCGATTCCGAGGCGGCCATGACGACGTTCCTCAACCTGATCGCCACGGAGCCGGAGGTCGCCCGTCTCCCGATCATGGTCGACAGCTCCCGCTGGTCGGTGCTCGAGGCCGGGTTGAAGTGCATCCAGGGCAAGGGAGTCGTCAACTCGCTCAGCCTCAAGGAAGGTGAGGAGGACTTCCTCGCCAAGGCGCACGTCGTGCGCCGCTACGGGGCCGGGGTCGTCGTCATGGCTTTCGACGAGCAGGGCCAGGCGGAGACCGCCGAACGCAAGGTCGAGATCTGCGAGCGCGCCTACCGGCTGCTCGTCGACGAGGTGGGGTTCCCACCCGAGGACATCGTCTTCGACCCGAACATCCTCGCCGTCGCCACCGGCATGGAGGAGCACGCCGGCTTCGCCAAGGCGTTCATCGAGGCGGTGCCGCGCATCAAGGACCGCTGCCCGGGCGTCAAGGTCTCCGGCGGCGTCTCCAACCTCTCCTTCGCCTTCCGCGGCAACGAGGTGCTCCGCGAGGCGATGCACTCGGCCTTCCTCTACCACGCCATCCAGGCGGGCCTCGACATGGGCATCGTCAACGCGGGGCAGCTCGCCGTCTACGAGGACATCGCTCCGGACCTGCTGGAGCACGTCGAGGACGTGATCTTCGACCGGCGCCCCGACGCGACCGAGCGTCTCGTCGCCTTCGCGGGCACGGTGCAGGGCGAGGGGACGAAGCGCGAGGTCGACCTCTCCTGGCGCGAGGCGCCCGTCGGAGAGCGGCTCTCGTATGCGCTCGTCCACGGGATCGTGGACTTCATCGAGGAGGACACCGAGGAGGCGCGGCAGGCGCTGCCGCGGCCGCTCGACGTGATCGAGGGACCGCTCATGGACGGGATGACGGTCGTCGGCGACCTCTTCGGCTCGGGGCGGATGTTCCTGCCGCAGGTCGTGAAGAGCGCCCGCGCGATGAAGCGCGCGGTCGCCTATCTCGAGCCGTTCATGGAGGCCGAGCGCTCGAGCGGCAACGGGCGTGCGCGCGGCAAGGTGGTGCTCGCCACCGTCAAGGGCGACGTTCACGACATCGGCAAGAACATCGTCGGGGTCGTGCTCGGCTGCAACAACTACGAGGTGATCGACCTCGGCGTGATGGTGCCCGCCGACCGGATCCTCGACACGGCGGTGGAGGAGGATTGCGACATCGTCGGCCTCTCGGGGCTGATCACGCCCTCGCTCGACGAGATGGTGCACGTCGCCGACGAGATGGAGCGGCGGGGACTGGCACTCCCGCTCCTGATCGGGGGCGCCACCACCTCTCGCCAGCACACGGCGGTGAAGATCGCTCCCGCCTACGGGCAGCCGACCCTGCACGTCCTGGACGCCTCACGCGTCGTCGGCGTCGTCTCCGATCTGCTCGAGCCGGAGCGGCGCGAGCACCTCGACCACGAGAACCGTGCCGCGCAGGAGCGGCTGCGCGAGCTGCACAGCGAGAAGGAACGCAAGCCGCTCCTCCCGCTCGCACGCGCGAGAGAGAACCGCACGCCGATCGAGTGGCATGCAGAGGACCTCGCCGTGCCGGCCTTCACGGGCCTGCGTGTCGTCGAGCCCTCCCTCGCGGTCCTGCGCGACTACGTCGACTGGACGTTCTTCTTCCACGCGTGGGAGCTCAAGGGCCGCTTCCCGAAGATCCTCGACGACCCGGTCGTCGGCGCCGCCGCGCGCGACCTGCACGAGAACGCCAACGAGCTCCTGGACGAAATCGTCGCCGGCGGGTTGCTCGAGGCGCGGGGCGCCTACGGCTTCTGGCCCGCTGCCGCGGAGGGCGACGACGTCGTGCTCGGAAACGGGATGCGTTTCCCGATGCTGCGCCAGCAGGCCGACCACCAGGACTCGCGCCCGAACCGCTCCCTCGCCGACTTCGTGGCCCCTGCCGAGAGCGGGCTGGCCGACCACGTCGGGGCCTTCGCCGTCACCGCCGGCATCGGCGCCGACGAGCTCGCCGACCGCTTCGCGGCCGAGCACGACGACTACCGCTCGATCATGGTCAAGGCGCTGGCCGACCGCCTCGCCGAGGCCTTCGCCGAATACCTGCACGAGACCGCAAGGCGGGAGTGGTACGAGACCGGCGAGCAGCTATCGAACGAGGAGCTGATCGCCGAGAGCTACCGGGGCATCCGGCCCGCGTTCGGCTATCCGGCCTGTCCCGACCATTCGGAGAAGCGGACGCTCTTCGACCTGCTCGCGGCCGGGGAGGTCGGGATCGCGCTCACCGACCGCTTCGCCATGACTCCCGGCGCGAGCGTGTCCGGCCTTTACTTCGGCCACCCCGCCGCCCGCTACTTCTCGGTCGGCCGGATCGCGCGCGACCAGGTCGAGGACTACGCGGCCAGGAAGGGCACAGCTGTCGCCGAGGCCGAGCGCTGGCTCTCGCCCAACCTGGCCTACGACCCGGGGTAGAGCAGGACTCAGCGGGGGCCGCGGAGAACCGGCAGGGGCAACCGTGTCCTTCGGTATCCTCAGCGCGTCGCCTCCGGGCGGCTTTCCTCCATGCGCACGACTCTGAAGAGAGGCACCAGGCGGTCCGCGAACGGGAATGGTGCCCTTCCACCCGGCCCGCTCCCGCCGCTCGAGCCGGCAGCTGCGGCCGCACCGCCGCCTCCGCCGCCGACGACCGAGAGCGCCCGTTCCTTCTACCGGGTGCGCCGAAACCCGCTCAAGCTCCTCGCCAAGGGCGTCATGTGGCTCGTCGTTGCCGCCCTCGTGGCGGCCGGAGCCCTGGCGGGAGGCGTCAAGCTCTACTTCGACCACAGCGTGTCCGAGATCCGCGCGACCGACCCCGAGGTGATCGCGGCCGCCGCGGACCTCGCCGAGATCTCGGGGGCCGACAAGCCGGCCGTGGCCATCGTCATCGGCTACGACGAGCAGCCGCGCATGGCCGCCGGCGGACGCTCCGACACGGTCATGCTCGTCCGGGTCGACCCCGGCGAGAAGGCGGTGACGCTGCTGTCGTTCCCGCGCGACCTGCTCGTCACCCATCCGGGCTGCGAAGGCCATCCATCGTGGACAGGACGCATCAACGAGGCGTACGCGTACTGCGGCCCCCGGGGGACGCTGTCCACGGTGAAGGAGCTGACCGGGATCCCTATCAACTACATGATCACCGTCAATTTCCGCGCGTTCAAGCGGATCGTCGACAGCGTCGACGGCGTCTACATGGACGTCGACCGGCGGTACTTCAACGACAACACCGGAACCGAGACGTACGAGGACATCGACCTGAAGCCCGGCTACCAGCTCCTCGACGGCGACGATGCGCTCGACTTCGTCCGCTACCGGCACTCCGACTCCGACCTCTACCGCGTCGTCCGCCAGCAGGAGTTCGTGAAGGCCCTGAAGCAGCGCGTCTCGAACGCCTGGGACATCTTCGAGCTGCCCGGCATCGTCCGGGCGGTCACGGAGAACATCGAGGTGGCGAAGGGCGGCGGCAAGCCGATCAGCTCGGGCGAGGTCCTCAGCTACGCGCAGACGCTCTACACCCTGCCCGGAGGGAACTTTCAGCAGGTGCCCCTCGAAGACGTCTCGGGCTACTTCGAGCTCGAGGTCTCCGAGAGCTCGCTCCAGGAGGCGATCCGCCGCTTCATGAACCCGGACGTGAAGGCGTCCGACCGGGCGATCACGGTCGCGACGGGGCAGGAGCCGAAGGGGGAGGAGGGGCCGCCGCCCTCCCAGGTGACCATCAATGTCCAGAACGGCAGCGGCGAGGATCTCGCCGCCGACGCGGCGGCAGGTCTCTTACGCCAGATCGGGTACCAGGCGAAGAACGGCGGGGACGCCGACAACTGGCGGTACTTCCGCTCCCAGGTCCAGTACGACCCGGACACCGACCAGTCCCAGCTCGCCGCCCAGGAGGTGGCCGACCTCTTCGGCGACGCCGAGGTCGTGCAGGCTCCCGCCGGCGCGCAGATGAAGTCGATGCTGCGCGTGATCGTGGGCAAGACCTTCCAGGGGACGCTCGGCCCCGCGGCAGTCGACGACACCCCCGAGCGCCAGCGTCCCGACGTCGTCACCGACCGGACGTCGATCGCGCCGGCGCTCCGCCAGCTGCGGAACGAGGTCGACTTCCCGCTGCTCGTGCCCACCGTCCGCGAGTCGGGCTCCTCCATCGACGACGACGAGGGCATCCGCGCGTACAAGATCGACGGCAACCGGGCCGTGCGGCTCACCTACAACACCGGGTCGAACGAGTACTGGGGCATCCAGCAGACCAGTTGGGACGACCCGCCCGTCCTGGCGGACCCCACGCTCGAGCGGACGATCGGCGGCCGCGAGTACAAGCTCTTTCTCAGCGGCTCCAGCCTGCACATCGTCGCCTTCGAGGAAAACGGCGCCGTCTACTGGGTCGTGAACACGCTCCGGAACCGGCTCTCGAACGAGACCATGCTCGCCATCGCCAAGGGCCTGAAGCCCCTAGCCGGGTAGTGGAAGCCGTCATCCTGGCCGGCGGCAGGGCCGAGCGACTCGGCGCGGCCGCACGGGGGCGCCCCAAGGCGCTCGTGGAGGTGGCCGGCCGGCCCCTGGCCGCCTACCAGGTCGCGTTGCTCGTTCAGGCAGGGGTCGACCGGGTGCTCGTCAGCTGCGCCGCGGGCGACGAGGCTCTGTACGAGTCCGAGCTCGAAGGCCTGGGCGCCGAGATCGTGGCGGTGGGCGAGCCGGAGCCCTTGGGACGGGGCGGCGGGTTGCGCTTCGCCGCCGAGGCCCGGCTTGAGCGCGGCGACCTCTACGCCCTGAACGGCGACGAGCTCTTCGACGCCGACCTCGGCGCCCTCCTCGAGCGGCACCGCGGAATGGGCGTCGCCGCCACGATCGTAGTCACGCATCCCCGCTCACCCTTCGGCGTCGTCGAGCTGGACGGGGACGATCGGATCACCGGCTTCCAGGAGGCCGGTCTTCTGCCGCACTGGGTGAGCTGTGGCGTGTAC
>DATIBF010000108.1:0-2986 GCA_035457655.1 Gaiellaceae bacterium
GTTTGGTTGCAGGTGGGCCACTCTTGGTTGCGGCCCAGCGAGAGAACAGGCGTCAGCTCTCCGGATTTGCGGTCGTCCAGATCACCCGGTCGACTACGGCGCCCTCGCGCGTAACGCGGTAGATCGTCACGGGCCCCTCGACGAGATCGCCGTAGCGGTCGAAGCTGATGTCCCCGAGAAGCCCGTCCTCCACCGTCGCCCGGCGAAGCTCCTCGGTCACCGACGCGCGCGTCCCGTCGGAGCGGGCGATTGCGTCGAGCAGGATCTCGGCGGCCTGCGCCCCGTAGACGGCCGTGCCGTCCGGGCCCGGGTCGCCGCCGCTCGCTTCCAGATCCGCGAGGAACTGCTTGCCCGCAGCAGGAAGCTCGGCGTTCGGAATGCCGTAGTTGCCGATGTACATGCCCCGAGCGGCCGGGCCGGAGACGCCGAAGAACCCGTCGCTGGCGATCAACGCGACGCCTCGACCGAGGCGGGCACGAAGGTCTCCGAGGAGCGAGTCAACGTGCGGAGGCGCGGCGTGCGCCATGAGGACGGCGTCGGGCCGCGCCGCGGCCACGCGCCGGGCCAGGCGGTCGAAGCTTCGGGCCTGCCGGTTCCACGCCGTCGACTCGACGAGCTCGAGGCCGAGCGCCTCCGCCCTCTCGCGCATCGCGGCGGCGAAGCCGGCGGTGTCCGTGTCCTGGCCGTCCCAGAGAACGGCTACGCGACGGGCACCCATTCCCTTCGCGGCCTCGACGAGGGCCGGCGCCTGCAGGTGGTCGGCGGCGGCGATTCGGACAAAGTTCCGCTCGCCCGTCGGGTAGCGCCTCTCGAGCTCCTCCTCGCTCGTGCCCCACCCGGGGCGTGTCAGGAGGGTGGGCGTGCTCGCCGGGCTGATCATCGCCAGGGGCCCGCCCGGAGCCTGGTTCGTAATCGGGATCTCGACCAGGGAGCAGCCCCAGTTGAGCGAGCCGATGACGCCGAGCACGTCAGGCGTGCGCGCGTAGGCGTTCGCGTTTGAGAAGCAGCGGTAGATGTCGAATCCCTCCGCCTGCGCCGTCGCGTCGTCGCAGGACTGGTAGCCGACGGTGTACGGCCCGGCTCTGAAGCCGCGCCGCTCGAGGACGAAGCGGATCCCGCCCACCATCGGCTGCGTCCAGGCACGAGCCCCGCCCTGGAGCGGAAGATCCGAGGCGATCAGGAAACGCGGGCTGCCGCTGCCCCCGTAGTAGACGTCGCGGCACGCTGAGGCCGGCAAAGCTGCGTCCGCCGACGGCTGCCCCGCCGAGGTCACCCAGACTCCCGTCTCGCCCACGGCGACGCCGCCGGGCGCCGCAATCCGGCTGACGATCTGCGCCCTGTTGGTGCTCGGATCGATGCGGTGAACCGTGCCGGCCACCACGTTCGTCGCCCAGACGGCACCCTCGCCGAAGGCGACCCAGTTCACGCCGACCCCGAGCGGGATCGTGCGTTGAAGGTCGTCGGGCCGTGGATCGATTCGCCAGACGCTTCCGCCGATCGGATCGGCGGCCCAGACCGCCCCGCCGCCGACGGCAAGCGCGGACAAGCCCTCGCCCTTGACGTCGGTTCTCCAGGCGATCGCGTTGGTCTCCGGATCGATCTCGGCGACTCCCTCCTCGTCAACGACCCACACGCTCCCGTCTCCGGCGGCGATGCCCGAGGCTCGGACGTCTCTGACCCTGGCGACGATGTCGTTCGTCAGAGGGTCGATTCGGGACACGCTCTGGTCGGGATTGACCACCCAGACGGCGTCGTTGGTCACGGCCACGAACTGCTGGGTGAACCCTCCGCCCTGGAGGTACCCACGCACGCTC
This sequence comes from Gaiellaceae bacterium, assembly GCA_035457655.1. GTDB lineage: Bacteria > Actinomycetota > Thermoleophilia > Gaiellales > Gaiellaceae > JAIBJN01. The sequence continues at coordinate 1,815 of DATIBF010000108.1, forward strand.
GACCCGGGAAGAGCGATCGTCGCATCGACGACGCCCGACTCGGGATCCATTCGAGAGACGCTGACGGGAAAGCTGCCGAAGTCTCCGCCGTTGCCGATCCAGACGGCCCCGGCTCCCGCGGCCAGGTCTGTCGGCGTCGAGGCGGTGGGGCTGAACGTTCTCCGCACGGCATGGGTCTCGGGGTCGATCCGGGAGATGGTCCTGTCATCGGCGTCGAGCACCCAGACGGCGCCCTCTCCCACCGCGACGTTCGAGGGAGACGTCCCCAGCGGGATCGCGGACAGGAGCTCGCCGGTCACCGGATCCAGCGCGCCGACTCCGCTTCTCTCCAGGGTGATCTCGGCCGGCTCGGAAGCTGCCGGGTCGCCGCCGCGTGCAAGCAGGAAGGCGAGCGTCCCGACCGCGGCGGCGAGTAAGAGCGCGCCGAGGAGGACGAGCGGCCCGAGACCGCGTGCCGCACGCGACACGGCGGGCGGCGCTGGAGCAGCGAGCGCAGGGTCGTGCTCGAGAATCTGCCGCTCGAGCCTTTGCAGACTCTGGCTCGGCTCGAGCCCGAGCTCCTCGGCGAGCGCCAGGCGTCCCTGCTGGAAGACCTGGAGCGCCTCGGCCTGCCGGTCGGATCGGTAGAGGGCGAGCATGAGCTGGCCCCGGAGCCGCTCCCGCAGGGGATGCTCGGTGACGAGCGACTCCAGCTCGCCGACCAGCTCGCGGTGCTGCCCGAGGGCGAGCTCGGCCTCGATCCGCTCCTCCTGGGCGCTCAGGCGGAGCTCGTCGAGCCGCGCGATCTCCGCCTGGGCGAATGACTCGTAGGCGAAGTCGGCCAGCGCCGGGCCGCGCCAGAGCGCTAGCGCACGCCCAGCCTTCTCCGCCGCCGCTTTCGGCTCCCCTTCCGCCAAAGCCCGGCGGGCGTCTTCGAGCAGGTGTCGGAAGCTGTCGGCGTCGAGCTGGCTCGGCTCGACCTTGAGGACGTAGCCGCGTCCGCTGGTCGCGAGCGGCCCGCGTAGGTGTGCTGTCGAGTCCTCGTCGCCGTTGAGGGACTGACGAAGGCGAGAGACATGCGCCTGCAGGGTCTTGGCCGCGGTCGGAGGCGGCGACTCACCCCAGAGCTCGTCGATCAGCCGGTCGGCCGAGACCACCTCGTTTGCATGTAGGAGCAGCGACGCGAGGAGGGC
>DATIBF010000109.1:0-20761 GCA_035457655.1 Gaiellaceae bacterium
CGTTCGAGGAGCTCCCCTGCGCGCCCGATCCGCTCGCGCCGGGGGGCTCCCGCCAGGCCCAGCTGGAGACCGACGAGCTCACGGACCTCCAGCTCGGAGGCGAGCGCCCGCCAGTAGTGCTGGTCGGCGTAGCCTAGGATCTCGGAGCGATAGTCGGCTCGGCCGCGTCGGCCGAGCCGGGCGAGATCGCGGCCGAGGACGCGCACGCTGCCCGCGGTGGGCGTGTCGAGCGCGGCGAGTAGGCGGAGGAGCGTCGACTTCCCCGAGCCGCTCGGGCCGAGGACGACGCAGATTTCGCCTTCGCGGACGTCCAGCGTCAACCCCTGGAGCGCGACCACGCCGCCCTCCGGCGCAGGGTAGACGCGGAAGACGTCGCGAAGCTCGACGGCGGCCTGGCTCATATCCGGCGGGAGGCGGCCGTGACGAGGGTTGCGGCCGCGAGGATGCCCGCGGCGAGCGCCGCGGCGAGCAGGGGCCATGACACTGCAGTCCGGAGCGGAAGCTCGGTCGTTCGGGCGTCCGCCGTGACCGTCACGAGGTCGACGACGAGGAGCCCAAGCAGCCAGGCCGTCGCCAGGCCTCCGACGAGGCCCACGAAGACGACGACCAGGCTTCGCAGTCGGACGATGCGGCGGAGCAGGGCGGGCCGGGCACCCTGCGCCTCCAGGTCGTCCAGCTCCCCGCGCTCGTCCCGCACGTCGGAGACCACGCCGAGCAGGACTCCGACGAGAGCAAGGCCAAGCGCAACCAGGGCGGTCGCGAGGAGTGTAAGCAGCGTGCCACGGGCGAGCGGATCGTTTCGGAGCGAACGCGCCAGCTCGGCGCGCGACTCCACCTCGAGTACGTGATACGGAGGTCGCGAAAGAGTCGCGGCGAGGTCGGTGCGCTCTTGCTCGGTCGCAGCGCCGAGCCAAACCTCGTTGGAGACGGCGATGCCCGGCCGCTCGGTATTGAGCGCGGTGCCGAGGAGGGTGCGATCGGCGACGACGAAGTCCTCGCCCGCTCCGGGAAAGTGGTCGGCGACGGCCACCACGCGTGCGACGACCTGCTCCCCGGCGACCCGCAGCGCCAGGCTGCCTCCGGGCCCGGCCGCTGAGGCCACGTCCGGCGAGGCGATGACGGAGAGTGGCTGCTCGTCGCTCGGCTGCTCGGGCCGGAAGCGAGTCGCCACGGCCGCGCTCACTGTGCCCGTGATCGTCGCACCATTCGGCTCGAGAGCAGCGTCGATGCCGTTGACGGCCACCCAGTCTTCATAGCCTCTGAGCCCGACGCTGCCGGCGGGGGTCCGAGCCTGGAGCTCACCGAGCTTCAGGCTCAGCACGAGCGGACTGCCTTCCCCGCCCCGTTCCCGAACTCTCGCCGGCGGCGAGATCGTCAGTGCAACGATGCGGCCTCCTCGGGCCTGATCCGGGACGGACACTCGGAGAACGCGGGCTCTCGCGGCCTCAGGCTTGCCGAGCTCCAGCGGGACGTAATCGCCCTCCGACGTCTCGACGCTCGCCACGAGAACGACGCCTTGCCCCTGGGCAGCGAGCTCGAGCTCGGTCGCGTCAGCCGGAATCAGTGGACCTCGCGGGGCAGCGTCCCCCTCGGGTTCCACGCGCGCTGCGAGAGCCTCTGGGGACAGCGCGGCGAAGTCGCTTCGCCATCCGTTCAGAGTCGGGATCGCGTCGGCGTCGAGGCCGAGCACCGTGATACCGGTGCGGCCGCCTGTGCGGCTGACGTTGCCGGAGAGGCGCAGCAGCGGCTCCACCTGCACTTTGTGGCCAAGCGCATCCAGCTGCGCCGAGGGCGCCGCTTCGCGCACGCGGATGAGACGGGTGAGGTCTTCCCGAAGCGTGAAGTCGAGAGGGACCGCGAAGGCGGACTGCTCCTCTTGGCCGCGAGCGAGGGTCGAGCGGTAGGTCTCCGCGAACACGGCGAGGCCGACGCTGACGAGGAGGAAGGCGGCGGCGACGGCGGCGTGGCCCGGATGCCGTGCGAGTGAGAGCGCGGCGAGCCGAAGCGACACGGAGCGCCCTCTCGAGGCTCGCTCGAAGAGGCGCAGGGCCGGACGCAGCAGGCGTGCGCACGCGACCGCTGCGACGAAGGTCACGAGGCCCGGAAGGAGCACGAGCGCGACGGATGTGCCCGACTCGGCCGCCAGTGCCTCCTGGTCGAGGTCGCCACGAACCAGGGTGAGGAGCACGATCGCGAGCGCGCCGAGCGCCGCCGCATCCAAGGCAGAGAAGGAGCGGCCCGCGAGCGCCACCGGCTTCGCCCGCAGCGCCGCCAAGAGCACCAGGCCGAGCGCGGTCGCAACGACGGCCGCCGCCACGATCCCGGTCCGGGAGACTGTGGAGTGGGCGAGCACCTCGCTGACCGGCTCGCCGGCGCGCGAGGCGACGGCGGCTCCGGCCAGCGTCCCGAGCGCCCATCCCACGGCCGTGCCGCCGACGGCAATGACAGCCGCCTCCATGCCGGTGAAGAGCGAGAGCTGCCACCGTCGCGCCCCGAACCACGTCAGCCGGCGGCGGGCAGACTCCGTGTCGCGGCGCATACTGACTGCGGCGAGGACGGCAAAAGCAAAGAGCAGGGCGGCGGACTCGCCTCCGACCAGGAGGAGACGCCGGCCGGCGACGTCGCTCGCCTCGACGGCGGAGCGCATTTCCTCGACCGGTGCGGTGAGCTCAAACGAGCTGGAATTCGTCTGGAGCTGTGACCGCGCGCGGGCCGAATCGCCCGCAAAGCGATCGACTTCCCACGCGCGTACCGTCCCGGCCTCTAGCGGCGCCACCCAGGCGTAGCTCCGGTAGACGGTCTCGAGCGTGGGGGAAGAGAGGAGCCCGTCGATCCCCTCGGCGAGTACGAGCGGTGGCGGCTCGGGCCGGTGGTACCGCGCGGCGTCGCGGTACCTTGGGCTCAAGGCCGCGCGGCTCCGTTCGTTCTCAGCCGGTGCGACGAAGTCGCCGAACAGGACCGGCGAGGTGACGACCGCCGTCCCGACTTCGACGAGCCGGAGGTCCGGGACGTTCGGAATGCTCCCTGTGCCGCGTAGCCGGACGACCTCGCAACGACTCGGCTCGCAGGTTCGCGGCAAGCGGCCCGACCGGAGCGTGACCCAGTCGGCAAGTCCGTTCACCGCCCCGAGGCCGATGAATCTCCCGGCAATCGTGCTCTCGCGAAACAGGACGAACGCAGTCGGTTCGGCCGGCACCACGCCGGCCAGCGCCTGCTGCGCCGTCCGTTCGAGGGCAGCGTGATCCTCGTCGAGCGCCGGGAGTCCGTACCAGGCGGCGCGCACGGCCCGCTGTGCGGCCGGGATCTCGTCGACCGCCCGGCCGATGCCCTCGTCACGCGCAACGACGGTGCCTGCGAGGACAGTTGCCAGCATCGCCGCTCCCGCGGCCACCCCGGCCGCTGCGAGAACGGCCGTCGGGGCACGACGCGCGATCCTGATCGTCGCGAGTCTCAGCGGGTAGATGAGTCGGCGAAGCGTGCGCACGACTCCACGCTGCCACGCGCGAGCGGAGTCGACCACTCGGGATGCTTCGGCTGTGGTTAAGCTTGGCTTATGCTCGATGTCAGACGGCTCCGGGTCCTGCGCGAGGTCGCCCTCCGCGGCTCCATCGCCGCCGCCGCGGAGGCGCTTCGCTTCACGCCGTCGGCGGTCTCCCAGCAGCTGGCCAAGCTCGAGCTGGAAGCGGGCGTGCCGCTGCTCGAGCGGAGCCCCCGAAGCGTTCGCCTGACACAGGCCGGCTGGCGCCTCGTCGAGCACGCCGAGGTGATCCTGGAGCAGCTGGCGCAGGCCGAGGCGGACCTGCGCGAGCTCGACGGCTCCCCGCCGGTCCTGCGTGTGGGCGCGAACACGACGGCGGCTGCCAGCATCGTTCCGGAGGCGTTGACCCGATTCGCGGCCGTCTGTCCCGAGATCGAGGTGATGGTGACCGAGGCCGACCCGCTCGTCTCGCTGGCCCGCGTGCGCGTGCGCGAGCTCGACCTGGGAATCGTCTTCGAGTACGACCACGTTCCGCTCCCCGCCGACCCGCGCATCGAGCTCGAGGAGCTGCTCGAGGAGTCGATGCGGATCGTGCTGCCCGCCTCGCACCCACTCGCAAAGCAGCGCGTGGTCAGCTTGCCCGACCTCGCCGAGGAGACGTGGATCCGGAGCACGAACCGGTCTTCCTGCAATCCCTTCACCGAGCGCTCCTGCCGTGCCGCAGGCTTCGAGCCGCGGATCCGCTTCGAGTTCGACGACTACACCGCGATGCAGAACCTCGTGGCGTCGGGGGCCGGCGTCGCCTTCGCCCCGGACCTCGGCCTCTCGCGCCTGAACCCCGGTGTTGCCGCACGGCCGATCGCCTTCGGGCCGAAGCGGCGCGTCCACGCGGCGTACCGCACGGGTGAGCGCGACGCGCGCGGGCTCCCGGAGATGCTGGACGCCCTCAAGGAAACGATCCGCGCCCGCGAGCCCCTCTTCCCGGCCCGCGCCGGCGTCTCCTGAGGGTTCAACTCCCCCGCGAACGAGACGGTCCGTAACCTGACCGGAATGCGCTCGGGACGTCTCGCCGCCGTGTCGGTGCTGCTGGCGCTCGCCGCTTCCTGCACGGGCGGATCCGGGGAGGACGTGACGGATATCCGCTCGACGACCGAGCCGGACGCACGGACCACGACCCAAAGCGAGGCGGAGGCCCCGCCGCCCGACTCGACGACCGATCCCCTTCCGGTGGGGAATGGGCGGGTCCGTCTGAAGCTGGTCACCCGGGGCCTCGACTCGCCGGTCTTCGCCACGGCGGCGCCGGGGGAGGAAGACCGGCTCTATGTCGTCGAGCAGGGCGGCAGGGTCCGGATCCTCGAGGACGGAGACCTCCTCGCACGGCCGTTCCTCGACATCTCCGATCGCGTGTCGGGCGGCAACGAGCAGGGGCTCCTCTCGCTGGTGTTCCATCCCCGCTACGCGTCCAACGGTCTCTTCTACGTGAACTACACGGACCTCGGGGGCGACACGCACGTCGTCGAGCTTCGGGCACCCGGGACGAGGCGGGCGCCGGTCGAAATGCGCGAGCTGCTCCACGTTCGTCAGCCCTACGCGAACCACAACGGGGGCCAGCTGGCCTTCGGGCCGGACGGCCTCCTGTATGTCGGCCTGGGCGACGGCGGCTCCGCCGGCGATCCGGAGAATCGCGCGCAGGACCTCTCGAGCAGGCTGGGCAAGCTCCTGCGCCTCGACGTCGACGAGCGCGGCGCCCGGTGGGAGCTGGTCGGCTACGGCCTCAGGAATCCGTGGCGGTTCTCCTTCGACCGGGTCACCGGCGACCTCTGGCTCGGGGATGTCGGCCAGCAGGCCGTGGAGGAGATCGACTTCGTCCGGGCAGGCGGCCTGGACGGCGTGAAGAACTTCGGCTGGGACGTCTTCGAGGGCTCCGAGGTCTACGAGGACAAGCCGCCGACCCGGCGCGGCGCCCTGGTCGGGCCGCTGACCGAGTACAGCCACGACGTCGGCTGCTCCGTCACCGGCGGCTACGTCTATCGCGGTCGCAAGCTGCGCGACGAGGCGTGGGGACGCTACTTCTACGGCGACTACTGCTCGGGCCTGGTGTGGAGCCTGGTCCGCCTGGAGGACGAGGTCACCAACCGGCGCCACCCCTTCCGCGTTGCGGGGCTCACGTCGTTCGCCGAGGACCTCGCCGGGGAGCTCTACGCCCTCTCGCGAGAGGGCGCCGTCTACCGGCTCGCGAAGGCCTCGTAGCCGCCGGGCGGAACCTCCGACCCACGGCCGGTGTAGAACGGGTGCAGTGGGGGACCGGCCACTGGCAGCAGACGATGACCTCGTCGCCCGAGCGCAACGGGGTGACACCCGCGCCTACGGCACCCTCGTGAAGGAGCATCAGACGCTCGCGTTTCGCACCGCGTACCTCCTCACCGGCTCGGCCCCCGATGCCGAGGACGCCGTCCAGGACGCATTCGTGAAGGCCCACGGTGCTCTGGGGAGGTTCCGGCCGGGAGCGCCGTTTCGACCGTGGCTTCTCGCGATCGTCGCGAATGAGGCGCGCAACCGGCGAAGGTCGGCCGGCCGGCGCGAACGGCTCGCGCTGCGCGCGGCCGAGGATCCGCTCTCGGGGGGCGCGGTCCCGTCCCCCGAGGCGGCCCTCCTCGACGCCGAGCGGCGGGAGGAGCTGCTGGCGGCGGTGAACGACCTGCGGGAGGACGACCGGTTGGCGATCGCGTGTCGGTACTTTCTCGGCCTCTCCGAGGAGGAGACGGCCGCCGCGCTCGGCTGGCGGCGGGGGACTGTGAAGTCCCGGACGTCCCGGGCGCTCGACCGCCTGCGTGCGCAACTGGAGGTGGAGGCGTGACGGAGCTCGAGCGGGCACTCGTGGGCCTCGGCGGCGAGCTCGCCTTCCCGGAGACGCCGGACCTCTCCGAGCGGGTGCTGGGCCGCTTGGCCGTTCAGCCGAGCGAGCCTCGCCGGCGCCGGCGGGCGCTGGTGCTCATGCTCGCGGTGCTCGCGGTCGCCGTCGCTGCGGCGATGGCCGTGCCGCAAGCGCGCACGGCGATCCTGGAGTTCTTCCGGCTGCGCGGCGCGACCGTCGAACGAGTCGAGACGCTCCCACGCGTCCCGCCCGAAACGGAGACCACGCTCGACCTCGGCCGACCGCTTCGCGAAACGCCGGCCGGTGTGCTGATCCCCGCGGCGCTCGGTCCGCCCGACGCCGCCTACGCCGACGACGAGGACTACGGCCTGCGGCGGACCCTCGTCTACGAGCCGGGGCCGGGAGTGCCCGAATCTCCGTACACCGGCGTGGGCATCCTCGTCAGCGAGTTCGTCGGCGAGGGTGCGACGCGCTACGTGGAGAAGCTCGCGGACGCGGGAACGCGAATCGAGCGCCTCCAAGTCGACGGCTACCCAGCCATCTGGCTGGAGGGCGGCCCCCACTTCGTCTTCTTCGAGAAGGAGGGTCGTGTCTTCGAGGACGACGGCAGGCTCGCGGGGAATACGCTCCTCGTCGAGCGCGACGACGTGCTCGTGCGCATCGAGGGCGAGATCAGCAGGGAGCGGGCCGTCGAGATCGCGGAGTCGCTCGGCTAAGAACCCCTTTCGAAATGAAGCCTGGTGCCGCCGGAACGCCCTTGACGGCGCGATGCGGCGTCCTCGGTCGCGCCCGTATTCTCGAATACGAGCGCTCTCTGCGTCCTTGCCTCGCACTCGCCCAGGACACCCCGGCGGCGACGCATCATTCCGAAATGAGTTCTAGGCCGCGGCCGCCGACCCGGTCAGCTCCTCCTCCACCTGGCCGCCGACGTCGACGGCGTGCTCGACGAAGGCGCGGGCTGCGGGCGAGCGGTACCGGTCCCGGTGCCAGGCGATGCCGATCCGGCGGGCAGGCACCCCGGGCAGGCCGAGCACGACCGTTCCCTCGTGCGTCGGGTCGACGGTCAGGAGCGGCACGAGCGCCACGCCGACCCCGGCGGCGACGAGCTCCTGGATGGTGCCGTTGTCGTCCGAGCGGAAGACGATGCGCGGCTCGAGGCCCGCGTCGCGGAAGCGGTTCTCGATCTGGTGGACGCTCCGGCACTGGCGGTTGCCGATCAGCGGCATCGCCGCGACCTCACGGAGTGAGGGCGGCTTGGGCCGCTCGGCCAGCGGGGAATCGGTCGGGAGCACGACGACGTAGGGGTCGCGCATCAGCTCGACCGTCTCGAACGGCCCGTCACCTGTCGGAAGCATCACGAAGGTGAAGTCGAGGTTGCCGCGCTCGACGAGCTCCAGCAGGCTGCCGTCGTCGGCTGATTCGGTTAGCTGCACCGACACGTCGGGCCAGGCCGTCGTGAACTCGCGCAGAAGGCGGGGGAGGACGCGCGCTCCCACGCTCTGGTAGGTGCCGACGCGCAGCGTGCCCGCCGATCCCTCGGCGAATGCGGCCATGTCGGCCTGGGCTGCGTGCAGGCGCGCGACGATGCCCGCCGCGTGTCGTAGGAGAAGCTCGCCGGCCTCGGTCAGCGAGACGCGGCGAGGGCCGCCGGGGCGCTCGACGAGCTGCTGGCCGACGATCCGCTCGAGCGCCTGGATCTGCTGGCTGATCGCGGACTGCGTATAGCCGAGCTGCTCCGCGGCGCGGCCGAACGAGCCTTCTTCCGCCACCGCCTGCAGGGCCGCGAGGTGCCGGATCTCGACGCCGAGCCATCCATCAGATCGCATGATCGACTTGAATGATAACTGGACTTGTGCTTATTGAAGTTGCGGCCGATGCTGAGGGTATGGCAATCGCACTCTTCATCTTCCTGGTACTGGTCGGGCCGCTGGCTCTGCTCTTCGGCGCGGACTCCCGCCTGGACGAGCGGATGCGGCTGCCCGAGTGGCGCCGACCGTAACGGCCTCCGGTCTCCGCCGGGCCGCGCGGCGGCTCAGCCCGCGGTAGTCCGCCCGATTCCCGTGGGCCGAGCCGCGGCGCGGCACGGTCGAGATTCCCGCCGCCGCGTGACAGCATGTGGGCGGTGGACGCTGGGCTCTCCGGTAAGCGCGTGCTCGTGACTGGCGGCTCGGGCGGGATCGGGGCCGCCTGCGCCCGCGCGTTCGCCGGCGAGGGCGCCCGCGTCATCGTCCACTATCACCAGGGGCGCGAGCGCGCCGAGGCCGTCGTCGCCGGATGCGGCGCCGAGGCCTTCCTCACCCAGGCGGACCTGACCCGGGAGGAGGAGGTCGAGAGGCTGTTCGCGGAGGTCCGGGAGGCACTCGGCGGGCTCGACGTCTGCGTCGCCGTCGCCGGTATCTGGCCGGAGGAGGACGTGCCGCTCTGGAGGCTCTCGCTGGACCGCTGGCAGCGGACGCTGGCAGCCAACCTCACCGCGACGTTCCTCACCGCTCGTGGATTCCTGCGCGAGGTCGAGCGCTCGGGCCGGGGCAACCTCGTCCTCGTCGGCTCCACCGCCGGGCTCTTCGGCGAGGCGGGTCACGCCGACTACGCGTCCGCCAAGTCGGCGATCGTCCGCGGGCTCCTACTCAGCCTCAAGAACGAGATCGTGCGCATCGCTCCGCTCGGTCGCGTCAACGCCGTCTGCCCCGGCTGGACCGTCTCGCCGATGACCCGCTCGACCCTCGACGAGCCGGGCCTCGTCGAGCGGGTGACGCGGACGATGCCGCTGCGCAAGGTCGCCGAGCCCGAGGACGTGGCGCGACAGATCGTCGTGCTGGCCTCGGACGAGCTCTCGGGCCACGTGACCGGCCAGGTGGTGACGGTCGCGGGTGGGATGGAAGGTCGCGTCCTCCACAACTAGGTCTCTGTGCGCGCCAGGACGGCGCGGCAGAGCTCGGCGCGGCCTAGCATGCCGACGAACCGGCCGTCCCGTGTCACCGGCAGGGCCCCGAGGTCGCAGTGGAGGAAACGCTCCGCGGCGTGGATCGCGCTCGACGACTCGTCCAGGACGATCGGGTCGTGCATGTGCTTCTCCACGGGGTCGGTCGCGACGGCCCGCGCCCGCGCGGCCAGTGCGTCGGCGTCGTCCTCGGCGAACGCCGTGTGTCGCAGCTCCGCCAGGTAGCGGGGGAAGAGGCCCTTGAGCAGGTCCGAGTCCGCGAAGAGGCCGACGACCCGCCCGTCGTCGTCGAGCACCGCGATCGTCGTCACCGGATGGGAGACCAGCGCCTCGGCCGCCTCGAGGAAGGTCGCGCTGCGCCGCACCGACGCGGGGACGAGCTCGATGTCGGAGACGACGCGCACGGCTCAGAGCTGGAAGAGGAGGAGGTACACGGTAGCGATGACCAGCGAGAGCAGGGTCACCGGCAGGCCGACGGCCAGGAAGCGTCCGAACGAGATCGGCTGCCCGCTCCGCTCCAGCACCCCTGCGGCCGCGACGTTGGCGGCGGCGGCGATGAGCGTCGCGTTCCCGCCGAAGCAGGCGCCGAGGGCGAGGGCCCACCAGAGGCCGTCCTGGAAGACCTCGTCGTCCGCCTGCAGCTCCTGGACGACGGGGATCATCGCCGCCGTGAAGGGGATGTTGTCGACGAGCGCCGAGCCGGCCGCGGCCCCCCAGAGGATGGCCATACCCTGTCCCGCGGTCGAGCCGGTGGCCTCCGCGAGCCAGTCGGCGATCTCGCCGATGACGCCGCGCTCCTCGAGCGCGCCCACCATGACGAAGAGGCCCAGGAAGAAGAAGATGGTGGACCACTCCACCCGCTCGAGCGCGTCCTCGACGTCGTCGGAGGCCACGAGGAGCAGAATGGTCGCCCCGCCCAGCGCGACGACGGCCGGCTCGATGTGCAGCGGCGCGTGGAGGAAGAAGGCGACGATCGTGCCGAGGAGCACGGCGATCGACCGCTTGACGTAGCGGCTCTCGCGGACGTCACGGGCGGGATCGAGCCGCTCGAGCTCCGCCACGCGCTCGGGGGAGACGACGAGCTGCCGCCGGAAGGCGAAGTACAGGACGGCCGTCACGACGGCGAGCGTGACGAGGGCGACCGGCGCCAGGTTGACGATGAAGTCGTTGAACGTCAGCTCGGGGACGGCCGTTCCGATCATGATGTTCGGCGGATCGCCGATCAGCGTCGCGGTGCCGCCGATGTTGGAGGCGATCACCTCGACGAGGACGAGCGGGATCGGCGAGATCCTGAGGATGTCCGCGAGCAACAGCGTGATCGGGACCACGAGGAGGATCGCGGTCAGGTTGTCGAGGAAGGCCGAGGCTAGGCCCGTGGCGCCGGCGAGGAGGAAGATCAGCCGCACCGGCCTGCCGTCGGAGAGCTGGGCGGTCCTCAACGCCAGGTACGTGAAGATCCCGGTCCGCTCGGAGAGCCCGACCAGGATCATCATCCCGATCAGGAGCCCGAGGGTGCTCCAGTCCACGGCGTCGATTGCCGTGTCGAGCTCGATCACGCCGATGAGGACGACGAGCCCGGCCCCGACGAGGGCCGCCTTCGTCCGGTGCACCCATTCGAACGCGATCACCCCGAGGGCGGCGACGAAGATGAGGACGGCGACGATGTCCACGGTCAGTCCGCGGGCATCAGTACCTGACGGGCCGCGCGCGCGCCGTCGCTAGAATCGCGGCCTCCCGATGGTCGCAGAGCCGGGCGGGGCTCCGGCGGCTGTGTGACCGTCGATGGAGATCGCGCTCCAAGCCGTGCTGTTCGTCGCCGGCCTCGGGCTCGCGCTCGTGGCGAGCGATCGCGCCGTGGCGTACACGCGGGCGCTCGCGGCCGCGCTCGGCGCCCCTCCGTTCATCGTGGGCGTCGTGCTCGTGTCGCTCGGGACCGACCTACCCGAGATCGCCAACTCGATCGCCGCTCACCTGCAGGACGAGGGGGACGTCAACGTCGGGGACTCGATCGGCTCGACGCTCACCCAGTACACGCTCGTGCTCGGGCTCTTCCCGTTCGTGGCCGGAGCGATGGTGATCGATCGCCGTCAGGTCGGCGTCGTCTCGGCGCTCACAATGGCCGGCCTCACGCTCACGGCGATCTTCGTCGCGGACGGCTGGCTGGGCCGGTGGGAGGGACTGACGCTCGTGCTCGCGTGGGCGCTCTTCACCTGGATCGTCGTTCGCGCCATCCCCGGAGGCGCGCCCGAGGCGGCGCCGCGGGTCGGCTTCGGCAACCGCTGGGCGCAGGCCAGTGTCGTGCTCGGGGCGCTCGCCCTCGTCGGGCTCGGGGCGACCGTCGCCGTGCGCGCCCTCGTCCGCCTGGCGGAGCTTGCCGGGGTGCCCGAGTTCGTGATCGCGTTCTTCGGCGCCTCGCTCGGGACGTCGGCGCCCGAAATCGTCGTCGACGTCACCGCTCTCCTTCGCGGGGCCCCGGGCATCGCGCTGGGAGACGCGCTCGGCAGCTCGCTCGTCGACGCAACGCTCTCCATCGGGATCGGGCCGCTCGTCGCTCCGGCGTCCGTCACGGCCAGGCTCGCGGTCACGGGAGCGCTCTACACCCTCCTCGCGGTCGGGGTCGTCGGGGGCCTGCTCGGCGGACGGCGACGGCACGACCGCTCCAGCGCGCTCGTGCTCCTGGGCCTCTACCTCCTGGCCTACGCCGTCCTGCTCTCGGCCGACTGAGAAGGGCCCAGGCGGCGCTCGATCCAGCGGGCACCGACCGTGTCCGTGAGCCCGTGGGCGAGGATCGAGGCGAGGATGACGAACGAGGCGACGTCGAAGACGAGCGTCCGGTCCTCGGCGGTCGAGGCGAGCACGAAGAGCGCGAAAAGCATCGACGCGACGCCCTTGGGGCCAAACCACGCGATGAAGAGCTTGTACGGGCCCGGCATCTCCACGCCCACGAACGAAACGAGAACGGCGACGGGGCGCGCGACGAAGAGCGCGAAGCCGATGAAGACGAGGATGGGCCAGACGGTGTCCTCCCAGCCGGTGGCCACGACCAGGGCGCCGAAGACGAAGAACGTGGCGATCTGGAAGATCGCGCTCACGCTCTCGTTGAACTCCTGGAACGTGGTCGGGACCTCGTGGCGCGTGGCCGCGAGCGCGATTCCCGCGACAAACGCCGCGATCAGGCCGTTCCCGTACGTGATATCGGCGAGGCCGAAGGCCGCCAGGCCGAGCCCGAGCGCGTAGGCCCCCTCGTACTTCGGCTCCATCCGCCCGCCGGGGAGCCGCGGCAGGAGCCGGCCGGCGACGACGGCCAGGGCGATGCCGATCAGGGCTCCCACGAGCGCCTCGCCGGCAAGCGAGGCCGCCTCGCCGGCCGCATCGCCCTCCGCCGTCGAGAGAGCGAGGAAGAAGAGCACGAACGGCAGCGCGAGGCCGTCGTTCAGCCCCGACTCGAGGTTGAGCGTGTGGCGAACGATCCGAGGAACGCGCTCCGAGGTGACCACCGCCGACGTGACCACCGGATCGGTCGGGCTGAGCACCGCGCCGAGGAGGAACGCCTCTGCCCAGGTGAGGTCGGGAAAGAGCGCCTTCCCCATCAGAGCCAGGAGGACGAGCGTGAAGGGCATCGCGAGGACGAGCGCCCGGGCGGTCGGGCCCCAGTGCTCGCGCAAGAGCTCGGACTCGACGAAGAGCCCGTCGGAGAAGAGGGTGAGGATGAGCGCGAGCTCCACCAGGAAGACGACCGCCTCGGAGTCTGGGTTCGCCTCCACGATGTCGAGGACCGCGAGCCCCACGCCCGCCCCCACCGAGAGCACGGAGATGGAGAGCACGGTGCCGTGCAGCCAGCCGGAGAGAGCTGCCGCGACCGCGAGCAGCAGGCCGAGGACGAGCAGCGCCTCCGCGAACCCCAGGTCCATGGGCGGACCCTAATGGGGAGGGGCGGCCGTGAGACCGCCCCTCGGTCGAGGTCGGATGAGCGAGCTCGTCCGTCAGTAGGGCGAGCGGTCGTAGGGGTCCCGGCGGACGATCGTCTCGCGACGCCAGGTGCCCATTCCGCCCCAGCTCGACCAGAAGACGAGCGAGAGGAGGATGCCGAGGAGCCCGACGATCATGAGGATCCAGCCGACGGCGGCGATGTCGAGCCCGCTCACCTCGGCGGTCACCGCGAACGCCAGGATCGCGCCGACGGCCACGAGGAAGATGCTGGCACCAATGCCCATGGGGTTGCGTTCCTCCTTGGGTTGAGCGCGACCGGTCGGGCCTCTGGCCCGGAGACGGTTGCGTTAGGGTTTCTCCCCGGGGCCTGATTCCCCGCCTTCTCCGTGCGGAAACGCTCGATCATCCAAATGACGCTGGTCGGGGTGGCCGTCGGCGTAGCGCTGGCGATCGTCGCCGTCTTCATTCCCTGGCTGCCGGACGCCGCGTCGGAGCAGGCGGACATCATCGACAGCGTCTACTGGGTGGTGACGATCATCTGCGTGGTCGTCTTCGCCGTCGTCGCGGGCGTCTCGGCGTACGCCGTCTACAAGTTCAGGGCGCCTCCGGGCGACATGGACGACGGAAGCCCGATTCACGGGCACACCGGCCTGGAGATCGTCTGGACGCTCGTCCCGACGATCCTCGTCACCGGCATCGCCGTCTACTCGGGCGTCGCGCTTGCGCAGTCCGAAGAGCTCCCGCCCGACCACCGCATCATCGAGGTGACCGGCGAGCAGTTCGCGTGGACATTCACCTACCCGGACATCGAGGTCGAGGGCGGAAGGCCGCTGACGACGGGTGAGCTCGTCGTCCAGGTCGACCAGACGATCCGGTTCGAGATCGAGTCGAAGGACGTCATCCACTCGTTCTGGGTCCCGCAGTGGCGGATGAAGCAGGACGCCGTCCAGGGCATCACGACGAACACGACCGTGAAGCCGACCCAGCTGGGGACGTTCCCGGTCGTATGCACCGAGCTCTGCGGTCTCGGCCACGCGCTCATGCGCTCCCAGGCGCGCGTCCTTTCCCCCGCTGACTTCGAGGCCTGGGTGGAGGAGCAGCAGCGCCTCGCGCGCGAAGGCGGCGCGATCCAGGGCAAGGAGCTCTTCACGCAGCAGTGCGGCAGCTGCCACGTCCTCGCCGACGCTGGTACGCAGGGCGAGGTCGGGCCCAACCTCGACGAGGCGTTGCAGGGGGCCGACGCAGACTTCATCCTGCAGTCCATCGTGGATCCGAGTGCCGAGATCGCCCCCGGCTTCCAGGACGGTGTAATGCCTACCAACTACGGGGAGATGTTCACCGACCCGCAGCTCGAGGGACTGGTCGAGTACCTGCTGAACGCGACGGGAGGAGGAGCGCAGTAGTGGTCGTCGACGTCCACGAAGCCCGCGAAGCCGAGCACGCGCCGACACACGGCCCGCCGCCCCGCAGGGGCCTTCGCCGCCTGACCGGCGCCGGATGGCTTCGGGTTCTCTGGGCCGTGCCGCTCGGCTGGGTCCTCGCGACGCTGCTCGTCCTCGGGCTCCGGGCGGCGCTCGGCTACGAGCCGCTCTGGGAGGTCCAGGTCCTGATCGTCGCGTGGACGGTGATCGTGCCGCTCGCCTTCCTCGCCGGCCTTGGTGGCTTCGACTACTGGCTCTACTGGATCTCGGGGAGGCCGACGCGGCCGGAGGACCACTCGGGCCACGGCGCCCGCACCTGGAAGGACTACTTCCGCGTCAACACCGACCACAAGGTGATCGGGATCCAGTACGTCGTGACGACGATCTTCTTCTTCGTCGCGGCGGGCCTGATGGCGATGTTCATGCGCGCCGAGCTGGCCCAGCCCGGGATGCAATACGTGGACACGAACACGTTCAACGGCCTCTTCTCGGTGCACGCGTCGCTGATGATCTTCCTCTTCATCATCCCGGCGTTCGCCGGCCTTGGGAACTACGTCATCCCGCTCATGATCGGCGCGCCGGACATGGCGTTCCCGCGCCTGAACGCGCTCTCGTTCTGGCTCCTCCCGATCGCCGGCCTGATCATGATGTCGAGCTACCTCGTCCCGGACGGCGGCGCATTCGCGGCCGGCTGGACGAACTACGTGCCCCTGGCGGTCAACCAGGCGGACGGGAACCTCATGTTCCAGATGGGCGTCCAGTGGGCGGGCGCATCCTCGATCATGACCGCCCTCAACTTCCTGGTCACCATCATCACGATGCGCGCGCCGGGGATGTCCTTCTGGCGCATGCCGCTCCTCGTCTGGGCGAACTTCGCCACCTCGACGCTCGTCGTGCTTGCCACCCCGTTCGTGGCCGGCTCGCAGTTCTTCATCCTGTTCGACCGGGTCCTGCACACGAACTTCTTCAACCCGGAGCTGGGCGGCAACATCGTCGCCTACCAGCACATCTTCTGGTTCTACTCCCACCCGGCGGTGTACATCATGATGCTGCCCGGCTTCGGCATCGCCTCGGAGGTGATCTCCGTCTTCGCGCGGAAGCCGATCTTCGGCTACCGCCTGATGGCGCTCTCGCTGATGGCGATCCTCATCCTCGGCTTCTCCGTCTGGGCGCACCACATGTTCGTGTCCGGGATGCAGCCGTGGATCCGCATCCCGATGATGGTCACGACCCTCGTGATCGCGGTTCCGACCGGGATCAAGGTCTTCAGCTGGCTGGCGACGCTATGGGAGGGGCGTCTCCACTTCCAGACGCCCATGCTCTTCGCCTCGGGCTTCGTGTCGATGTTCGTAATCGGCGGTCTCTCGGGGATCTATCTCGGCTCGGTTCCGGTCGACATCCACGCGAGCGACACGTACTTCGTCGTCGCCCACATCCACTACGTGCTCTTCGGGGGCTCGCTCTTCACGATCTTCGCCGGGATCTACTACTGGTTCCCGAAGATGACGGGGCGGATGTACGACGAGCGGCTCGGGAAGATCCACTTCTGGCTGACGTTCATCGGGTTCAACGTCACCTTCTTCCCCATGCACTGGGTCGGCCTGCAGGGGATGCCGCGCCGGGTCGCGGACTACGCGCCGGAGTTCGGGAACTGGAACTTCGTCATCTCGATCGCCTCGTTCGGCCTCGGCGCCTCGACCGTGGTCTTCCTCTACAACATGGTCGTGAGCTGGCGCCGCGGCCCGATCGCGCCCGCGAACCCGTGGCGCGCGCTCACGCTGGAGTGGCAGGTCTCCTCGCCGCCGCCGGTCTTCAACTTCGACGAGGTGCCGCAGGTCGTCGGCAGCCCCTACGAATACGGGACGCGCGGGGCGCGCCACGCGGTCCTGAACGGCAAGCCGACCGAGACGGGCAAGGCGCCCGAGCCGATGGAGGTCATGCATCATTAGGAACCCCTTTCGAACTGAAGCCGGGCGCCGCGACGCATCATTCCGAAATGGGTTCTAACCCGTACGAGCAGCCCCCGGCCGAGGCCGCCGCCCGGCCGAAACACCTACTCGTCCTCGCCAACGAGACGGTCGCCGGGAGGACGCTCCTGGAAGCGATCGAGGAGCGCGCGGCCGAGGGACCGATCCGCGTAACCGTCGTTTCGCCCCAGAACGACCCGCGGGCAGGCTACGTCGTCTACGAGGACAGCCGCCGCTCGAGCGCGGACCGGCGCCTCCGCCGGACGCTCGACCTCCTCCATGAGGCGGGCATCGCGGCGCGCGGCGCCATCGTCGACCCCGATCCGCTCCAGGCCCTGCGCGACGCGCTTCACCAGTACGCCCCCGTGGACGAGGTCATCATCTCCACCCATCCGGGCGCCGTCCGCTCGAGCTGGCTGCGCGGTGGGCTCATCGAGAGGGCGCAAAAAGCAGCCAAGGACATTCCCGTGAGCCACGTCGAGGTCGACCTTGCGTCACCGCGCGAGCGCATCCACGTGCTCGTGATCGCCAACCAGACGATCGTGGGCGGGCCGCTGCTCGAGGCCGTCCGCGAGCGCGCGCGGATGGGGCCCACCGACTTCACGCTCGTGGCGCCCGCCGACCAGCCGGGCGTGCAGGAGCGGTTGGAGCAGGCGCTCGCGGAGCTGCGGCGGGAGGGCATCGAGGCGACGGGCCACATCGGCGACGCCGATCCCGTCACCGCCGCGCTCAACGCCGTTCACGACGAGCAGGTCGACGAGATCGTCGTCTCGACGTTCCCGGCCGCCACCTCCGGCTGGCTTCGCCGGAACGTCGTCGGCCGGATCGAGAGCGGCGCCGGCCTGCCCGTCCATCACGTCGTCGTCGAGCCTGTCGAGACGGAGGCTGCCACGTAGATGGCCTCCGTCGCGCACGCCCACGAGCACCACGATCACCCGCCCGCGGCGCACAAGAGCTCGCGCGTCGACGCGCGCCTGCTCGGCATGTACCTCTTCATCGCGTCGGAGACGATGCTGTTCGGCTCGTTCTTCAGCATCTACTTCTTCGCGCGCGTCGTCGTCGGCGGCGACGGCAGCTGGCCGCCCGAGGGGTACGAGCTTCCCGTCTACCTCGCGCTCGTCAACACCGTCATCCTCGTCACGTCGAGCTTCTCGATGCACTGGGCGCTCCAGTCGATCAAGCGGAACAACCGCTCGGGCCTGATCGCGGGCCTGACGCTCACGTTCCTCCTCGGGCTCACGTTCCTGCTCATCCAGGCGCGCGAGTACACGCGCATCGGCTTCGGTCCCTCGGACAACGCCTTCGCCTCGACCTTCTTCGGGCTGACGGGCCTGCACGGGGCGCACGTGTTCATCGGCCTCAACCTGCTGTTGTACGCGCTGATCAGGTCGCTGCGCGGCCACTACGGCCCGAAGGCGGAGGATCACCTCGGCGTCGAGCTGCCGGGGATCTACTGGCACTTCGTCGACGTAATGTGGATCGTGGTCTACACGACGGTGTACGTGATCTGAACCGGCCACGTGCGCGCTTGCCGGAGAGCACGCGCGACGTAACAATTGGAGCTATTGGGACCGGCCCTAGGAGGTCTCCGTGCGCAACCCCTTCCGCTCCGAGTCCGAAGCCTTCGGCTTCGTCCTGGTGTGCGTCGTCCTCTTCGCGCTCGTCGCCGTGGCGGGCGCGCTCTTCGGCGGCTGGGTCGCCCTCGTCGTCTTCCTCGTTCTCGCCGTCGGGCTGGCCCTTTACATGAAGGGCCCTCCAAAGGAGCCGGACCACCCGGTGCTCGCGCGGCGAAGCGGCGACCGGCAGCGCATCCTCGTCGTCGCCAACGAGACGGTCGCAGGAAGAGCGTTGCGCGGCGAGGTCGTGCGGAGGGCACGCGAGAGCTCCGACGTGCTGGTGGTCTGCCCGGCGCTCAACTCGCCGCTCCGTCACTGGGCGTCCGACGAGGACGGAGCGCGGGTCAAGGCGCAGGCACGGCTCGACGATTCGCTGCGGGCTCTGGTCACCGAAGGCGTCCAGGCGCGCGGCCAGGTCGGCGACGCCGACCCGATCCAGGCGATGGACGATGCGCTGTGCACGTTCGGCGCCGACGAGATCGTCGTCTCCACGCATCCGCCGGGGCGCTCCAACTGGCTCGAGAAGGGGGTCATCACGCGTGCACGCGAGCGCTACCCGGTCCCGATCACCCACGTGGTCGTGGACCTCGAGCGGGAGCGCGCGGGAGGCTAGCGCCTCTTCAGGACTACTAGCGCGACGCGGGCTCGGTGGTCGTGGCGTCGCCCTGGTCGCCGCTCGGGTCGCAGCCCGGGATGTCCTTGCCGGCCACGCTGGCCACGTAGGCTGCGACGTCCACCGCATCCTGGCCGGTCACCAGGTCGGCCGGCATCGCGCCCTGTGCCAGGTCGATCTGGCCGAGGACGGTGGAGTAGGTCGTGCTCTCCTCGAACCCCTGGGCGCAGCTGTAGCCGAAGGCCTGGTCGAGGTTGGGGCCGATCGTTCCCGCGGTGCCGGCGTCCAGCAGCGTGTGGCACGAGCCGCAGCTCTGGTTCCCGTCGGCGCCTGAGACGAACAGCTCCTTGCCCTGCGAAAGGCTGGCGCCCTCCTGGCCGGTCCCGTCGCCGCCGCACCCCGCCGCGAGCAGCGCCGAGGCGGCGAGCGCGACGACACCGAGCCTCAGCAGCATCGTCGTATCACTACTGCGAAGGCTGCGCCTGGGCGACCCCGGCGCTCTCGAGCGCCCCGGCCCGGTCGGCGTAGATCGGGAACACACGGGTGAGCCCGGTGATCTCGAAGATCTTCGTGATGTTCCGGTCGCTGCAGACGATCAGGAGCTGCCCCCCGTTCGGGCGCAGGCGCTTCACACCGCCGACGAGCACCCCGAGCGTCGTCGAGTCGATGAACGTCGTGTCCGTCAGGTCGACGACGACGTGCGTGGCCCCCTCGGCGATCACGTCGAGCAACTGCTGCTTGAACTCGGGCGCGGTGTAGAGGTCGACCTCGCCGGTAAGGGCGATGACCCAGACGTCTCCCGCGGCCCGCTCCGCCTTGGTCTCGAAGTTCATGAGCCCCTTTCTGCTCGTGTCGCGGGTGCTTACCCTAACGGCTCTACTCGCCGTCCGACCCGTCGCCGGACCCGCTGCCGCCCTCCCCGGACGTCTCGGGGACGAACGCCCTCAGCGCCTCGATGCGCTCCTTGACCTGCTCGGCGTTCACGGCGTTCGGCTGCAGCTCGAGATAGGACTCGTAGGCGGTGATCGCCGCGAGGTAGTCCTGGGCGATCTCAGCCGCGTTCGCATTCTGGAGGTAGAGCAACGGGTCGTCGTCGACCAGCTCGGTCAGCTCGGCGAACACGCCCAGCTGGGCGAGCGCGAGGCTCTGCACCCGCTGGTTCGCCGCGCTTGCCCGCTCCTGCGCCCGCGCGCTCAGCGACGCGGACAGCGGATTCGTGGTCAGCTCCTGGAGGAACTCGCTGTCCTCGGGCGCGAGCGTATTCGGGAGCGACGTCTCCGCCGCCTCGGTGGAGGCGACGGCGGCCTCCTCCTGGGCCTCGGCGATCTGAGTCCCATAGAGCGCCGCAAGGGCGCGGAGCGCCTCGGTGTCGAGCGGGCGCATCGTGCGGTACTTCTCGTACGCGGAAACGGCTATGTCGATCTCGGCCTCGGCCTGCGCCGCGCGCGCGAGGTCGAGCTGCGCCTCCGGATCGTTCGGTCGCTCGGCCACTGCCGCCTGGGCGTCGTCGAGGGAGGGCGTGTCGCTCGACACGGGCCGGTTGAGGAGGTCGGAGAGGTATTCGCCGATCCCGGAGCCCCCGGCGCCCACCCCGAAGAAGATGAAGCTGCCTCCGAAGGCGATGGCGAGGAAGAGGAAGACCCACTTGGCCCGGCGCCGCAGCTTCGGGAAGAACATCAGGTCTTCGGCCTGGGCGGCACGTTGCTGAGCAGGCGGCCGCGCGCGGCGCTTGCGCTGCGTCGAAGCTCGTGCCATTCGAACCCTCCTTCCTCGTACCGCACCTCGCCGGCGACGAGGGTGAGGAGCACCCTGTCGGGCGAGCCGCCGAAGACCACGGCGGTGGTTGGCTCCTCCCAGGGGAGGAACGGCGAGCCGGCGAGCGAGACGACGGCGAGGTCGGCGCGCTTCCCGACGGCGAGC
>DATIBF010000110.1:0-3489 GCA_035457655.1 Gaiellaceae bacterium
CCGCTGGCAAACGCCCGGCCGTAAGAAACGACTGAACCTCTTTGCGAAGGAGGTCGACGGTTCGAGTCCGTCACGGGGCTTGGCGGGATCCCCTGCGGCATCGCGAGGACGAGCCACCACGCACTGCACGGGACTGTCGTGACCAGAGCGGATCTGAACCGACGCAGTCGAGTCAGGGCGAAGTGTCTGCACGGACGCAATCCCGCTCGACCAAGAGAAAGGGGGCGACCGTCGGCCGCCCCCTACCCATTCCGAACGATGGCGACTACTTGGACTGCGCGCCGAGCTGCTTGAGGAGCGTCAGCGAGTCGAAGTACTGGCGCATCGCCTTGATTTTTCCCTCGAAAGTGTAGAAGACAGCGCCGGGCGTCGCCATGGGCTTGCCCGAGGCCGGGATCGCCCCTTCCGCCGTCGTGAGCGGGCCGGTGTGGGTGCCTTTCCAGGTCACCTCGATACACGCTCGGCCTCGTCGGATATGTCGCGATCCCGACTGCGCCCCCGCGCATGCTCGCGGAGCTCGGGTTCGTGGACACGCTTGCGGAATCGGAGGCGCTCAGCCACGGCTCGGGACTCGTCAAGCTGCTCGCCAACCCGTACGCCGCGATGCCGAGCTTGCACGCGGCCGATGCGCTGATCATCGGCGTCACGTTGGCCGTCCTCGCCCGCCGCCCTCTGCTGAAGGTCGTATTCGCTCTCTACCCGCTCTGGGTCTGGTTCTCGTTGCTCGCGACCGCAAACCACTTCTGGATCGACCTCGCGGTCGGGGTTCTCGTCGCAGGATTCGGGGCAGCCGCCGCGACGTGGGTCGCGCTCAGCCGGCGAGCGGGACGAGCTCGAAGCGGTCGACGTCCACGAGCCCTCGGTCGGTGATCTTCAGCTCGGGGATCACCGAGAGCGCGAGGAAGGAGAGCGTCTGGAAGGGTGCAGGGATGTCGACGCCCAGCTCGCGCGCAGCCGCAGTCGCCTCACGGCTTCGGGCGAGCACCTCGGCGAACGGCCGATCGGAGATCAGCCCGGCGACGGGCAGAGGGAGCTCCGCCAAGACGACGTTCTCATCGGCGACGACGATGCCGCCACCGAGCTCACTCAGGCGCCGGACGGCGAGCGCCATCGCAGCGTCGTCGACTCCGGCCACGACCACGTTGTGGGCGTCGTGCGAGATCGTCGAGCCGAGAGCGCCCCGCTGCAGGCCGAACCCCCGCACGAAGCCGAGACCGACCCTGCCTGTGCCGAGGTGTCGCTCGAGTACCGCGATCTTCGCCAGGTCGCGGGCCGGGTCGGCCACCGCATACCCGCCCTCCACCGCCGGCTCGTCGACGAGAGCCTCGGTGACGATCTGCCCCGGCACGAGCCCGATCACGCGCGCCTTCCCGCCCGGCCAGGGAATGCGGAAGGCGACGGCGGTGACGGGATCGAGGTGCATCGTGCGTCGCACCCAGTCGGGCACGGCAAGGTGCGCCGTCTTGCCGATCGGCCGTCCCGCCTTCAACACGAGCTGCGGCAGGAACGACGCCAGATCGGGAAGGAGCAGCACGTCTGCCTGACGACCAGGTGCGATCGCGCCGAAGTGGTCGAGCCCGTGATACGTCGCCGGGTTGAGGGAAGCCATCACGAGGGCATCCTCCGGCGGAATGCCGAGCGCGACGGCATCGCGGACCATCGAGTTCACGTGCCCATCGTCGGCGATGTGCTCCGGATCGCGGTCATCGGTGCAGAAGGCAATGCGGCAGGCTCCGTACTCGAGCGCCAGGGGAACCAGCGTTCGCAGGTTGCGGGCGGCGGAGGCTTCACGGACGAGGAGCCACATTCCGGCACGTAACCGCTCGCGACCCTCCTCGACCGTGGACGCCTCATGGTCGGAGCCGATCCGTGCCGCCGCATACGCGTTGAGGCGCTTTCCCCGCAGGCCCGGCGCGTGGCCGTCGACGTGGGCCGCCAGGACGAGCTTGGCCAGCTCGGAGCGAGCACCTGCGATGACCCCGGGGAAGTTCATCATCTCGGCCAGGCCCAAGACGCGGCTGCGATGGAGCAGCCCCTCGAGATCGCCCGTGGTGAGCTCCCGCCAGGGCGACTCGAACTGCGACGCGGGGACGCACGAGGAGGCCATGAAGTACACGTCGAGCAGGAGCTCCTCGCAGGTGTCGACGAGCCAGTGGACGCCGTCCGTCCCGAGTACGTTGGCGATCTCGTGCGGATCGGCGACGACGGCCGTCGTCCCGAGCGGCAGCACGAGCCGGGCGAACTCGTCGACGAGCAGCTTCGTCGACTCGAGGTGGACGTGAGCGTCCACGAATCCCGGCACGAGGTAGCTTCCTTCGGCGTCCAGCGTGTCGGCGCCCTCGTAGTCGCCGAGGCCGGCGACCACGCCGTCCACGATCGCCACTCCGGTGTCCAGCCACTCGCGTGTGAACGCCGAGAAGACGTGACCTCCCCGCACGACCAGGTCGGCAGGCTCGTCACCACGGGCTACCGCGAGACGGCGCTCGAGTCGCTCAGGCTGCTCGGCGACGTGCATCGGGAGTCACGATGGTTCCCGCCTTGCCGGAGACGATCTGGACGGCGTCCTCGAGCGCTCCGATCGCAGCGGTGGCGGAGGTCGCCTCGACGAACCGGCATGCCGCCTCGACCTTCGGCCCCATCGACCCGTTCGCGAACTCGAGGCCGCGCAGCTCACACGGGGTCGAGCGGCGGATGGGGGCGGCCTCTGGGGTGCCCCAGTCGCGCATGACGGCCGGGACATCGGTGAGCATCAGCAGGAAGTCGGCGTCGAGGCTTCGCGCGAGCAGCTCGGCCGCTAGGTCCTTGTCGATGACGGCCTCGACACCTCGGAGCGTTCCGTCGCCGTTCATCGTGACGGGAATCCCACCTCCACCGGTGCAGACCACGATCGCGCCGGCGTCGACCAGCATCCGGA
Source organism: Gaiellaceae bacterium (assembly GCA_035457655.1). Taxonomy (GTDB): domain Bacteria; phylum Actinomycetota; class Thermoleophilia; order Gaiellales; family Gaiellaceae; genus JAIBJN01. Next base: position 2,915 of record DATIBF010000110.1, read on the forward strand.
TCGCCGGGATCTCGACGATCCGGAGCGGCTCCGGCGACGCGACGACCCTGCGGAAGTGGTCGCCGTCGGACGCGATCGTCCAGCCGCGCTCCGCCGCCAGCCGCCGCGCCTGCTCCTCCGTGTAGACGGGGCCGATCGGCTTCGTCGGCGTCTTGAAGGCGGGATCGTCCGGATCCACGACCACCTGCGTGAGCACGGTCACCGCCACGCGCCCGGGCAGACGGTTGGAGAGCTCCTGCTCGAGGACGTAGCCGATCATCCCCTCGCTCTCGGCGCCGAGGACGTCGAGAGGGTACGGAGGCACGTCGGCGTACGCGGACGCCTGGAGCGCGAGCAGGCCGACCTGCGGTCCGTTCCCGTGCGTGAGCACGACGTCGTGCGCCTCGGCGAGCCCGGCGACGGCCTCCATCGCCTCGGCCGCGTGCCGGCGCTGGATCTCCGCCGTCAGCGGCTCGCCGCGTCGCAGGAGCGCATTGCCGCCGAGCGCCACGACGAGCCGAGGGCGTCCTCCGTTCCCGCTCATCGCCCGTAGCCGCCCATGGTGAGCGCCAGGAGCGCCTTAGCCGTGTGCATGC
>DATIBF010000111.1:0-12866 GCA_035457655.1 Gaiellaceae bacterium
GTGGGGCAGCCGCGCTGGTCGCCCACCACCTGCACCTCGTCCCGGTCGGCGCCGAGGCGCAACATCGCCCGCACGAAGTTGTGCCCCGTCCAGCCGAAGAGCCACGAACTGCGCACGGTCCAGCCTTCCCGCACTTCCCGCTCGCCCAGGAGCTTCGAGCGCCCGTAGGCGCCGAGCGGCGCTGGCTGGTCGGACTCGAGGTACGGCTCCCGCTTCGACCCGTCGAAGACGTAGTCGGAGGAGAAATAGACGACCGGCGAGCCGAGGGCCGCGACGTTCCGCGTCCCCTCGACGTTGACCCGGAGCGCGCCCGCCTCGTCCTCCTGGGCCCCGTCCACGTCGGTCCAGGCGGCGGCGTGCAGCACGAGCCGGGGCACGAAGCCGAGCGCGATCGGCTCCGTCACGTCGAGGTCCGCCCGGCTGCGCGCGTCCGCTTCGGGAAACTGCTCCCGCAGCGCGGCGCCGAGCTGGCCACCGGCGCCCGTGATCAGGATATGCGGCTCGACCGGCAACATCATCCGATGTCACCGGCCGGGCCGCGCGTCCCGCTCCGAGAGAATCGGGCTGTCCGTGCTCCACAGGTGCTTGACGCGCGGATCGTCCCAGGGGATCCCGTGCTCGTCGGGATCGGCAGGGTCGTACTCGCGGGTGACGTGGTAGCAGAAGAGGAGATCCGTGAGCGCCTCGAAGCCGTGCGCGTGCCGGCCGGGCACGTAGACGGCGACCGGGTTCTCCTCCCCGATGTCGACGGTGAGGGCCTCGTCCGTCTCCCGGTCGAGGACGACCACGCGCGCCATCCCGGTGAGGCAGGCGAAGAGGTCGTCCTGGCCGCGCTCGTGATAGTGGAGGCCGCGGATCACGCCCTTGCGCGAGAAAGAGACGTTCGTCTGCACCGTCCGCTGCGGGAGCAGGCCGTCGCGCCGGATCTCGACGAACCAGCCGCGCTCGTCCTGCAAGACTCTGAGCGGCAGAAGAAGGAGCCCGGGAATCACGCCAGCTTGTTCGCCCCGGTCTCGTCGATCAGCGTGCCGATGCGGCCGAGGGCCTCGTGCGTGCCGGCGTCGCGCCACCACCCGCTGATCCGCGCCGACCGAAGCCGGCCCTGCTGGGCGTACCAGCGGTTGACGTCGGTGATCTCGAGCTCGCCGCGCGAAGACGGCTCCAGACCGCGAATGGCCTCGAAGACGTCGGGTGGGTAGCAGTAGAGGCCGACGACAGCGTCGCTCGTCGGCGGCGCGTCGTACCGCAGGTCGACGACCCCGGCCTTCTCGACCACGTCGGTCACGCGCCCGTCCTCGCCGTAGACGACGACGCCGAACCGCTCGGGGTCGGGCACCTCCTTGACGAAGATGAGGGCGTCACCGGACTGCTTCGCCCACCCCCGGACGGCGTCTGCCTGGACGTGCTCAAAGATGTTGTCGCCGAGACAGACCACGAGGCTCTCTCCTGCGGCGAACGACTCGGCCATGCCCACGACCTGCGCGATCCCGCCCGGCTCGGTCTGCACCTTGTAGGTGAGGTCGAGGTCGAAGAGGAGCCCGTCGCCCTCGCGCTCGCGCACGCGGCCGTCCCCGAGCAGGTCGATGAAGTCGCCGGCGTGCCCCTGGCCCGTGACGACGAGGACGTCCCGGATTCCCAGCCCCTGCATGAGCTGGAGCGGGTAGTAGACCATCGGCCAGCGCCCCACCGGCAGCAGGTGCTTGTTCGTGATGCGCGTCAGCTCCTGCAGCCGCGTCGCCTCCCCGCCTGCGCAGATCAGCCCTCGCGCGCGGATGCCGTTGCCCTCCATGACCGCTTGATGCTACTTCGCCGGGCCGGCGGCGACGGCTCAGCGGGCGCTCGGGCTCGGCGCCGGCCTCCGCACTCCCTTTGGCACGAGCGGCGAGGGCTTCACCCGGAGGACCCTGGCCACACGATCCGGTAGCCACCAGTTCCAGCGCCCGAAGAGCGCCATGGCGCTCGGCACGAGCAGCGCCCGCACGATCGTCACGTCGATGAGGATCGCCGCGGCAAGGCCGAAGCCGAACTGCTGGAGGCCGACCACCGACCCCGCGACGAACCCCATGAACGCGGCGAACATGATCAGCCCGGCGGCCGTGACGATCCGCCCGGTCTTGGCGAGGCCGAGCGAGACCGCCTTCACGTTGTCGTGCGTCCGGTCCCACTCCTCCCGCATGCGACTGACGAGGAACACCTCGTAGTCCATCGAGAGCCCGAAGACCATGGCGAAGACGAAGACCGGGATCCAGCCCTCGATCTGATCGAAGGCGATGAGCCCGAACCACTCCGCGGCGCCCCACTTGAAGAAGATGGTGAGGAGCCCGTAGGCCGCCGCGATCGAGAGGAGGTTGAGGAGGATCGCCTTGAGGGGGATGAGCAGCGAGCGGAACGCGCGCAGGAGCAGGACGTAGGTGAGGAGAAGAACGCCGAGCACGAGCCAGGGGAACGCGCCGAACGTGAGGTCGAGGAAGTCCACCCCGCTCGGCGGCCCGCCGCCAGCGAAGACGTCGACGCCTTGCGGGAAGGCGGCCGCAGGGAGGATGTCGTCGCGCAGCCGGTCGACGAACTCGAGGGCGTCCGGCCGCCCGTACTCGCTCTCGCCGATCACCTGCACGTGGAGGTACCGCCCGGTCGGGTCGACGCTCTGCGGGTCCTGCGGGTCGAAGACGACGCCGGCGACCTCGGGGTCGGCGGCGAGCCCCTCCCCGAGCCGGGTTAACGCGGCCTGGACCGTCGGGTCACCGGCGCCTCCGGCGCGGCCCGTGTCGACGACGACTGCGGTCGGCGAGAGCGCGCCGCCGCCGAGCTCCTCCGCGATGATGTTCAGGCCCTTGATGCCCTCGAGGTCCTGCGGAATGCCCTCGTTGGAGCCGGGCCCGACCTCCATCGTGAAGACCGGCAGCGCGACGAGGACGAGCACGGTCGCGGTCGTGGCCGCGAAGAGCACGGGACGCGCCATGATCGCCCACGACAGCCGGACCCACATGTTCCGCTCCTCGTCGGCGCGGCGCTCGACGATCCGCCGCGGAACGAGGCGGACGCGGTCGAGCGGCGCCGCCAGGAACCAGAGGAGCACCGGCAAGAGGGTCAGCGCGCAAACGATCGAGACGAGCGGGATGACGAGACCGCCGATCCCGAACCCGCGCATGAAGGGCAGCGGCATGAAGAGCATGAGCGCGAGCCCGATCCCGACGGCCGAGCCCGAGAAGACGACGGCCCTCCCGGCGGTCTCCATCGTCCTCGCGATGGCGTCCTCCTTCGATCCACCCTTCCGGAGCTCCTCGCGATAGCGGTAGACGACGAGCAGCGAATAGTCGATCGCGATCCCGAAGCCGATGAGCATGACGAGGTTCTCGAGGTACGTCGTCAGCTCCATGAAGTTCGCGAAGATCCAGATGATTGCCAGCGTCGTGGGGATCGCCACCCCCGCGAAGAGGAACGGGAGCAGGAACGCGAGCGTCCCGAAGACGAAGACGAGGATGAGAAGCGCGATCGGGATGGCGATGAAGAACTCGCCCACCTTGAGGTCCTCGGCGAAGACCGGGTCGAGGTCGTGCTCGATGGCGGCCTGTCCCGAGACGTAGACCTCGGCCCTCGGGATCTCGCCGACCGCCGCGCGCATGTCGTCCGTGTAGCCCTTCGCGTCCGCCGGCCCGAGGTTGGAGACGATCTGGGCGGTCACGACTCGATCCGAGGCGACCTCCACCGCGGCGACCTCCGAGGTCGGCAGCTCCGCCGCGGCCCGCGCGGCGGCCTCCTCGACCGGGGCCAGGAGGCCCTGGGCAGAGCCCGGCTCGCCGCGGGCGACGATCGTGAACGAGCCCGTCGTCTTCTGGCCGAACTGCTCCTCGAGGATCCGCTCGGCGCGAGCCGTGTCCGTGCCCGGGAGCGTGAAGCGGTTCGTCAGCAGCTCGGACAGTCCGGACACGGCTACCAGGGAAACGCCGAGGACGACCGCCCAGACGGCCACGACCGCCCAGCGGTAGCGGATCATCCGCCTGGTCCAGCGCTCCATCTACGAGCGGCGAACTGCCCTGCGGGCCGCCTTGCGCGCCCGTATCACGGACGCCTGGCGGACGGCGGCCACCCAGACGTACACCAGGAACCCCGTCACGACCCCGGCCGTTTTCAGAAGGCGTCCCACGGCTACGATTCTCGCATGACCCAGCGACGCAACATCGACCGGCTGACAAGCGAGATGGAGGAGCTCTTCGCGGACCTCTGGTACCACCGCCTCGCGCCCCAGCGCCTTGGCTTTCGCCCGCGCGTCGACGTCTTCAGGACCGAGGACCCGCCGATGATCCACGTCGTCGCCGAGCTCCCTGGGGTCGACCCGGAGCAGGTGGACGTCGCCGTCAACGACGGCGTGCTCTTCATCTCGGGCAGGCGGCAGCGCCCGCACGACTGCGGGCGAAAGTACGAGCACATCGAGATCGACTACGGGCCGTTCGAGCGCCGCATCGTGCTCGGCGACGGCTTCGACGCCGACGCGGCCGAGGCCACGTACGAGGCCGGCCTCCTCACGATCGCCCTGCCACTTCGCCAGCAGCAGCCCGGCCCGGTCCGCGTCCCGGTGAAGGAAGGTGATGCCGAGTGAGCACGGTCGAGGAACGGGTGCCCTCCGCGGAGATCGAAGGCACGACCACGCTGCCCATCCTCCCCCTGCGCGAGAGCGTCGTCTTCCCGGCCTCGGTGACGCCGCTGGCCATCGGCCAGGAGCGGTCGATCCGGCTCGTGGACGAGGCGGTCGCCAACGACCGGCCCATCGCGCTCGTGACTGCCCGCTCGAGCGAGGAGGAGGCGGAGAGCGCCGAGGATCTCTACCCGGTCGGAACCTCCGCCGTCATCCACAAGATGATCAGGGTCCCCGACGGGACGCTGCGAATTCTCGTCCAGGGACTCGACCGTATCCGCCTGGACGCAGTCGAGCAGACCGAGCCGTACCTGGCCGGGCGCTTCACCCCCCTTCCCGACGTCGGCGAGGAGGACCGGGAGGCGGAGGCGCTCGCGCGCTCGGTCGAGGCGCTCTTCGGGCGCATCATCTCGGTCGCGCCCTACCTCCCGGAAGAGCTCCTGCTCGCCGCCGCGAACGCCGAGACGCCCAGCGCGCTCGCCAATCTGATCGCCTCGACCATCCGCCTGAAGACGGAGGAGAAGCAAGAGCTGCTCGAGACCGTCGACGTCGAGGAGCGCCTGCGCAAGCTGACGGCGATCCTCTCCCGCGAGCTGGAGGTGTTCGAGCTCGGCACGAAGATCCAGTCGCAGGTCCAGGAGGAGATGGACAAGTCCCAGCGGGAGTACTTCCTCCGCCAGCAGCTGAAGGCGATCCAGGAGGAGCTGGGCGAGACCGACGAGCAGCAGGCCGAGATCGCGGAGCTGCGCGCGCAAGTCGAGCAGGCGAACCTCCCCGAGGAGGCCGACAAGCAGGCCCGCCGGGAGCTCGACCGGCTCTCGAAGCTTCCGCCCGCGGCCGCCGAGTACGGCGTCATCAGGACGTACCTCGAGTGGATCCTCTCGCTCCCGTGGAACGAGACGACCGACGACGACCTCGACCTCAAGGCCGCCCGGCGCATCCTCGACGAGGACCACTACGACCTCGACAAGGTCAAGGAGCGCATCGTCGAGCACCTCGCGGTGCAGAAGCTGACGAACAAGCTCTCCGGCCCGATCCTCTGCTTCGTGGGGCCCCCCGGCGTCGGGAAGACGTCGCTCGGCCAGTCGATCGCCCGCGCGCTCGGGCGCAAGTTCGTGCGCGTGTCGGTCGGCGGCGTCCGCGACGAGGCCGAGATCCGCGGCCATCGAAGGACATACATCGGCGCGCTGCCCGGCACGATCATCCGCGCGCTCCGCGACGCCGGCACGAGGAACCCCGTGTTCATGATCGACGAGATCGACAAGATGGGCTCCGACTGGCGCGGCGACCCGTCGAGCGCGATGCTCGAGGTGCTCGACCCGGCGCAGAACTCGACGTTCCGCGACCACTACCTCGACCTGCCGTTCGACCTCTCGCAGGTCCTCTTCGTGACGACCGCGAACCAGCTGGAGACGATCCCTTCGCCGCTCCTCGACCGCATGGAGCTCATTCGCGTCGCCGGGTACACCGAAGACGAGAAGGTCGGGATCGCCAAGCGCTACCTCGTCCCGAAGCAACTCGAGGCGCACGGGCTCGAAGGCAAGCGCGTCACCGTCACCGAGGGCGCGCTCCGGCTGCTCGTCCGCGAGTACACACGGGAGGCCGGCGTGCGGAACCTCGACCGCGAGATCGCCGCGCTCTGCCGCAAGGCCGCGCGTGAGATCGCGGAGGGCAAGCGCAAGAGCGCGCGCATCGACGACAGGCGCGTGCGCGCCTGGCTCGGCAAGCGGCGCTTCGCCGCCGAGGCGCGCAAGCGGACCTCCGACCCCGGCGTCGCAACCGGGCTGGCAGTGACACCCGTAGGCGGCGACGTGCTCTTCGTCGAGGCGACGGCGATGCCCGGCAGCGGCAAGCTCACGGTCACCGGCCAGATCGGCGATGTCATGCGCGAGTCGGCGCAGGCGGCGCTCTCCTGGGTGCGTGGGCACGCCGAGGCGCTCGGTCTCGAGTCGGACTGGTTCGCTGAGCAGGACGTGCACATCCACGTCCCGGCCGGCGCCGTCCCGAAGGACGGGCCCTCCGCGGGAACGGCGATGGCGACCGCGCTCGCCTCCCTGGCCATGGGCGTGCCGGTCTCGGAAGACGTGGCGATGACGGGCGAGATCACGCTCACCGGCCAGGTGCTCCCGATCGGCGGCGTCAAGGAGAAAGCGTTGGCCGCGGAGCGCGCGGGCATCGGCACCGTCGTCCTGCCGAGGGAGAACGACGCCGATCTGGACGACCTCCCGGAGGACGTCCGCAAGACAATGCGCTTCGTGCTCGCCGACACGATCGACGACGTGCTCGAGGCCGCGTTCCCCACCGCGACTGTCAGGGAGTTTCCCAGAGCGGCCCGCGGGTAGATAATCTCGCCGACGACGACGACGAAAGGACGACGATGAAGGACAAGGTCTATGGGGCAGTCGACTCGGCCCGCCCGTACGTCGACCGCATCGCAAAGGACGACGAGCTGCACGAGCACGTCAAGAACGCGTACGCCTCGGCGCGGACGATCTACGACGAGCTGATCGGCGGACGCGGCCCGCAGGCCGTGGCGAGCCGGGTCGCCAGGGACAAGGACATCCAGGACGAGCTCAAGAAGGCCGTCGAGGAGCTCCGCCTGGCCGGCACGCGTGTGCAGGGGAAGGATTCCCACACGAAGCGCAACGCGCTGCTCCTGCTCACCGGCATCACGCTGGGCGTGCTGTTCAACCCGGCGACGGGCCCGCAGACGCGCAAGTGGCTGAAGGACAAGGTCCTCGGCCCCGAGCAGCCCTTCGAGTACCAGACGAACGAGCAGTAGGCGCGAGGCCGCTCCGGAAGCGGCCCCGCGACCTCTGGCGCACCGTCCTGCAAATACGGTGCTGATACGGAGTCGGCCAGCGAGGAGGGGTCCTCCCACCTGGCCTCCTCCAGGTTCCCGATCTCCAGGTACATCCGGTGGGAGCGTTCATCGCACCCCCACCACTCGAAGCCCAGGTCGTCGTTCTCAGGGCGATCCGGGTGGGGACGGACGTGCACCGTACCCCAGCCGTCCATGATGGGGAGGCTCCTGCTGTTCGCCCCGGTCGTCGCCGAGAGGTCGTCCAGGTCGCCACGGTCTGCCCGGAGGAGAGATAGAAGTACCAGCGCGTTCCCCGCGAACGACTCTGAACCGGAGATCCCGGGGGTCTGACTGCACGAGCGATCGCCGTCCCTTTCGGGGTGGGGAAGGCTCTCCCTAACCGACGTGGCCGGGGTCAGACCCCTGAACGTGGCCGAAAGGGACGGGGAGGGCGGTCGCTAGCCGCCGAAGCCGGGTTCGGCGCCGACGATCTCGGGGCCGGGCTGGCCTTCGCCGAACAGGGTCGGGACGACGAGGTACGACGAGAGCGTCTCGTCGCGGAGGCCGGAGAGAGTCGATATGTCCTCGGCCTGGAGGAGGACGGCGCCGACCTTGGGTGCCCGGCCGGGCTCCGGCGACCACGAGCCGAACGCGAGGTCGTCGAGGCGCAGCCACGCCATCAGGTAGGGGTAGGGGTCGATGGCGCCGTCGTAGCCCATCCAGAGCAGCTCGCGCGGATGGATCTCGAAGTGGAGGTGGGGAGGCGTCCCCACGGCGTCGCCCGTCGTACCGACGAACCCGATCACATCGCCGGCTCTGACTGCGGCGCCCTCCCTGGCGAGGGGCGAGTACGCGGAGAGGTGGGCGTAGTAGAACTCGTTGCCGGCGCCGTCGCGGACCCAGAGGCGGTTGCCGCCCACGTCGTTCCAGCCGACGTTGAAGAGCGTCCCGTCCGCGACGGCGAGAACCGGAGCGCCGAGCGGCGCGAAGATGTCGACGCCGTGGTGCCAGGTGGTCGTGCGCGGGGCGCCGAAGCTGTCCGTCGTCGTCGCGGGTCCGTAGATCGGGAAGACGTAGCCGCCCGCCGTCAACTTTGGCTCGACGTCGGGCGGAGGCGTCTGCACCGTCGAGGGCACCTGCGGCGTGGCCGGCGGCAGGGGCTCCCTCGCCGGCCCGTCGTCGGGCGGCAGCGGTGCCGGGGGCTTCGGCTTGGGCTTGGGCGCGCTCGCGGCGGCCTCCGCGTAGCCGACCATGATCTCTGTCCCTGCAGGCAGGCCGCCGTGAGCCGCCGTCAGGACGACGTGGAGACCGGTCACGAAGCCCCGGTAGCCACGGCGGGCCCCGCCGCTGCGCACGACCGCCTTCTCCAGCGTGAGCGCGTAGCCCCAGTCGCCGAGCGGGACGCGCGTGTTCTGGCCGGCTCGCACCGGCTCGCCGAGGACGACGAGGTTCGAGAGGGAGGACGCCGAGAGGTCGCCGCTCGCTCCGGTACCGGAGGCACGGGCGCTGCCCTTGACGAACACGCCGTCGACCGTCAACTCGCCGCCGAACAGGGACACGGATCGCACCGAGGAGCTGCCGACGGCCGTCGAGCTCCCGGAGCCTACTCCGGCGCGCGCGGACGTCGAGCTCGAGCCGGTGACGACCGCGCCGTCGCCGTAACTCCAGCCGTCGAGCGTCGCACTCCGGCGCGGCGGCGCCGAGACGGCTGCCGACGAGGCGACGTTCCCGTTCGGGAGAACGACCCGGACGGCGAACGCGCTCGCGGACGAGCTCGGCGCGCTCTGCGCGGCCGCCGACACGCCGAGCGTGAGGACCGCCAGGGCGACGAACGCCGCTTGGACGACGCGATGGCTCACCATCAGGAGATTATCGGCCACGAACGGCCGGCGAAGAGGTCAGGGGCCGCGCGTCGACCAGAGGAGCTGCGCGGCGACGAAGAGCAGGAAGACGGCGAACAGGTTCCGCAGGAGGTCTTCGTCCAGCGAAGCCGCCAAGGCGGCGCCGCCCACGACCCCGAGGATCGACGCGGTTCCCACCGCCAGGCCGGCCTTCCAGCGGACGTTCCCGGCCCGCTGCTGCTGCCAGGCGCCGAAGGCGACGACGGGGATCATCGCCGCGAGCGAGGTCGCCTGGGCGTCGAGCTGGCTCAGGCCGACGACGAGCGCGAGCGTCGGGACGAAGAGAATGCCGCCGCCGACGCCGAAGAGGCCGGACAGCGCCCCGGCGCCGAAGCCCAGGACGAGCGCGAGGGCGATTGTCGTCGTGCTCATTCGAGGAAGAGCACGACGGCGACGACCACGACGAAGAGGGCGAACAGACGCGTGAGCACAGTCGACGAGACGCGCCCCTGGAGGCGCACGCCCGCGATCGAGCCTGCGAGCGCGGGAAGGCCGACGAGAGCGGCCGAGTCCCAGTGCACGTGGTCGAAGAGGGTGAAGGAGAACGTGCCGGCGAGCGCCGTGATGCCGATGGCAGCGAGGGAGGTGGCCGTCGCCGACTTCGAGTCGAATCGAAGCAGGAGAACGAGCGCAGGAACGACGATGATGCCGCCGCCGACCCCGAAAAGGGCGCTGAGGAAGCCGGAGGCGACGCCGATGCCCGCGAGCAGCAGAAGCGTGCGGGTCGGCGGCACGGCCGTATCCTAGGCGGGCCGATGGAGGCCGCGGAGCTTCTCGCCCCACTCGCGCGTGCTCCGGAGCGGAGCGCGCTCGTCCTCGACGTCGACGGGACGCTCGCCCCGATCGCGCCCCGCCCGGACCTGGCTGCGGTGCCCGAGGAGACGCGCGCCGAGCTGACCCGGCTCGCCGGGCGCTACCTGCTCGTCGCCTGTGTCAGCGGCCGGTCGGGGACGGACGCCCGCCGACTCGTCGGTGTCGACGGGATCGAGGTCGTCGGAAACCACGGGCTCGAGCTCGATCCACGCGCCCACGAGCTCGCCGGCGCGCTCGCCGGCTTCCGCGACGCCGTCGGGCTCCCCGTCGAGGACAAGACGCTTTCGCTCACGTTCCACTACCGCGAGGCCGAGGACGAAGCCGCGGCACGCGCCGAGCTGAAGCGGGTCGCCGAGCGGGCGCGGGACGCGGGCTTCGACGCCCGCTGGGGCCGAAAGGTCCTGGAGATCCGCCCGCACGTCGAGGCGGACAAGGGCACGGCGGTGCGGGCCCTCCTCGGCCGGTCGGGGGCCCGCCTTGGCCTGTACGCAGGCGACGACACGACCGACCTCGACGGCTTCGGCGGTCTCAGAGGCGCGGGGCTCGAGCACGCAGTCTGCGTCGCGATCGCGTCGGAGGAGGGCCCGAGCGGGCTCCAGGATGCGGCAGACCTCGTCGTGGCCGGCCCGGAGGAGATGGCCGCGCTCCTACGCCTCCTGTAGGAGCTCCCAGGCCCGCCGGACGTCGTCCTCGGTCGTCCGATGGTTGCCGACGGCCAGCCGAAGGACGTAGCGGCCGTCAAGGACGGTGTGCGAGAGGTATGCCTCGCCGGTCGCGTTCACGCGCTCCAGGAGCGCTGCGTTCTCCTCGTCCGAGCCCTCGCGGCGGAAGCAGACGACGGAGAACGGCACCGGGGCGACGACATCCCAGGCCGGCGCCTCCTCGACCCACGACCCGAAGAGCCGTGCGAGGCGCATGTGCTCCCGGATCAGCGCCTGCAGGCCCTCGCGGCCGTGGCAGCGGATCACGGCCCAGAGCTTCAGCGAGCGGAAGCGACGGCCGAGCGCGGGACCGTAGTCCATGAGGTTCGTGACGTCCTCGTCGCCGGTGCGCAGGTACTCCGGGAGGATGCTGAACGCATCGCGGAGGGCGTCGGGGCGGCTCGTGTACAGCACGGAGCAGTCGATGGGGGTGAACAGCCATTTGTGCGGGTTGACAACGAGCGAGTCGGCTCGGTCGACGCCGGCGAACGCCCAGCGGTTCTCCTCGCAGACCATGGCCGGTCCCGCGTAGGCGGCGTCGACGTGGAGCCAGGCACCGGCACCGGCGCAGAGTGGCGCGATGTCGGCGACCGGGTCGACCGAGGTGCTGGAGGTCGTCCCGACCGTGGCGACGACTGCCGCCGCCTCGTGCTCCCGAAGCGTCTCGGCGAGTGCGTCAGGCCGCATCCGGAACTCCGCGTCGGCCGGGATCTTCACCAGCGGAAGCTCGAGGAGCCGCGCCGCCTTGTCCACCGAGGAGTGCGCGTGCTCCGAGCAGAGGACGGCGCCTCCCGGCCGGAGGTGCCGGGCCGCCGCGAGCGCGGCGAGGGTCGACGTCGAGGCCGTGTCCTCGATGTGGCCGTGCAGCCCCGCGGGAAGCCCGACGAGCTGCCGCAGCCAGTCGACGGAGACCTCCTCGAGCTCGGTGGCGGCCGGCGACGTGCGCCAGAGCATCGCGTTCACGTTGAGCGCCGCCGTCAGAAGCTCCGCCAGGATGCCCGGCTCGCTGCCGGAGATGGAGAAATACGCGAAGAAGCGCGGATGGTTCCAGTGGGTGATGCCGGGCAGGAGGACCTCGTCGAGGTCGCGGAGGACGGCGGCGAACGGCTCCGGCCGGTCCGGAGGCACGTCCGGGAGCGCCGCTTTGATCTGCCCGGGCTCGATCCGGGAGAGGACCGGAAGCTCGCGCACGCCCTCCAGGTAGCGCGCGACCCACTCGGAGGCGGCCGCGGCGTCGGCACGAAAGTCGCTCACTTCTTCATCAGCTTCTTCACGTCCGCCCACGAGCGCGTATTGAGCACGTCGTCGGGAGTCAGCCACCCCCGCCGGGCTTGTGCCACCCCGAGCTCGAGGTTGTCGAGTTCGTGCAGGCGGTGGGCGTCGGTCGAGACGACGATGCCCACGCGGGCCTCCGCCGCTGCCCGCGCGAGTGTGTCGGTGAGGTCGAGCCGGTCCGGCTGGGCGTTGATCTCCAGGAACGTGCCCGTCGCCAATGCGACCTCGCAGACTCGCTCGAAGTCGAGCTCGTAAGCAGGCCGCCGGTTGATCTTCCGCCCCGTGGGGTGGCCGATGCAGTCGACGTGCGGGTGCTCCATCGCCGCGACCAGCCGCTCCGTCAGGCGCTCGCGCGTCCCGTCGAAGCCGGAGTGGATGGACGCCATCACCCAGTCGCGCGCGGCGAGCGCATCGTCGTCCATGTCGAGGCTGCCGTCGGCGCGGATGTCCACCTCGATGCCGGAGAGGATCTTGATGCCAGACACCCGCCGGTTCAGGTCGGCGATCGCCTCGCGCTGGGCCTCGAGCCTGCCGTCGCGAAGGCGCCGCGCATGGTCGCAGATCGCGACGTAGCGGTGCCCGCGCTCCTTCGCCGCCAGCACCATCTCCTCGAGCGTTCCGCGTCCGTCCGACCAGTCCGTGTGCATGTGCAGATCGCCCTGGAGGTCGGCGAGCTCGACGAGCCGGGGTAGGCCGCCGTCGCGCGCGGCCTCCAGCTCGCCCCGGTTCTCGCGTAGCTC
>DATIBF010000112.1:0-2516 GCA_035457655.1 Gaiellaceae bacterium
CGAGAAGCCGGCGAGCTGCTTCGCGATCTCCATGTACTGCTCCTGGTAGATGCAGATCCCGTACGTCAGCTCCGTGAGCGGGCGCAGGCGGTCGTCGAGGAACGTCGGCTGCTCCAGTCCGGCCTTCCGCTTGGCGTAGACCGGGATGTAGCCCATCGGGCCCGGGCGGTAGAGGGCGACGAGCGCGATCAGGTCCTCGAACTCGGTCGGCTTGACGAGGCGCAACGCCTCGCGCATGCCCGAGGACTCGAACTGGAAGACGCCGGTCGACTCCCCGCGCGCGAGCATCTCGTAGGTCTTCGGATCGTCGAGCGGGATCCTGGCGATGTCGATCCCGCCGATGAGGTCGACCGCCTTGTCGATGACGTCGAGGTTCCGGAGGCCGAGGAAGTCCATCTTCAGGAGTCCGAGCGCCTCGACGTCCCCCATCGGGAACTGGGTGACGACCTCCTGGTCGGGGCCCTTCTGCTGGAGCGGCAGGTACTCGGTCAGCGGCCGGTCGCCGATGACGACGCCGGCGGCGTGGATCGAGTCCTGGCGGACGAGCCCCTCGAGCGGCTTCGCCAGGTCGACGATCTGGCGCACGATCTCGTCGGCGTCGTAGGCCTGCCTGAGCTCGGCGCCGGGCTTCAGGCACTCGTCCAGGTAGACCTTCGGCCCCTCCGGGATGAGCTTGGCGACCTTGTCCACCGTCCCGTAGGGGATGTCGAGGACGCGCCCGGCATCGCGCACGGCGGCGCGCGCCATCATCGTCCCGAAGGTGATGATCTGCGCGACCTGGTCGCGGCCGTACTTCTCGGCGACGTAGTTGATCACCCGGTCGCGCCCGCGGACGGAGAAGTCGATGTCGATGTCCGGCATCGACTTGCGGCCCGGGTTCAAGAAGCGCTCGAAGAGGAGGTCGTACTTGATCGGGTCGATGTCCGTGATCTCGAGCGCGTACGCGACGATCGAGCCGGCCGCCGACCCGCGCCCCGGCCCGACGCCGATCCCGTTCGTCTTGGCGAAGCGGATGAAGTCCCAGACGATCAGGAAGTAGTCGGCGAAGCCCATCTCGCGGATCGTCTTCAGCTCGAAGCGGAGCCGGTCCTGGAGCTCCGGCGTCACCGTCCCGTAGCGCTTCTCCAGGCCCTTCTCGCAGAGCTCGACGAGGTAGTCGAACGCATCGCGGCCGTCGGGGGTCGGGAAATGCGGCAGGCGGATGACGCCGAGCTCGATGGCGACGGAGCAGCGCTCCGCGATCTCGAGCGTCCGCGCGACCGCCTCCGGGTGGTCGAGGAAGTCCTGCGCCATCTCCTCCGGCGACTTGAAGTAGAACTGGTCGGTGTCGAAGCGCCAGTGGTTCGGGTTGGCCAGCGTGTCCCCGGACTGGATGCAGAGGAGCGCCTCGTGCGCGCGCGCGTCCTCGTGGCGCAGGTAGTGGACGTCGCCGGTGGCGACGAGCGGGAGGCCGGTCGTCTTCGCGATCTCCGCCAGCGCGGCGTTGATCGGCTTCTGCACCTCGAGGCCCGCGTCCTGGATCTCCAGGTACACCGACTCGCGCCCGAAGATGTCGACGAGCCGCGCGACCTCGGCCTCGGCCTCGGGCCGGTTCCCGCTCTCGAGGGCCTTGCAGACCTTCCCGGAGAGGCAGCCGGAGAGCGCGACGATCCCTTTCGCATGCCCGGCGAGCAGGTCCCAGTCGACGCGCGGCTTGTAGTAGTACCCCTCCAGGTAGCCGGCCGAGGCGAGCTTTATCAGGTTCGCGTAGCCCTCGTTCGACTCGGCGAGGAGCGTCAGGTGCGCGTAGCCCTTCTTCTGGGCGAGCCGGTCGTCGGCGACGTAGACCTCGCAGCCGAGGAGCGGCTTGACGCCCTGCTTCCCCGCCTCGCGGTAGAGCTCGACCGCGCCGGCGAGGCTCCCGTGGTCGGTGAGCGCGACCGCCGGCATCTCCAGCTCGGCCGCCCGCGCCGCCAGCTCCGGGATGCGGCAGGCGCCGTCGAGGATCGAGTACTCGGAGTGGACGTGGAGGTGGACGAACTCGGCCATGCGCGCCAGAGCATCTTAGGGAGCGGGTCCGACAGTTCCCCCGCGGGAGATGCGGAGCAGGCGGAGGGCGACGAGCCCGAGCCAGACGAACCAGCCGATGCTCGCCGCGCGCGTGGCCGCCCCGTCGCCGATGATGCTGAAGAGGATGCTCACGGCGATGACGACCGGCACCGCGAGGAGCGTCGGCAGCCACAGATCCCGCCACTCCGGCAGCCGTCTGAACGCAAACGCGAGCACCGGCGGGACGATGAAGAGGAGCGCCGCCGCGACCCCCGACTCGATCCTGTGGGCGTCGGCCTGCCAGGAGTCGTTCTCGCAGCCGGCGTCGATGCCGCGGCAGTCGAGCCGGAGAAAGCCCTCGAGGAATCTGAGGACGCCGAGCACGGCCAATCCGACCACGCCGATCCGCGCTAGCCACCCGGGGCCCAGCGCGCGCCACAGACCGAGCGCGAAGGCGAGGATCAGCAGGCCGCAGAGGTTCGACGCGA
>DATIBF010000113.1:0-4213 GCA_035457655.1 Gaiellaceae bacterium
CGACGACCTGGTCCTCGGTGACGCGTGACTCGGCGATCGCCGCTCCCGTCGCCGACCCTCGCCCGTTCAGCGCGTCCACGTCGAGCGTCCACTCGGGGAGCGAGGCGATCAGCGCCGGAGCGCCGCCGTCGAGCAGGGAATCGCCCAACAGGAACGCGGCCGGCGCCTCGGCGGCGAGCGCCGCCGCATCGGGGAGGGCCAGCCATCGCCAGGTGGATGAGCCGCGCACCGTGTACAGGCGGCGAGGTTCCTCGGGCACCGTGATGAGCTGGGCGCCGTCACCGACACCCACGACCTCGGCTCCCTGCGGCAGCGACGGCACGGGCACGGCGAACGCTCCTCCGAGGAACCGGCGCTCGTCGGCGCTCCCCGCATCGAACACCACGATCGGCTCCGCACCGTCGCATCGGTAGCCGACGACGCGATCACGCGAGAGGCAGTCTCCTCCGGGGCCTTGGTAGACGGTGATGTGCGGCGACCCCCGCCGGCAGACCGGAGAGCCTGCCGGGGCCGCCTCGGTGCACGCGGAGGCTCCGACGACGAGCACCACGGCCAGTGCGGCGCCCACGGTGCTCGATGAGGTCGTGGATCGGAGGGCGGTCATGGGGTCGCGGCGAGCGTAGGTGCCCCACGGAGCCGCCGCAACGAGCCCGCGGTGATGAGCCCGTCGCAACGAACTTGTCGTGGATGCTCAGGAGCGACACGCGACGGGCCGATGGGTGGGGTACAGGTTCTGGCAGGTTCTGGCGAGCGCGAAGGTGGCGAGGTTCCTCGAGCGTGAGTGGTGGCCGCGCGTTGAATGCGATCCGCAGGGGACGAAGGACGTTCGTCACCCTCGCGCTGCTCTGCGTGGTGCTCGTCGCCGGGGCGACGTTCCTTGGAACGAAGGCGTTCTCGCAGGCGGAACAGCAGGCGCAGATCACCGCGAAGGGTCTCGCGAACGCCGGCGTCGCCTCGGTGCTCGTGCCGGGCGACGTCTCCGACGTCGCGCTCTCCGACTCCGCCTCACGTGATCTGCTCTCGCGGCTGCAGCGCGGTGTGCTGGCCGACGGCACGGCGTTCCGTGTCCGGATCTGGTCCTCGTCGGGCGACCTGCTCTTCTCGAGCGACGCCGGGGACGACCCCGAGGCCGTGAGCGGCAACCTCGACGCCATCTACGCGGCCACGAGGGGCTCGGGCAAGATCGGCTCCGTGCGCTCCGCCGACGGCGAGGTGTTCGCCACCTTCGTGCCGCTGCGGCTCGGGGGCGATCGCTCCTTGGGGGCCGTGGAGGTCGACCAGGGGTACGAGCGGATCGCGGCGAGTGCCGCCACGCCGTGGTCGTTGCTCCGGACCGTGGGCATCGTCGGGGCGGCGGTCTCGGGCCTGCTCGTGATCGCCGCGTCGCTGCCCGGCGCGTCGCGCACCGGCGGGTTCGTCACACCGGGCCGAGAGGTCGCGCTCGCCAAGCAGCGACATAAGGCCGATCAGGCGTTGATCAGGGCAGAGGAGCGCGCGAGGCTGGCCGAGGAGCGCGTGAAGGAGTCTGAACAGCGGGTCCGCGACGCCGAGGCTCGGGCGACCCGCGCGGAGGCCGCCTCCGCCGACGACGAGACGCCGCGCCGCTTGGAGCACGCGGAACGTGAGGCCGACGAGCTCCGTGTGCGTCTGCGGGCGACCGAAGCGATGGTGGCCGCGGCGCCCCACGGTCCCGATCCGGAGACGGCGGCACGGATCGAGTCGCTCGAACACGAGCTGTCGGCGCGGACCGACGCCCTCGGTGTCGCAGAGCGGGAGGTCCAGCAAGCGCGGGCGCATGCGACCGAGCTTGCCGAGGCCCTGCGCATCGCCGAGGCAGGAAGCGAGCGCCAGCGAGCCGACGAAGGCGAGCTCGACGCGCTTCGGGCCGAGCTCGCATCGGAGCGTGACCGGGCAGATCGACAGTCACGGCTGGCCGAGGACGCGGATCGGCAGGCCGAGGATGCTTCGCAGCGGGCCGCGGAAGCTGAGCGGGCATCGGCGCTGGCGCTCGAGCGGGTAGAGGACGCCGAACAGAGACTGTCCGCGGCCGCCACCGAGATCACCGTCGACCAGGCGGCGGTCGCGGACGCGGAGCGCCGCGCGGCCACGGCCGAGCGCGAGGCAGCCGAGGCTCGCGAGTCGGTGGCGACCGAGCGCGCCAAGGCAGTGGAGCTGTCGTCACGTCTCGGCGAGAGTGACGAGCGGCTGCGCGACGCCGAGCGTCGCCTCGCGGCATCCGAGGCCCGGTCGGCAGAGACCCTCGCGCACGCACAACAGGTCGAAGAGCACATGACCACGGCAGAGTCCCGCGCCGCGGAGCTCGAGGCCCGGCTCAACGAGGTCGCCGGCGACGAGGCGGGATCGCGGCAGCGCCTCGCTGAGCTCGAAGCCGAGCTCATCGCCGAGCGGCAGGCACGGGTCGAGCTCGATCGCGCCGCATCGCTTGCAGCGGCCGACGCCGAGTCGGGCCGGGCGCAGGTCATCGAGGCGTCCGATCGTCTGGCCGAGGCCGAAGCCCGGGCCGCCGAGGCCGAGGCCAGCGCTGCCGAGGCCGACTCGCGCGCCGCCGAGGCCCAGGCTCGGGCAGCGGAGGCCGAAGCCCAGGCCGCCGAGGCCTTCGCGCTGACCGCGGGAGCGGACGGGCGCGCTCGGGACGCCGAAGCCAGGGCATCCGACGCAGAGGAGCGGATCGCCGAGATGGAGTCACGCATCGAGGGCCTCTCGGCCAAGGAGAGCAACGCGGATCAGGTGATCGCGCGCCTGGAGGGTGAGCTCCTCACGGCCAACGGGACGGTGGCCGATCTGGAATCGCGGATCGTCGGTGCTGAGTCACGCGCCTCAGACGCCGAGGCGAAGGCCCAGGCCGTCGGAGCTGAGCTCGCCGAACGGCAGGAGGCGGTCCATCGTGAGCAGCGACGTGCCGAGGAGCTCGGCGTCGAGCTCGAGGCTGCCCGCGCGGAGATCGTCGATGCGGAGCGATCCGCCGCCGAGGCCCGCGCGGAGGCAGAGTCCGTCTCCGCGTCGCAGAAGCGTCGCCGGAAGGAGGTCCAGGCGGAGCTCGACACGGCCAAGGTGCGCGTGGCCGAGCTGGAGGCGGATGTCGAGGCGGTCCGTCGCCAGGCCATTCACGACGTCGAATCGGCACGCGCCGAGGCCACGGCGCAGGTCGAGTCCGCCCGCGCACATGCCGATCGGGAAGCCGAGTCGGCCCGGGCGGCCGCCCAGGTGGAGATCGATGCCGCGAAGGTCGAGGCTCGGGAACGTATCGAAGCCGACCGAGCGGAGATCAGGGGGAGGCTCGCCGACCTCGAGGCGTCGATCGCCGAGGCGGAAGGCCGCCTGCGGGCCGCCGACGAGAAGGTGCGGACGGCGAGCGCTCGCGCCAACGAGGCTGCTGCGGCCGCCGAGGAGGCGCGCGAGGAGACCGCACGGGCCGTGACCCGCGCCGAGGAGGCCGAGCGCATCGCCGCCACGACCGACGAGACGGTCCGAACGGCCGAGGTACGCGTGCGGGAAGCGGAAGCGGCCGCGGACGCGGCGCGAGAGCAGGCCGCCGCAGCGACGGCCCGCGCCGAGGAGGCGGAGCGCGTCGCCGCCGCGCGCTCGGACGAGGCCGATGCTCGAGCCTCCGATGTCGAACGTGGCGCGCAGGAGCTCGAGGTGAGGGTCGCGGAGGCGACCGCCTCGGCCCAGGCGTTCAAGGCAGAGGCCGCCGAGGCCGTTCGCAGGGCAGAGGAGGCCGAAGAGCGCGCCGAGAGCGAGATCGCCGCGATCAAGGCCGAGGCGCAGACGGCCGTCGAGCGGGCCCGTGCCGAGGCGGTCGACGCAGTTCGTCGGGCCACCGGGTCCGCTCCCGCGGGAGGCACCGACGCCGATGGTGACGTAGACGCCGATGTTGGAGAGCTGCGCCCCGAGGTGGCGCGTCTCGAGGCGGAGCTGGAGCAGATGTCCGCCCGCCTCCGGCATGCCTACTCGCAGGTCGAATCGGCCCAGGCGATGGTGACCTCGGCCCGGGGCTCTGGGCAGCTTCCCGCCGAAGTGGCCGAGCTGCACGATCTGCAGCGGGAGGTTCAGGAGCTGCGGCGTGACCAGCTGGACACGGTCGGTCGCATGCGTGACGCGGAGCGGCGGGCAGCTGAGCTGCAGGCCGAGCTGCAGGCCGCGAGGTCCGGTGAGGGCGCCGAACCGGCCGAAGACGACACGCAGGAGGACG
>DATIBF010000114.1:0-23707 GCA_035457655.1 Gaiellaceae bacterium
CGAAGCCGTGCTGCAGCCCGGGCACCATGACCTGGAAGCCCATCGGATCGAACTGGCGGCCGCATACCCGACAGTCCATCGGCCTTCCTTATATCAGGCAGAGCCCCGGATTTCTGGACCGAATTCCCCAGGAACTCGACCGGGCCCTAGCCGAGCGCCACGCGGTTCTTGCCCTCCGCTTTGGCCCGGTAGAGGGCTCTGTCGGCGGCCGACAGGAGCTCGTCAGCGCCTCGGGCGGCCGGGAACGAGGCGACGCCGAAGCTGGCCGTCACGGGCGGCTCGTCGCCCCCGACCTCGGGCAGCCGCAGGCGCCGGAGTGCGGACTGGAGCCGCCTCGCGAGCCGTTCGGCCCCGTCCAGCCCCGTTTCGGGGAGAAGGACGGCGAACTCCTCGCCCCCGTAGCGAACGGGGAGGTCGAAGTCGCGGACGTTCTCCCGCAGGACGTCGGCGAAGAGGCGGAGCACCTCGTCTCCGGCCTGGTGGCCGTACTGGTCGTTGATCAGCTTGAAGTCGTCCAGGTCGGCGAGGACGAGCGCCACCGGGTCGCCGAAGCGCTCTGCGCGCCGAACCTCGACCGCGAGCGTCTCGGTGAAGCGGCGGCGGTTGGCGAGCTGCGTCAGCTCGTCGGTGATCGCCTGGCGCTTCACGGTCCGGTGGAGCCGCTCGTTCTCGATGGCGATGGAGGCCTGCGCGGCGAGCCAGTGCGCGAGCTGCTCGGACTCCTCGTCGAACGTGCCGTCGCGCGGCGGGTAGAGGAGCAACCTGCCGATGCCGTCCTCGTCCGTCCCGAGCCTCAGCGACAGCGGCCCGCCGCCCTCCTCCGGGCGCCCGGCCCGGACGACCTCGGTGCCGCCGCTCACGAGGCGCGCTCCGGCGGCCCCGGTCGCCTCGATCGCGCTCTGGAGGATCACGGGCAGGAGCGCCTCCGGGTCGTGCGTGGCGGCCAGAGCCTCTCCGACGAGCGCGACTGCCTCCCTGACGCGCTGCTCGTCGCCGCTCCTGCGGACGTCGCTCGAGCGCCGGCCCCTGTCGGCCTCCTCCGCAGCCGCCTGCGCCTCCGCGACCCGGTGCCGCTGGGTCCAGGCGATCGTTCCGGCAGCGAGGAGGGCGAGGCCGACGGTGGCGAGGGCCGCGAAGAGCGCGCGCCGCTGCGTCTCGTCGACCGCGGCCGCCACGGGCGCCTCGGAGGAGAGCACGGTCAGGCCGACGTCCGTCTCCTCGAGCAGCGGTGTCGACACGAAACGGTAAGCCTCGTCGCCCTGCTCGGTCGAGCCCTGCTGCCCGGTCGGAAGCGCCGTGCCGGGCTCCAGCATTCCTGACGCCGCGAGCGTCCGTCCGTTCTCGACGATGGCGAGGACGTCGCCCTCGCCCAGGCCGGACGCGCGGGCGAGGCGATCCGCCAGCTCTTTGTCGAGCGGCACGCCGACGACGACGCGTCCGATCACCTCTTTCTGGTCGTCGAGCACGGACACCGTTCGGCTCGCCGACCAGTCGTCTTCGCCGGCGAGCAGCCGACCGTCGGCGCTGAGGGCCACGTTGTCACCCTCGGCCGCGACGATCCCCTGCGCGACCGCCTCGTCCTGATCGGCGAGCGCCCGCTGCACTTGCGGGGAGCCCGCGATGCGTTCGGCTTTGGCCTGTGCGTCCCGAAGCGCGTCCGCGAACTCCTCCGTGCCGGCCGCGAGGTTCGCAGAGAGCCGAGTGTCGACCGCGTCGCGCTCCTGCCGCTCGGCGATCTCGCCCGCGACCCAGGTCGCGAGGATGACCACGATCGCTGCCAGAAGCAGCGCCCACAGCACCAGTGCGAGCCGACCGCGGGCCGCTCGAGGTGCCATTCTCGCCAGCGTTGCCGTCGTTGCCTCCTTCCTCGGAAAGTGTAGAGCCCTACTAGGAAGGTTTGGCGAAATACCAGGCTGTGCCGCCGGGCCGCGCTGCTCGTCCCGAGAGCGGCGTCCTCGGTCGCGCCCGTAGTTTCCTGCTACGAGCGCTCCCTGCGTCCTTGTCTCGGAACGACCATCGCACCGTGGCGGGGGGCGATATTCCGCCAAACCCTCCTAGAAAGTCGGCTCGCGAACTTCCGCCGCGATGAGCAGGAGGATGAACGTGGCGAGGGCGAGGCGGTAGACGACGAAGATCGTGTAGTCGTGCCGCCTGACGTAGCCGAGCAGCGCCCAGATGGCGAGCAGGCCGCTCGCGGCTGAGGCGATCACGCCGACGGCGAACGGCCCCGCCGAGCCCGGCGGGAGGTCCCCGAGCAGCACGTCGTTGACCCCCTCCCAGAGCGAGGCGCCGAACACGATCGGGATCAGGAGGAGGAAGGAGATGCGCGCTGCGGAGTCCCGGTCGAGACCAAGGAAGCGCGCTGTGGTGATGGTGATTCCCGATCGGGATACGCCGGGCATGAGCGCCAGGCTCTGCGCGAAGCCGATGCCGACCGCCGTGCCCAGTCCCAGGTCGCTCATCTGCCGCCGGGGAGGCGTGCGGTCGGCAAACCAGAGGAGGACTCCGAAGACGGCGAGGAAGATCGCGATCTGCCAGGGCTCGCCCAGGTGCTCGGCGATGACGCCCTCCCCGAGCGCGCCTACGAGCGCCGCGGGAACGGTCGCGACCGCGACGAACCACGCGATCCGCTCGTCGGGCGTCTCGATCCGCCGGCGGCGCACGCTGCCGACCCAGGCAGCGACCAGCCGCTTGACCTCGACCCAGAAGTACGAGACGACGGCGACCAGCGTCCCCACGTGCAGAGCGACGTCGAACGTCTGGTTGAACTCGTCGTTGCGTTCGAGGAACTCCCAGTCGAACAGCCAGGGCACGAGGATGAGATGCCCCGAGGAGGAGATTGGCAGGAGCTCCGTCGCCCCCTGGACGATTCCGAGGACGAGTGCTTGCCAGTTGGGAAGCGCCCCCGGCTCCTCTCCGACCTGGCCGAGCGTCAGGCCGACGGCGACGAGCAAGGCCCCGCCGGCGACGACAAGGATGCCGGCGCGACTCATGGACGGGTTATCGTAGGCGCCGGTGAGCCGTAACGACGTCATCATCGGGGTCGCCGCCCTCGTTCTCGTCGTCTTCAGCCTCGTCGTCTCGATCGTGGTTCCCCGGCGGGACCCGGGCTTCCCGGGGCGCCGAATCGGCGTCTTCACCGCGGTCGCCGTCACGCTCGTCGTGATCATGCTCGCGACCGTCGAGGTCGTTGGCGAGGCCCACGAGGCCGAGGGGGCCGAGGAGGGCGGGGAGAGCGTCCCGGCCGAGACCGACGGCGGCGGTGGGGGCGACGCGGCGGCGGGCGAGGCGATCTTCGTGGAGAACTGCGGTAGCTGTCACACGCTCGAGGAAGCGGGGACGAGCGGCACCGTCGGCCCGAACCTCGATGACTCGACCCTGGATCTCCAAGCGGTCGTCGAGCAGGTGACGAACGGCGGAGGCGCGATGCCGCCCTTCGGCGGCCAGCTCTCGGAGGCAGAGATTCAGAACGTGGCCGCGTTCGTCGTCGCCTCCCAGGGCTAGACCGCGCCACAGGCGCCGCCCGTCACGCGGCCAATTGCTGGGCGATGCCGGTCAGCCGGCAGGCTGCACCTCGCGCATCAGGTGGTCGCCTGGGGTGGCGCAATGAACAGCTGCTTCTTCGTCGTGACGCCGACGACTTGCCAGCCTTCCGCTCCCAGCCTGTTGAGCTCCTCATCGACGCGCTTGTCGGTATCGATGACCTTGTACTCGTACCGCCGCGTCGGGGCTAGACGTGCAGGGTGAGCTCGAGCAGCGCGTCGCAGGTCGGCGGGCAGTCCGCCGTTGACGCTGTAGCGGCGTATCGTGCTCGTCGGGATTACCCCCTGACCGCGGCTCAACCGACAGTGCGCTCGCACAGGCGACGGTCGCGCGCCCGAAAGACGTGGACAGGTGGGATCAACTATGCGGGAAACGCCACAGTTGCGAGTCTGAGAGCTCGTGGATGAGCTCGTCGTCGGTTCGCTAGGGTCGGATGACTTCCACTGCGACCGAGAGGAGTTCGGCATGGCGTCCATTTCGGAGCGGGAGAGCAGGGAGATCGAGGCGGCAAACGCCTCCGGCACCACTCCGGTCGTCTTTATCCACGGCCTCTGGCTGCTGCCGAGCAGCTGGGCCAACTGGGCGGACTTCTTCAAGCAGGTCGGTTACGCGCCGCTGACGCCGGACTGGCCAGACGATCCGGAAACGGTTGAAGAGGCGCGGGCGAACCCGGACATCCTCGCCAGGAAGACGCTGAAGCAGGTGGCCGACCACACGGCCGACGTGATCGGCAAGCTCGAGAAGAAGCCCGCCGTGATGGGGCACTCGACCGGCGGATTGTTCGCCCAGATGCTCGCCGGCCGTGGGCTCTCGGCAGCCACGGTTGCCATCGACCCGGGCGTGTTCCGCGGCGTCCTGCCGCTGCCGCTCTCCACGCTCAGGGCGAGTGGACCTTTCCTGTTGAACCCCCGGTATCGAGGCCGCGCCATCACGCTCACCTTCGACCAGTTTAAATACGGCTGGACGAACGCCCTCGATGAGGACGAGGCGAAGCGCCTGTACGACACCTACCACGTGGCCGGGTCGGGGATCGCCCTGGCCCAGATGGCCAACGCCAACCTCAACCCCTGGACCGAGTCGAAGGTCGACACGAAGAACCCCGATCGGGGCCCGCTGCTGATCCTCGACGGCGAGAAGGACCACACGGTTCCTTGGGCGATCGCGAACGCCTCCTACAAGCGGCAGAAGCGCAACCCGAGCGTCACCGAGATCAGGAAGATGCCCAACCGCGGCCACTCGCTGACCATCGACCACGGCTGGCAGGAGGTCGCGCAGACCGCGCTCGACTTCGTCAAGCGGTTCGTCCCGGCCAAGCCGAGCTAGCCGGCCACAGACCGGCATTACCCTGACTTGGGTGCGCGATTACCCTTGACTGCACTCAGGCGACAGTGCGCTCGCACATGGTCCGCTGTCTGCTGGCGGATCGCCGACTCGACCCGAGTCCTTTGCTCAAAGCTGGTGTGGCCTCATACGATGGTCGCCGTCAACCACGAAACCGGAGGAACACATGGATCATGCGGCCACGATGAGGCGCTTGTATGACCTGATCACTGCCGGGGACATCGACGGGTTTGGCGAGTTCGTCGCGGACGACTTCGTCGAGCATGAGGAAACGCCGGGTCTCGAACAGACCAAGGAAGGGGTCAAACAGCTATTCCACATGTACAGGGCGGCGTTTCCCGATCTGCGCATGGAGGTGCAGGACATCCTCGCAAGCGGTGACAAGGTGGCCGCTCGCGTTCGTGCGACGGGAACGCACCAGGGCGAGTTCATGGGCATGCCCGCCTCCGGCAAGCGCGTCGATGTCCAGCTGATCGACATCATCCGGTTCGGCGACGATGGCCTCGCCCACGAGCACTGGGGCGTCCTCGACGCACTCGCGTTGATGCAGCAACTTGGGGCCATCCCGGGACCCCCTCCCGCCTAGCAGCTGAAGCCAAATCTCTGGACGCTCGCGCGCGCTGTCCCCGGATCGAATGGGCGTCTAAGGCTGAAGCCTCACACGCCCGTCCGCGCCCTCGTTTCGGGTGACATTCCGGACTGCTGGCCCAGACGACCCTCACCCCCGCTTCGATTGGCACGTCGAGGCTCGACGGCGTATCTTCATCCACGTCCGGCGTTCGTACCCCGCAGCCATCCGACGCGAAGGAGGGGCAATGCCCACCGTCTTCGGCTATCACGACGTGAAGGACAAGGATCACTGGCTCGCCTCGCCCAGGCGTGAGGAGTTCTTCGGCCCTCTCGGCGTCTCGAACATCCGCACCTTCGTCGACCCACAGAACCCTACTCGGGTCGGCGTGCTGATGGACGTCCCGGACATGGACGCCGTCCTGGCTGCGATGGAGACGGAGGCGGCCGCCGAGGCGATGGCGTACGACGGGGTCATCCCCGAGACGCTCGTGATCCTCGTCGAGGCCTGACCGACCGCCGGCGCCGACCCCCGCGGCGGCCGTCGTCAGCAGTCGCTCGGGACACATTCCCGCACGCTGGCCCACCGGATGGTCCTTTCCGAAGGATCAGCAGCTGCCACGCGCGTAGTAGCTCGCCTCCGCCACGTCGCGATCTGACCCTGCGTCGACGACGCGACCACGCCCGCTTCGGCGGGATCGTGCGACTCAGTACGTGTCGCAAAAGTGTCGCACCGAGCGTTTCCCGAGCTCTGAGGCGACTCGCTCGGGAAGCGCTCAATCGCTGTATCAAGCGGAGAGGGCGGGATTTGAACCCGCGACCCAGCTTTCACCGGGTACGCGATTTCCAGTCGCGCTCCTTAGGCCACTCGGACACCTCTCCGCGGCTCTCCAATCGTATCCGTGTTTCGCGATCTCGCCTTCGTGGCACACGAGGAACGAAACGAGAAGGAGGAACCATGCCGCCACGCGGAGTCAAGAAGGGCACGAGGCGCGCCCGTCAGTACGAGCACATCAAGGAAAGCGCACGAGAGCAGGGCGCGTCGCTCGATCGCGCGGAGGAGATCGCCGCCCGCACGGTCAACAAGGAGCGGGCGCGCTCGGGCGAGTCGAGGACGGCCTCGCGGACGTCGACCCGGGACATGTCGTCGGGGCGGCGCGGCGGGCTCCGCTCCGGGACGAGGCGCGCCAAAGGGCGGACTAAGGATCAGCTGTACGCCGAGGCGAAGAAGCTGGGCGTCGAGGGCCGCTCGAAGATGACGAAGGCCCAGCTCCAGCGGGCGATCGCCGGCAAGAAGAGCTAGCGTCGCCTGAATCCGGCCACGCGCCTCCTATCGCTCGCTCGCGTCTCTCCAGCGCGACAACCGCGTCTGCCGTGCCTGCGCGGAGGCCGGCTACCCGCTCGGGTCGCTTCCGGCCTTCGAGGGCCACACCGGGCAGCGGGCGCTGCTCGTCGGCCAGGCTCCGGGCGTCGTCGAAGGCGCGGAGCGGCGTCCGTGGCGCGGTCAGGCGGGACGCACGCTCCGCGCCTGGCTCGAGCTCGACGAGCCAGGCTTCTACGAGACGTTCTACTGCGCATCGGTCACGCGCTGTTATCCGGGGAAGCACCCTTCGGGTCGCGGCGATCGCCCGGCGACTTCCGCCGAGATGGACCTCTGCGCGTTCTGGCTCGACCAGGAGCTTCGGCTCCTGCGCCCCGAGCTCATCGTGCTCGTGGGCGGCCTCGCCGTCCGCCGCCTCATCGCCCTCGCCCGGTTGACTGATTGCGTCGGCAAGCGATACCGCCTGGGCGGTGCCGTCGCCGTCCCGCTCCCGCATCCGTCCGGAGCGAGTGGGTGGCTGAACGACCCCGCGAACCGCAAGCGGCTTCAGCGCGCGCTGGCGCTCGTGCGGAAAGAGCTTTCCCGTCCCGCTACTGATCCGTGAAGCGCCGGTAGAGCGGGAACGCGTACCAGAAAGCGACGAACGCCGCCGCGACGAGCGAGGACACGATCACCGTCGCCGGCTCCCCGAAGACGAGGTCGGTGATCAGGTACACGGACGCCGTCATGGCGGCGGCGATGAAGACGGTCGCGGCGATCGCGGCGCGCGTCGACATGACGAGCAGCGCCTCCTTGTCCTGCTGGCGCCAGCGGATCCGGTGCGCCGCCGTCGGTGCGATCAGGAGGACGATGGCGGCGGTCGCGCAGAGGAGCGCCGCGTAGTAGACGTACTCCTGCTGCGTCGACAGGCTCTCGAACCGGTTCTGGAACGGGAGGATGAGCAAGAACGCGAACAGCACCTGCACGCCGGGCATGGCGAGGCGGTGCTCCTCGACGAGCTCGGCCCACTCCTGGTCGAGGACCTCCTTGCTCCGCTCTCCCACGCCGGGAGACTAGCCGCCGGGCTCGAAGCTGAGCAGCTCCTCCCGGCCGGATCCGCCCGACACGGCGAGCGCGAGCACCGGGCCGATTCCCTCGACGTAGAACTTGTGCTCGAGGACGTCCGGCTCGAGTGGCGTCCAGTCCTTCGTCATCAGGACGCCGTCGAAGGCGCCGAACGGCACCTCGACCCACTCGTCGAGGCTGAGAATCTCGCCCGCGTCCTCCGCCTCGCCGGCATAGTACTCCTGGCGGTACGCAAGCCCCACCCCCGGCTGTCCGGGCATCGCGACGCCGGCCTGAGCCCCGTCGACACCGGCTTCCCACGAGCCGGCCGTGCTCGCCTTGCCGTCCTCGTACTCGGTCGTGTCCTCGCCGAGGTACCAGACGTTGCCCCACCGATCCTGCGCGAACCAGTCGAAGGTGTCCTCGATCACCTCGCCGTCCTGGCTCACGACGTCGTGCACCACCGTTGCCTCGATCCCGAGGATCGACTTCGTCCGGTCTGTGACGGTGACGACGACCTTCTGAACGTCCTTGCCGTCGGTCTCGCGGTAGACCCAGGTGCTTCCCGGAGCCATCGGCCAGTAGGGGTTGTCGATCGTGGCCACGAAGTCCGCGGGATCGAGGGCGAACGGCTCGCCGCCCTGGGGGAGCGGCGGCGGGGCGGTACTTGCGGCTGTGCCCGTTGCAGCCGGCTCCTCGCTCCCACCACAGGAAGCGAGAGCGAGGAGCAAGGCGGCGAGCGGCATGAGCTTTCTAGTCGTCGTCACCTGAGCCTTCGTCGTCGCCGGGCCCGTCGTCGTCCGCCTCGGAGCCGATCACCTCGAAGCTCTCGTCGAGGTTCACCTCGACCTGGCTGCCGTCGCCGAGCTGGACCTCGACGCTGTAGGCGGCGCCGTCGTCCCCGGTCTCGGTCTCGACGACCGTGCCGCCGCCGGTGTGC
The DNA here is from genome assembly GCA_035457655.1 of Gaiellaceae bacterium. Classification (GTDB taxonomy): domain Bacteria; phylum Actinomycetota; class Thermoleophilia; order Gaiellales; family Gaiellaceae; genus JAIBJN01. The sequence goes on from DATIBF010000114.1 coordinate 8,757, forward strand.
GCGAGCGCGGCGTCCGTGGCTCGCTGCAGAGTGGAACCGGTCAGGGGCTGCTCGTCGTCGCCCGCGGCCGCGATCGCGATTCCGGCGGAGAGTGCGCCGGCAACGGCGACGACCGCTCCGATCAACACGAACTTGCGCTTCATTTCGAACCTCCGTGGTCGCTGCGGCCACCGTAGGGATCGCAGATGAAACGGCCATGAGAACGCGGCTCTCATCTCCTTCTCATCTCGAGGGCCACAATGCGCACATGCGGATCCTCATCGTCGAGGACGAGGTCAAGATGGCGAGTCTCCTTCGCCGCGGCCTCAGCGAGGAGGGGCTGGCGGCGGACGTCGCGCGCACCGGTGACGACGCGATCTGGATGGCGCGGGCGACCGAGTACGACGCGATCGTCCTCGACGTGATGCTCCCGGGCACGGACGGTTTCCAGGTGTGCCGCCGCCTCCGCGAGGCCGGGACGTGGTCGCCGGTGCTGATGCTCACAGCGCGGGATGCGGTCGAGGACAGGGTGGAGGGGCTGGACGCCGGCGCCGACGACTACCTGACGAAGCCGTTCTCCTTCGCTGAGCTCCTCGCCCGCCTTCGCGCGCTCGTCCGCCGTCCGCCGCTGGAGCGCCCGACGGTTCTCGAGGTCGGTGACCTGCGGCTCGACCCTGCCGCCCACCGGGTCTGGCGGGGCGAGACGGAGGTCCACCTCTCGGCCAAGGAGTTCGCGCTCCTGGAGACGTTCATGCGCCGGCCCGGCGAGGTGCTCTCCCGCTTTCACCTCCTCGAGCACTGCTGGGACCACGGCTATGAGAACCGTTCCAACGTCGTCGACGTCTACGTCCGCTACCTGCGCGAGAAGATCGACAGGCCTTTCGGCCGCACGTCGCTCGAGACCGTTCGCGGAGCGGGCTATCGACTCGCATGAGCCGGATACCGATCCGCCTCCGTCTGACGCTGGCCTTCGCGCTCGCCATGGCCGTCGTGCTGGCAGCGACCGGGGCGTTCCTCTACTTCCGCCTCCAGTCCTCATTGGACGAGACAATCGCCGAGGGTCTCGCGGCGCTCTCGGCCCAGGTCGAGGCCGAGGTCGGGCAGGGAGCCTCCATTCGGAACACGCCCGTTCCGGCAGACGAGCGCTTTGTCCAGGTGCTGGCGCCGGACGGCCAGGTCGTCGACTCGACTCCGCAGGTCGCGGGCGCCCCGGTCCTCGAGCCGGAGCTTGCCGAGCGGGCAGCCGCAGGCGAGGCCTTTCGCGTCGACGCCGGTGCGCTCCAGGGCTTCGAAGGCCCGGCGCGGCTCCTCGTCCGGCCCGTGGAGAGCCCCGACGGACCGGTCGCAGTGGTCGTGGGTGCCGCCCTCGAAGACCGCGACGAGACGCTGCGCGGGTTCCTGACCGAGCTCCTTCTGATCGGCCCGGCCGCACTTCTCGCCACCTCCCTGCTCGGCTACGGGCTCGCCTCCGCGGCTCTTCGGCCCGTCGAGGCCATGCGCGCCGAGGCTGCCGCGATCTCGGGTGCCGAGCCCGGACGCCGGCTGCCGCTGCCCGAGTCCCGCGACGAGATCCGTCGTCTCGGCGAGACACTGAACGCGATGCTCGGCCGGCTGCAGGGGGCGCTCGAGCGCGAGCGGAGCTTTGTCGCGGACGCAAGCCACGAGCTCCGCACGCCGCTGGCCCTCCTCAAGACCGAGCTGGAGCTCGCCCTGCGGCATCCGCGCCGCGCCGACGAGCTGGAGCAAGCGCTCCATTCGGCCGCGGGCGAGACCGAGCGCCTCGTCCGGCTCGCTGAGGATCTGCTCGTGCTTGCTCGCTCCGACCAGGGCCGCCTGGCGCTTCACCGCGAGTCTGTGCAGGCGAACGACCTCCTCGCCGGTGTGGCGGAGCGCTTCGGTGCGGAGGTCGAGGTGGTGCGTGCGGACGGCCTCGACCTCGTCGGTGACCAGGTCCGCCTGGAGCAGGCGCTGGGGAACCTGGTCGACAACGCGCTGCGCCACGGCGCCGCGCCTGTGAAGCTCAGCGCGTCGGCGCGCAACGGCTCCGTCGAGCTACACGTCCGCGACGAGGGCCCTGGCTTTCCGCCCGAGTTCCTCCCGCGGGCCTTCGAGCGCTTCAGCCGCCCGGACGAGGCCCGGTCCGGCCAGGGCGCGGGGCTCGGCCTCGCCCTCGCGCAGGCGATCGCCGTGGCACACGGCGGCTCGGCCGGGGCCGCCAACCGGAGCGGTCGTGGAGCGGACGTCTGGCTTGTGATCCCTGCAGGGTCGTCCACCTGAGGTGGCGGAGCTCGTCAACGCACGAAGCGGTCGAGGCTGACCAGCTCGTAGCCCCGCGCTCGAATCGCCGCGATCAGCTTCGGGAGCGCGTCAGCGTCCAGCGTCGTCCCGTCCGGAGCGGAGCCCACGTGCATCAGCACGATCGCGCCGGGGCGGAGGGCCGCGATCACGCGCCTGAGGACGCTCCGCGTCGACTGGCCGCCTGCAGCGCCCCGCCATCCGAGCGTGTCGACGGTCCAGGCGATGCTTCCGTAGCCGAGCTCGTTCACGAGCTCGATCGTCTCGGCGTTCCGCGCCCCGTACGGGAAGCGGAAGAGGGGCCGAGGATCCTGCCCGGCCACGCGGCTGATGAGGCCCTCGGCGCGCAGGAGCTGGGCGCGTACGGCCTCCGGCTCGAGGGCCGTGAGCTTCGGGTGGCTGTAGGTGTGGTTCCCGACGGGGTAGCGGGTGCCGATCTCCTCCGCGTCGTCCGGGAAGGCCTTCGCCCAGCGACCAGTCAGGAAGAACGTCGCTGGTGCGTTCGCCTCCTCGAGCGTGGAGAGGATCGACGCCACGCCGGCGGCGTTCGCGCCGCAGTCGAACGTGAGGGCGACCACCTTCTCCTCGGTCGGGATTCTGAACCACTCGGCCCCGACCAGGGAGGGCGGGAGCGGCGTGCTCGTCGCCGGCTCCTCCGCCGAGCAGGGCGGCTCAGCGGCCGAGGAGGGGTCTGCATCGGTCCCGACCGCCTGGTCGCCGTTCCCTCCGCAAGCCGAGACGACCAGCACGACGCCGGCGAGGAGGACAGGGATCCATCGCTGGATCACGCCTGGAGCCTCCCCCTGCTGCCTCGTCTAGGCATCGGGGAGGAAGCGGATCCGGGCGGGAAGAACTACCGATCGGCGGAGGAATGGGCGGACAGTAGGATGAGCTGGCCATGAGCCCGGAACGCGCACGTGAGCTGCTCGCCGCCGAACGGGAACGCATCGAGCGGGCTCTCGCCGACCTCGGCGAGCCCGTCGGCACGGACGAGCTGGCGACGACCGACAACCCCGCCGACCAGGGGAGCGAACTCCATGAGCGCGAGCTCGAGGAAGGGTTGCTCGAGGGGCTCCGGCGCGAGCTCGAGGCGCTCGAGCGGGCCGAAGCCCGGGTGGCGGCCGGCACGTACGGGCTCTCCGTCGAGAGCGGCGAGCCGATTCCCGACGAGCGGCTCGAGGCCTACCCGCTGGCCGAGCGCACGGTCGAGGAAGAACGCCGCTTTCGATAACGGGAATGAGCAGGGCTCCGCGCCCGTTTAAGAGGACGTGAGCCGCTCGCGCCCGCGAGCGGCCAATCTTGCAAGCGAAAGGAACCACCGATCCAGACAATCTTGGATACCCCTGAAGTGCAAACGCTGCTCGAGGACGAGGAGCGGAGCTTCGTCGATCCCGACGAGGCCGGCCCCGCCGTGGACGAGGAGTTCGACCTCGGCGAGCTCGAGGCCGTCGAGCTGCCCAGCTCGGCCGGCTCGCTCGACCTCTTCCTCAACGAGATCGGGCGCTACCCGCTGCTGACCGCGGCGGAGGAGGTCGTCCTCGCCAAGGCCGTCGAGCGCGGCGACGAGGCGGCGAAGGAGCGGATGATCAACTCGAACCTCCGGCTCGTCGTCTCGATCGCGAAGCGCTACCGCGGTCGCGGCGTCCCGTTCGGCGATCTCATCCAGGACGGCGTCATCGGCCTGAACCGGGCGGTCGAGAAGTTCGACTACCGCAAGGGCTTCAAGTTCTCGACGTACGCCACCTGGTGGATCCGCCAGGCGGTCCAGCGCTCGGTGGCCGGCCAGTCGCGCACGATTCGCGTGCCGACGCACGTCCACGAGCGCCGGAACAAGCTGCGCGCGGCTGCGCGGAAGCTCGAGACGACGCTCGGCCGTCCGGCGACCCACGAGGAGCTGGCCGAGGCGACGGGTCTCTCGCTCCTGCACGTGGACGAGGCGCTCGACGTCGTCGAGGCCCGCGTGTCCCTGAACCGCACGATCGGCAGCGAGGAGGACGGCGAGCTTGGCGACCTCCTCTCCGACGCCAACGCCGAGGATCCCGAGGAGGCGGCGCACGAGTACCTGCGCCGGCGGGCCGTCCGGCTCGCGCTGGCGGAGCTGCCCGAGCTGGAGCGCCGCATTCTCGAGCTGCGCTACGGCGTCGACGGCGAGCCGCACTCCCTGGAGTCGATCGGCGCCGAGCTGGGGATCAGCCGCGAGCGTATCCGCCGCCTCGAAGACGAGGCTCTGAAGACGCTGGCGGAGAACCTCGGCGACGGCGAGCTCGCCCTCTCCGCCTGATCGAAAGGGAAGCTATGACGACAGCGATTCATCCGCACGTGTACGTCGCCACGGTCACGTGCACGACCTGCGGGACGAGCTTCGAGACCCGCTCGACGCGGCGGGAGATCCAGGTCGAGGCCTGCTCGGCCTGTCACCCCGCCTACACGGGCGAGGCGCGGGCCGTGCGTCGCAGCGACCGGATCGAGCGCTTCGAGCGCCGGCGTGCGGCCGCCGGCGCTCGCTGAGCGACTCCTTGGAAGACCTTCGAAGCCGGGTGACCGCGGCGCCGGTCGCCCGGCTGGCGACCGTCGACCCCGACGGCCGTCCTCATCTGGTCCCGATCGCCTTCGCGCTCGTCGGCGGCACGCTCTACTCGGCCGTCGACGCGAAGCCGAAGCGCTCGCGCGTGCTGCGGCGGATCGAGAACGCGCGCGAGCGTCCTGACGTGACGGTTCTCGTCGACCACTACGAGGGAGACTGGACGCGGCTCTGGTGGGTCAGGCTGCGCGGCCGGGCCCGCGTCCTCGACGGAGGCGACGAGGCGGCCCAGGCTCTGGCGGCGCTCATCGCCAAGTACGAGCAGTATCGCGAGAGCCCACCCGGGCTTCCCGTTCTCGCCGTCGACGTCGAGGACTGGCGCGCCTGGGCCGCCGGCGCCTAGACGGCCTGGCGCTCGAGCCAGCGCGCCCGCCGCTTCGCCGCCTCGTCCTCGCGGTTCTTCACCGGCGCGGACGTGACGAGATCGCCGAGGAGCCGGGACGACGCTAGCGCCACCTCTCCGACGGCGCGCTCGAACGCCTCGGCGTTCGCCTGCGAGGGCTTGGTGAAGCCGCTGATCTTTCGGACGTACTGCAGCGCGGCGGCGCGGACGTCGTCTTCCGTGGCCGCGGGCTCGTAGTTGTAGAGCGTGTGGATATTCCGGCACATGGGCCGGAGCCTACCGGCGCCGGGACTGCGCTTGACGGAACCTCAGGGCTCCGCCCCACTATGAGACCCGCGGCATGCCTCGATCCAGCAGCCTCAGCCTGACCTGGGCGCCCGGCGCCGTGCGGCCGCGCGCCTGCTCGCGGCGGCGGCGGTGCTCGGTGCGTGGCTCCCCTGGGCCGCCGAGCGCGCCGACGCCGCGTACACCGCGCAGATTGTGAACGGCCGGCTCGTCGTCACGGGCAACGGCGCCGGCGACCAGCCCGCCCTCAGGCTCCAGGCGGGCGTGCCCACGACGCTCGAGCTCGACGTCGGGAACGACGGATCGGCCAACTTCAGCTTCGACCGCGGCCTCCTCGATCGGGTCGTGGTCAGCGCAGGGGCCGGCGACGACGCGATTCTGGTCGACCAGACGAACGGCGTCTTCACCGACACGGAGACGACCCTGAACGGGCAGGACGGGAGCGATGTGCTCACCGGCCCGCCTACCACGCGCTCGGCGGCACGGACACGATCACGGTGCGAAAGGTCCGGATCGACCACCCCGAGAGCGCCAACGACGAGCTCACGGTCAACGGCCTCGGCGGGAACGACAGCTTCTCGATCGGCTCGGGCCTGCCCTCGCTGATCGGCGTCACGGTGAACCAGTAGCGGTCGCCGGCAGTCGGGCCCGCTTGACCCGAGGGGCGTCCGGGCGTTCAATTCGCGGCAACGTCAAGGGAGGTGGCGCGGCTTGGCGCATCTGGCGCTCGCCGTCCGCGACGAGGGGCGCTCGCGGCGCTTCTACGAGACCTACTTCGGCTTCGGGGCGACGCCGGCCGAGCGCATGTCGGACGGCGTCCTCATGCTCTACGACGCCGATGACTTCGCGCTCGCCTTGAAGGAAACCGACGAGCGGTTCTCGCTCCCCGGCTTCCTCCATTTCGGCTTCCGGAGCGCGGCCAGCCCGGACGAGGTGCGGGAGCACGGCGAACGGCTGAAGCGCGACGGCGTGCCGATCGTCGAGGAGTGGGAGGAGCCCGACTACGTGAGCGTCAAGTGCCGCGATCCCGATGGCTACGTCATCGAGCTCGCTTGGTCTCCCGACTGAGCGTGGCCTCGGCCGCCTCGAGCCTGGCCATCAGCCGCTCGAGCTCGGCCTCGGCCTTCCGAGCCTCGCTCGCCGCGCGGCGAGCGCGCTTCCCCTGCTCCGTCACCTCGGCGCGAAGCGCGTCGACCTCCTGCTTGGCCGCCTCGACCCGCAGCTTGTGGGCTTCGTCGTCGCGGCGTTTCGGCCGCCCCCGGGGACGCCTGCCGGTCGGTGCGGCCGCCACGCCTCCGAACCCGGCCGGCTCGAGATCCTTGGCCAATCTTCCGCGCTCGACGAGCCGGGCGCCCTCCTCGTTCCCCGCGGCCGCGGTGAGCGTCCCGCGGACTCGCTCGAGGGTCGCCTCGGTCGCGGGGCCGCCGGCCGCTTCCAGGACGCGCTTCGCGCTCTCGACGAGGGCGGCGACGACCTGGCGCTGCCGCTGGAGCGCCGCCTGGAGCTCGTCCGGTCCGCCTCCCTCGAGAAGCTCTGCCTGAGCCTTTCCGAGGCGCTCGCCGGCGGTCATCAGCGCCCGCACCTGCAGCGGCTCCTCGCGGGCGAGCTGATTCACCGTCCAGGCGGAGAGCGACGGCTTGGCAAGCGCCTTCACCTCGGCCGACGCCTCGCTCTCACCTGCCCTGCGCAGCTCGCGGGCGAGGTCGTCGCGGGCCCGGGTGAAGTCCGTCAGGGGCAACCCGTAGAGCCGATCCAGCTCCTCGTCGGGGCTCACTAGGTGCCCTTGGCCGGCGTCCCCGCTGCCCTGGCGAGGTCGGCGAAGGTCGTCCGAGCCAGGATCTCGATCGTCGCGTCCCGGACTTCCTCCCAGACCGGTCGTAGCGTGCCGGCGACGAGCTCCGGGGCACGGTCTGGGTGGCTTCGCGTCGCGTAGCCGATGGGCGCGAGCTGTCCCTGGAAGAGGCGAACGACCCGCTCGAGGGTGATCTCCTCGGGCGGGCGGTTGAGCGTGTAGCCGCCGCCCGGCCCGCGGACGGAGCGGACGATACCGCCCGACCGGAGCGCGGGCATCACCTGTTCCAGGACTGAGCGGGGGGCGTCGGTCGCTTCTGCGATCTCGTCGAGCTTGAGCGGCCCGCCGTCGGCTATGGCCAAGACGAGGACCGCCCTAGTGGCGTAGTCGGTTCGCTTCGATACCCACATCGATTGCATTAGCTTGACAGGCGGCGCTTTCGGGAGATAGTGTGATTGGTTTATTTTTCAAGGTTATCTTACGAGTTATGTCAAGAATATAGGAGGTAGCGGTTGCCCACTCTCCTCGTTCTCGCTCTCGTCGGCTTCGCCGCTCAGCTCGTCGACGGCGCCCTGGGCATGGCCTACGGAGCGACGTCGACGACGCTGGTCCTCGCCGCGGGTCTCACCCCGGCGGCCGCCTCGGCGTCGGTTCACTTCGCCGAGCTCGGGACGACGCTCGCCTCTGCGGCGTCGCACCGGAGGTTCGGCAACGTGGACTGGCGCACCGTGCGCCGGATCGGCTTCCCCGGCGCGATCGGGGCGTTCCTCGGCGCCGTCGTGCTGAGCTCGGTCTCCGCCGGGCTGGCGAAGCCGTGGATGGCGGGCATCCTCCTCTGCCTGGGCGTCTACGTCCTCTTGCGGTTCACGCTCGGGCGGGCCAGGCTGAAGCCCGGCCGGCGCTACGTCCGCGGCCGGTTTCTCGTGCCGCTCGGCCTCGGTGCTGGTTTCATCGACGCGACCGGAGGAGGCGGCTGGGGCCCCGTTGCGACGCCGACGCTCCTCTCCAGCGGGCGGATGGAGCCGCGGAAGGTGGTCGGCTCCGTGGACACGAGCGAGTTCCTGGTAGCCCTCGCCGCCAGCATCGGGTTCCTGGCAGCCCTCGGGAGCCAGGGCATCGACTGGGCCGTCGTGGGCGTGCTCCTGGCCGGCGGGGTCCTGGCCGCGCCGATCGCCGCCTGGCTCGTCCAGAAGGTGACCGCACGGCTGCTCGGCGCCTCCGTGGGCGGCCTGATCATCATCACGAACGTACGCACGTTCTTCGATTACGGCGAGGTCCCCAGCTCGACCCGCTGGCCGGTCTACCTGGCATTGCTGGCGCTCTGGGCGGGCGCGATCGCGTGGGTCGTGCGGGCGCACCGGCGCGAAGGCCTTCCCGTCTTCAACAGCGGCAAGGAACGAGCCGCGGCTGCGGAGGCCCACTCCAGAACGGAGCTGGATTCCGGAATCCCGGAGACGTCTCCGACGTTCTAGTTAGTGGTGGAGCGAAGCAGCGGAGGGAGGAGAAGATGGCAGCGATCGTCGTCCTCACGTTTCTCGTCCTGATCGGCCCCCTGGCGTACTTCTACGGGGTCGATTCCCGGCGCATTGGCGACCGGGGCTGGATGGGCGGCCCGCGCCGGTAGGCGCCGCCGCGTCAGCCGAACACCTTCTCCCGGCTCGGCCGGACGTAGATTGCCTGCCCGGCATCGACATCGAGCCGTTCGATCTCGTTGCGGCTGACCTGGGCCCAGATCTCCTGGCCGTCCTGGAGGACGAGCTCGATGCGCACCTCGAAGCCGAGGAAGAGCACGCGCTTGACCACGGCTCTCTTCGTCGTCCCGTTCGGCTCGAGGGTGATCTCCAGGTCGTGTGGGCGGACGAACGAGTCACCGAGACGGTTGACGGCGCCGATGAAGCTCATGACGAACTCGTTGGCCGGGTGCTCGTAGAGGTCGCGCGGCTTGCCCGTCTGCTCGATCCGTCCCTCGTTCATGACGACGACGCGGTCGGAGACCTCCATCGCCTCCTCCTGGTCGTGCGTGACGAGGACGGTCGTCACGTGCACGTCTTCGTGGAGACGGCGCAACCAGCCTCGCAGCTCCTTGCGCACCTGGGCGTCGAGCGCTCCAAACGGCTCGTCGAGGAGGAGGACCTTCGGCTCGACGGCGAGCGCGCGTGCGAGCGCCATCCGCTGCCGCTGGCCCCCGGAGAGCTGGCTCGGGTAGCGGTCGGCGAAGCCGTCGAGCTGCACGAGGGAGAGGAGCTCGTCGACCCGCGCGCGGATCTCGTCCTTCGGCCGCTTGCGGATCGTGAGCCCGAAGGCGACGTTGTCGCGTACGGTCATGTGCTTGAAGGCCGCGTAATGCTGGAAGACGAAGCCGACGCCTCGCTGCTGCGGCGCGATTCCGGTGACGTCGGCGCCGAGAATTGAGACCTCGCCCTCGTCGGGCGCCTCGAGGCCGGCGATCACCCGCAGGAGTGTGGACTTCCCGCTGCCGCTGGGCCCGAGCAGGGCCGTGAGAGAGCCGCCCGCGATGGCGAGCGAGACATCGTCGAGGGCGGCGAAGCTACCGAAGCGCTTCGATACCTGGCGGACGGCGATCGACATCCGCGACCTCCTTGTCGTGGCGTGGCTTGAAAAGGTTCATGGCGATCAGGGTGAGAACGGCGAGGAGCGCGAGCACGAGCGAGGTGGTGTACGCGGCCACCTCGTTGAAGCGCAGAAACTCCTCGTCCACGTGCAACGTGAGGGTCTCGGTCTTGCCGGCGATCCGACCGGAGACGACGGCGACGGCGCCGTACTCGCCGAGCGCGCGCGCCGTGGTGAGAACGACCCCGTAGGCGACGCCCCAGCGGATGGCCGGCAGCGTGACGCGCCGGAAGGTCTGGAAGCGCGAGGCGCCGAGCATCCAGGCGGCCTCGTCCTGATCCGTTCCGACCTCGCGAAGAACGGGGATCACTTCGCGAACCACGAACGGCAACGTGACGAAGATCGTCGCGAGGATGATCCCGGGCTTGGAGAAGATGACCTGGATCCCGTTGTCGGTCAGCCAGCCGCCGAGCCAGCCGTCCTGCCCGTAGACGAGGATCAGCGCGAGCCCGACGACGACCGGGGAGAGCGCGAGGGGCAGCCCGATGAGCGAGTTCAGGAGCCAGGTGCCGTGCTTCGGAGGTCGGCGGACGAGCGCCATCGCGCACGCGACGCCGAAGATGGTGTTCGCGGGCACGGCGATCCCGACGGCGAGCAGGGTCAGCTTGAAGGCCGAGACGAACGCCGGATCGGTGAGCGCCTCCCAAACCGGCTCGAGTCCGTCCCGGAACGTGTAGTAGAAGATCATGGAGACGGGGAGCGCGAGCAGCAGGACGAGGTAGCCGAGCGCAAGAGCTCGGAGCCCGTATCGCGATCCTGGCCGGCTACGCATCGTGCCTCCTGCTTCGCCGCTCGAGGACGTCAGCGACGGCGAGGACGACGAAGGAGAGGACGAGCAGCACGACCGAGACCGCCGCCGCCGTCTCCGGCTCGTCGCTCTCGATGTTCTTGAAGATGTAGACGGAGGCGACCTCGGTGTCGAACGGGATGTTCCCCGAGATGAGCACGATCGAGCCGAACTCCCCGACCGCCTTGCCAAACGAGAGCGCGGCGCCTGAGAACATCGCCGGCAGCAGGTTGGGCAGGATGATGCGGCGGAAGGTCGTGAAGGGCCGCGCGCCGAGCGATGCCGCCGCCTCCTCCATCTCCTGGTCGAGCTCCGCAAGTACCGGCTGCACCGCCCGGACGACGAACGGCAGCGTGACGAAGAGGAGCGCGACGACGACGGCCGCGCGCGAGTAGGCGATGTCCACGCCGAGCGGGCTCTGGGGGCCGTAGACGGCGAGCAGGGTCAACCCGGCGACGATCGTCGGCAGGGCGAACGGCAGGTCGATGATCGCGTTGACGGCGCTCTTGCCCCGAAAGTCGTCGCGGACGAGCACCCAGGCGATCAACGTGCCGGTGACCGCGTTCACCGCGACGACGATCAAGGAGGCGACGAAGGTCAGCTTGAGCGCCGCCACCGCCGCAGGAGCCGTGACCTGCTCCCAGAAGGCCGACAGCCCACCCTCCAGGGACGTCGCGACCACGGCCGCGATCGGGATGAGGACGATGAGCGTGAGGTACGCGGTCGAGAGGCCAAGCACCAGGCCGCCGGCGCGCCTGGAGCTTCCAGTGCGCGCCGGCAGCCTGACCGCATCGGTGCTGCTACTCAGTGGGAACCCCCAGCTCGTTCTCGATGTCGAGGAAGATGCTCCCCTCGCGGTCGAAGAAGCGCGTGCGGACGTCGGGCCAGCCGCCGACGTCCTCGATCGTGAAGAGCCCGGCCGGGCCGGAGGAGTCGAACTCGGTCTCGACGCCGTCGACGACGGGGCGGTAGCCCTTGGACGCGAACACGGCCTGCGCCTCGGGCGTGTAGAGGAAGTCGAGGAACGCCTGCGCGGCCTGGGGGCTCTCGCCCGTGTTCACGACCGCCGCCGGGTTCTCGATCAGGATCGTCTCCGCCGGCACGACGTACTCGAGCTCCTCGCCTGCCTGCTGGGCGAAGATGGCCTCGTTCTCGTAGGCGAGCATGATGTCGCCCTTGCCGCCCGCGAACGTCTGGAGCGCCTCGCGCGCGCTCTTGTCCTGGACGGGGACGTGCTCGAGGAAGAGCTCCTTGAGGAAGGCGATCGCCTCCTCGTCGGTCTTGCCCTGCTCGAGCTGCGCGCCGTACGCGGCCATGATGTTCCACTGGGCGCCGCCCGAGGTGAACGGGTTCGGGGTGATTACCTCGATGCCCTCCCGGAGCAGGTCGTCCCAGGTCTGGATGTTCTCCGGGTTCCCGGGGCGAACGGCGAAGACGACGACCGAGTTGGTGAGCATCCCCTCGTACTCGTTCTGGTTCCAGTCCGCGGCGACCATGCCCGCGTCGACTAGGGCAGTGATGTCGGGCTCTAGCGAGGCGTGGAAGAAGTCGGCGGGGAGCCCTTCTTCGATGGCACGGCGCTGCTCGCCCGAGGCGGCATACGACTGCTCGAACTCGACGCCGCCGCCCGCGTCCGTGCCTTCGAACATCGGGATGAGCTCCTCGTAGGCCTCGCGCGGCGTCGAATAGGCAACGAGGGAAACGGTTCCGCTGTCACCGGATGCGTTGCCCGACGCGTCGGCGTCGTCCCCGCCGCCGCAGCCCGCGGCGACGACCAGCATCAGCGCCAGTGCGCCGAGGAGCCCCGCGGTGAGGATGCTTCGTGGTGTAGTGACCGTCCTTCTCAGGCGTCTTCGCATTAATTCAGACTCTCCTTCTTTGATCGTTATTCTTGACAACCTATGTAAAGTAATACAGAAGTGTCGGATGGTAGGGACAGCTACTGGTTCTGTCAAACGTGACCCGATCCTTCTCCCACAACGGCCGCCCTCAGCTAGGCTCGCCCGCGATGAAGGCTCTCGAGGTCATCGAAGGCGACATCACGACCCTCGATGTCGACGCGATCGCGAATGCCGCCAACGACCAGCTCTGGATGGGGGCCGGCGTCGCCGGTGCCATCAAGCGCGAGGGCGGCGACGAGATCGAGCGGGAGGCCGTGGCCCTCGGCCCCATCGCGCTCGGCGACGCGGTGGCCACCGGCGGTGGCCGCCTGCGTGCGCGCCACGTGATCCACGGAGCGGTCATGGGCCAGGACCTGACCACGACACCGGAGCTCGTCGCTCGTACTACCCGCCGCTGCCTCGAGGTCGCCGACGAGCTCGGGGCCCGCTCGGTCGCGTTGCCTGCGTTCGGCACCGGGGTCGGGGGCTTTCCCCTCAACGAGTGCGCGCGGATCATGGTGAACGAAGCCCGCTCCTTCGAGCCGCGCACGGTCAAGCGGGTGCTCTTCGCGGTCTACGGCGCGAGCGCCGAGGAGGCGTTCCGGACGGCTCTCGTCGCCGACGAGTCGGCGACCTAGGGCCTTGGCCGGGCGATGTCGCCGACGCGCGGCATCCTCGCCGGTCGCGCCTCGGCGAGAATCCGGCGATGGCCTCGGACGCGGCGATGCCCTCGGCCGGCGGTGCGCCCGCTGCCGAGGCAGGGACGGTCAAACCGACCGAGGGCCAGGCGCTTCGCTTCTGGCTGAGGCTCGGGCTGATCAGCTTCGGCGGGCCGGCCGGGCAGATCGCGATCATGCACGACGAACTGGTTGAGCGGCGCCGCTGGATCTCGGAGCGCCGCTTCCTGCACGCGCTCAACTTCTGCATGGCCCTTCCCGGGCCCGAGGCGCAGCAGCTCGCCTCCTACGTCGGCTACTCCATGTACGGCGTCCGGGGCGCGATCGCCGCGGGCGGGCTGTTCGTCCTGCCCGCCTTCGTCCTCCTCTGCGTGCTGAGCGGGATCTACGTCGAGTACGGGGAGGTCGCGGCCGTCGCCGGCGTCGTGCGCGGTCTCGGGGCCGCCGTCATCGCGCTCATCGCCGCCGCGGTCCTCCGGGTGGGAGGTCGAGTGATCCATACGCCCGCAGCGCTCGTGGTCGCGGCCGCGGCGTTCGGGCTGATCGTCGCCGGTGTTCCCTTCCCGCTGATCCTCGCCGCCGCCGCGCTGGTCGGCTTCCTCGCAGGCACGCGCCGCCCGGAGCTGCTCGGCAAGGCCCCGTCCGGAGGCGGCGACGAGGAGCCGGCAGGCTCCACGCCGGAGACCGGCCTGCGCCGCCGGTTCGTGAAGACGCTTCTCCTCTGGCTCGTCCCGCTCGCCGCCCTTCTCCTTGCCGGGGGTCTCGTGGCGGAGCTCGCCGGCTTCTTCACGCTCGCAGCCCTCGTCACCTTCGGCGGCGCGTACGCGGTGCTTCCCTTCGTCGCCACCGCCGCCGTCGAGCGCTTCGGCTGGCTCACTGCGGAGGACATGGTCGCGGGCCTCGCGCTCGGCGAGTCGACGCCGGGGCCGCTGATCATGGTCAACACGTTCGTGGGCTTCCTCGCCGGCTACAACGTCGAGGGCGGGCTCGCATGGGGGCTCCTCGGAGCGACGATCGCGACCCTGTGCACGTTCGTGCCGTCGTTCGTCTTCATCGTCAGCGGCGCCCCGATCATCGACCGGATCCGCACGACCGGCGCGTTCGCGGCCTCGCTGAACGGCATCACCATCGGCGTCGTCGGCGTCATCGCGGGCCTCGCCGTGTTCGTCGCCCGCCATGCCGCCTTCGTGGACGGAGAGCCCGACTGGCTCGTGATCGCCCTTGCCGTCGTCTCCTTCATCGCCGTCTGGCGCTTCCGCGTGGGAGTCGTGCCCGTCGTCGTGACCTGCGCCGGGGTCGGCCTCGCGTCCTCGTTCGGCTGGTGACGGGGCGAGAAGCTCGCGCACCGGCCGGCGTCGAAGTCCACACGAAGCTGCCGAGCGCGCGTCGGACTGGCTAGCCTACCGATCCCTGCCCGGACGGGATGTCCCGAGATGAGTGCCTTGCGTGCCCTGGCCGTCTCTGTCGTCTTCGCCCTCAGCGCCTGCGGCGGTGCGGATGACGAGCGGGCCTGCGTCCTGCTCGAGGACGTCCCCGACCCGGTCGAGGAGGCGACCGTCGAGGGGGTCACGGCCGTGGCCGAGGCGGCCCAGGAGTCGGAGGTCTCAAGGCTCAGGGCTCTCGGTGAGAGGCTGGCCCAGAATCTCACGCGAAGCCAGGCCCTCGAGCGTCTTTCCGCGGGCTCGTTCCTCGAGGTCGTCC
>DATIBF010000115.1:0-2391 GCA_035457655.1 Gaiellaceae bacterium
CTTGGCCAGCTCGTAGTAGCGGATCACGCCGGCCCGGCGCTCTGCGGCGCCCTCCAGCGCTGCCTCGACCCGAAGCGGCTCCACGCTCATGCGTCGGAGAGCTTAGCGCGGGCAGTACGTACACTGTCCCGGAAGGCCGTCCCGTGAAACTCGCGCTCATCCCACTTCTCGTCGTCCTCCTCCTGGCCGCAGGCTGCGGCGGCGGCGGCGGCGACGACGACGAGTCCTCGAGCCAGGCCTGGGCGGACGACTTCTGCTCGGCCGCGGCCGACTGGCGGACGTCGCTCGAGGACGTCGTGGGCGGCCTCAGCCCGTCCGACCTCAGCGCCGAGGGCATTCAGGACGCGATCGACGAGGGGCTCGACGCGACAGAGTCCTTCGTGGATGAGGTGCGCGGGCTCGGGCGCCCCGAGACCGAAGCCGGCCAGGAGGTGGAGTCGATCGTCGACTCGATGGCGGACAGCGTCCAGTCGACGGTCGACGACCTGCGCTCGGAGTTCGAGGGCACCGACTCGCTGCCGGACCTGATCGCCAAGATCCCCCAGGCGACGAGCGAGCTCGACGACCTGGAGCAGGAGCTCCAGAGCTCCCTCGACGAGCTTGAGAACGTGGATGCCGGCGAGCTCCGGCAGGAGCTTCAGTCGAACGAGGACTGCGCGGCGGCCCGCTCGAGCTCAGGCTCCTAGCCGCTCGTCGGCGGCCCACCGCCGCGTCAGCTCGCGGCAGCGCTCGATCATCTCCTCCTGCCGCTCGGGCTCGACCTCGAGCCGGATCGACCTGACCAGGAGGTCGTCGAACTCCGGGCTCTCGACGTAGTCGACCGTCAGCTCGTCGAGGTCGGAAAGCGTGACCGCCCTGAACTCCTCGAACTCGGCGGTCGAGAAGTAGGCGTCGGCGAGCTCGGCATAGCGCGCGAGCTTCTCCCCGTAGGACAGGTCGTCGCGGTCGCCGACCTCGAAGTACTCGCGCGTCCGCTGGTTCAGGCGCATCGAGCGCCCGCTGACCGAGCAGAACGCGCACCACGCGACGAGGGCGCGGATCGCCCACGGGAAGTAGTAGTGCAGGCTCACGAGGGCGATGTCGGGCGATGCGTTCGCGTAGTCGATCGGGTGGGCGCGGCCGTCCTTGACGATCGTCTCGCACGAGTTGAACTCCCAGCGGAAGAACGCGTTGACGATCCGGCTGATCAGCGCCACCTCCCGCTCCTGCTCGGGCGGGAGGAAGTCGCGGTCGAGCTGGTAGCGGTAGTGGCCGTGCGCGCCGGGGTCGTAGCGCATGACCTTCGTCTGCGGGCCGATCGAGAGGCTGCGCGTGAAGACGTCCAGGCCCTCGACGCTCGCCTGGAGGTGCATCAGGCGCTCGCCCGAGGAATCGTAGGCGGCGTGCAGCTCCTCGGGACCGGCCACCCGGGTGACGCCGACCCACATGCCGCCGTCGAAGGGCTTCATGTAGAGCGGGTAGCCGACCCACTCCCCGATCCGCCCAAGGTCGAACTCGGGGTTGTACCGCTCGGCCATGGGAACGTAGCGCGGGTTGTCCGGCGGCAGCCGGTGCGGGAGAAGCCACGTCTCCGGGACGTGCAGGCCGAGCCGGATCATCGCGCAGTAGGCGGCGTGCTTCTCCATGGCCTGGAACGTGAACGGGTTGTTCAGCAGGTAGACGTCGTCCATCAGGGCGATCTTCTTCAGCCACTCCCGGGGCAGGTCGTACCACCACGACAGGCGGTCGATGACCAGCGTGTAGCGCGGCTTCGAGCGCAGGTCGAAGGGCTCGTTCAGGATCCGCGCCGCCGCGAGCTCGTGTGTCTCGCCGCCGTAGCGCAGCGGCCCGAGCCGGCCGAGGACGGCCTCGAAGGCTCCCGGCCAGTCCTCCTCCGTGGCGAGGAGCAGGCCGATCAGGTGGCGTCTCGCCATGTGCTGGGCGCAGCCTAGACTCTCGCCGTCCGCGAGAGGAGGTCCGCATGGTCAAGGAGGCACGGCTCGTCGCGACGGAAAACGGTTTCGTCCCCGAGGGTGAGGGATGGTTCGTCGTCAACGCGCGCGAGGCGCGCTGGTTCGAGAACGGAGCGTTCGGGCGCTGGACGACGTTCCAGGGCGACGTCCGCTTCCCGCAGCTCGGGATCAACATCTCCCTGCTCGCTCCCGGGCAGCCGGCGTGCATGTACCACGGCGAGAGCAACCAGGAGGGCTTCCTCGTCCTCAAGGGAGAGTGCCTGCTCATCGTGGAGGGCGAGGAGCGGCGGCTCCGCGCATGGGACTTCTTCCACTGTCCGGCATGGACGGAGCACGTCCTCGTCGGCGCCGGCGGCGGCCCCTGCGTCGTCCTCGCCGTGGGCGCCCGGACGCCCGACTCGGGCGTGGTCTACCCCGCCTCCGAGGTTGCCGACCGTCA
>DATIBF010000116.1:0-5772 GCA_035457655.1 Gaiellaceae bacterium
CGGGCGGGGGCACGACGAGCGGCGGCACGACCGGCACCGGCGGCGTCGTCGGGAGCACGACCGGCGACTCGGGTCAGACGAGCGGGGAGCTCCCGTTCACCGGGCTTCCGGTCTGGATCCCGATCCTGCTCGCCGCGGCCCTGCTTGCGAGCGGCGCGTTCCTTCTGTGCCGCAAGGGGGACGAGGTCTCGTAACCGGAGCGTCCAACGTGGCGGAGACGGGGCGGCCGGCGAGGCCGCCCCGTTGGCGAGAACTTCGGGCAGCCCGTGTATAAGGAGACTGGAGTGCAGCAACGGCTCGAGTCGAGCCGCGCCGGACGCGCGGCGATCAGCGTCTTCATCGTCGTCACGATCGTGAGCGTCGCCGTGTGGAACCTTCCGCCCTCGGCCATCAAGGAAGACGCGCTCGAGGTCACCGCGCCGTACATCCGCGCCACGGGCCTCAATCAGAACTGGGGCGTCTTCTCGCCGAATCCGCGTCGCCACTCGCTCTTCGTCTTCGCCCGCGTGCGCTACGCCGACGGGAGCGAGGAGGTGCTCTCGGCCCCTCGGGGCGGGCGCCTCGTCGGCGGCTACTGGGACTACCGCTGGAGGAAGTGGGCCGAGTGGACGAGCATGGACGAGAACAGCGAGCTCTGGCGGCCGGCGGCCGACTGGTTCGCCAGACGCGCCCGCGCCCAGGGCCGCGACCCCGTCAGCGTGACGCTCGTTCGCCGCTGGCGGGATCTGCTCCCACCGGGTCCCGGTCCGAGCAGGGGCAAATGGCAGGAGTACGCCTTCTATACGTACCCGGTCCCGGGCGCGGGGGAGGTGGCCGCGCGATGAGGAAGGCCGTAGAGACCTGGGAGCGGTTCTGGTTCAGAGAGGTCGAGTCGTCCACCTACGCGCTCCTCAGGGTCGCCTTCGCCGTCGTGGTGCTCGCCTGGACGATCTCTCTCGCTCCGACGCTGTACTCGTTCTTCGGCGACGGCGGCATCCTCCCCAGCCACCCCGACGGTGACGTCGGCTCCTGGGGGCTACTTCAGCTCGACTCCGGCCCCGCCGCCGTCACCGCGCTCTACCTGCTTCTCCTCGTCGGCGCCTTGTGTCTCCTGGTCGGCTTCAAGACGCGCCTCGCTGCGGTCGTCGTGTTCGTCTGCCTCGTCTCGTTCGCCCGCCGGGATCCCTGGGTGCTGAACTCGGGCGACCTGCTGGTCATCGTGCTGTCCTTCTACGTGATGCTCACCCCGTCGGGTGCGGCCCTCTCCGTCGATCGCTGGCTCGAGGCGAGGACCCGGTTCTGGGAGTTCCCGAAGCGGTCGCTCTGGCCGCTCCGGCTGATCCAGGTCCAGGTCAGCCTGCTCTACTTCTTCGCCGTCTGGGCGAAGGTGCGCGGCGAGACGTGGAACGACGGCACGGCCGTCTCCTACGCGTTCCGGATCGAGGACCTCGAGCGGTTTCCAATCCCCGCGTTCGTCACCGACTCGCTCCTGCTCGTCAACCTCATCACCTACGGGACGCTGGCGGTCGAGTTGGCGCTCGCGATTCTCGTCTGGAACGGGAAGCTCCGCCCGTGGGTTCTCCTCCTCGGCGTGATGCTCCACCTCGGGATCGACTACGCCGTCCGCGTCGGATTCTTCAGCTACGCTGCCCTCGTCGCCTACATCGCGTTCCTTCCGCCCGAGACCGTCAGCGCCTGGGTTCACCGCCTGAGGGATCGAATGGCCAGGAGCCGGCTCGCGTGGCTGGTTCCGAGCGTGGAGCCCGTCGAGCCGGAGGGCAGGCCGTGAGCGAGGCGGTCGTCTTCTACGACGCCGACTGCGGCTTCTGCCGTTGGGCGGTCGCTAAGATTCTCGCCTGGGATCGGGCGGGGAGGCTGCGCCCCGCAGCCCTCCAGGGCCCGGAGGCCGACCGGCTCCTGCCGGGACTGAGCGAAGAGGAGAGAATGAGATCCTGGCATCTCGTGCTCGACGGGGACGTCTACTCCGGCGGCGCGGCTGCCGCACCGCTCCTCCGCCTCCTTCCCGGTGGGCGCCCGCTTGCCCCCGTGGTGGCCGCGTTTCCCGGGCTGAGCGATCGCGGGTACCGACTGGTGGCGCGAAATCGAGACCGCTTCGGCCGTCTCGCGGGAGCCAGATGTGCGGTCGATCCCGAGTCGCGTCGCCCGCCGAGCGACGCAGATCGCACCGAGCGCGGGGGTGAGTCGTGAGGCGTCGGCGCCTCGGCGTGGTCCTCGCCGTGCTCGGCGTCCTGGTCGCGGCCTACGCGGCCACCGTCGTCTTCTGGCGCGATCCGGCGACGGATCTCTACGCGCGCTGGAAGCAGCACACGCTCAGCCAAGATCTCGACGAGGCCTTCGCCGAGCAGGAGCCGATCGTCGCGTTGCCCGCCGCCGGCGAGTCGGAGGCTGCGCCCACCGAGGAGGAGCTGCTCGCGGCCGAGAAGCTCGCCGTCGCCCGCGCCGCGAACGAGCTCCACGCGAAGCTCAAGCTCGGGAAGGCGCTCGGCCGACTGACGGTGCCCCGCATGGGGTTGAAGACCGTGTTCGTCCACGGAACTCGCTGGGGCCCCGACCTCTCCCAGGGGCCGGGTCATTTCCCGCAGACCTCGCTGCCGGGCGTCGGCAGGACGATGGCGATCGCGGGCCACAGAACCACCTTCGGGGCGCCGTTCCGGGACATCGACGAGCTCCGCAAGGGCGACCCGATCGCAGTCGAGCTTCCGTACGCGACCTTCCACTACCGGGTCTTCGCGCACGAGATCGTCGACAACGAGGACTGGAGCGTCATCCGCGACCGCGGGTTCGACACGCTCGTGCTCTCCGCCTGCCACCCGCTCTACAGCGCCAAGCAGCGGTGGATCGTCTACGCACGCCTGGTTCAGGTCGATCCGGCCGGCGGCACACCCTACGCCGTGTAGCCCAGACTAGTCCTCTGGCCAGTACCCGAAAGGGGTACGCCGCGCTTTCCTCCTAAGCACGACCTGCGGCAACGGGGGAGGCAATGAGGGGAATCGCTCGAACCGCGGCGTTGGCCGCGACGTGCGAACTGCCGAGGCACCGGCCCCCGCCGGTGCGACCCCGCGCGCAGTCGGCGTGGCCTGCGGAGCCTTCCTCGCGGCGCCACGCGCTCGTCCGTCGAGCTGGGGACGGACGAGACGGACCGGGGGCGACGCCGACACCTGTGGCGAAGCCCCCGGCCCAGGCTTCACGGGACTGAGCTGAGGATTAGCCCCGGGGGCATCAGGCGGGCTTGGCGAGGAGGTAGACGCTCGCCAGGCCCGCCCACTCGTCATAGGGCTCGAGCAGCCCGCGGGTGTCCTCGGGCTCGGCCCGGCGGCCGAGGAGCTCGGAGCAGAGCTTCACGAGCCCGAGATCTCCGACCAGTCCCTGCTCGTAGCGGCCGAGGCCGTGGAGGCAGACCATCCCCGCCGACCAGGGGCCGAGCCCGCGCTCGCGCTCCAGGCGGGCTGCTGCCGCCTGCGTCTCGACGCCGCGGAGGCGCTCGACGTCCCACTCGCGAGAGAGCCGGACGAGCGCGTTCGCCTTCCGCGCGACGAGCCCGGCTCGGGCAAGCTGCGCCGGAGCCAGGCTGCCGAAGGTCGCCCTGGTCGGCGGGAGGAAGAGCTCTCCGAACGGGGTGCCGAGGGCTCGCAGGAGGCGGGCCTCCAGGGCCCGCGCAGCGCTCGCCTGGATGAGCTGGCCGCACACCGCCTTCAGGAGCGAGTGCGTCACCGTCGCGGTCCGCAGCGGCCGGAGCCCGCGCAGGCTCCGAACGGCACGCCCGATCAGGGGGTCGTCAACGAAGCGGCGGAGGAACGGCGTGTGGTCGGCGTCGGCCGCGAGCACGAACCGGAGCCGTTCGAGGGCCTCCCGCGGCTCGGCCGCATCGACCGCCACGGCGAGGCTCCCGTCCGGCCGCTGCCGAACCCGAGCGAGGGCCGGGCTCCCGGCGGCCTCGAAGGCGACGGTGAGGACACCGTCCCGGAAGCGCCGAGTCATGTCGCTGCGAAGCCGGGCCGAGAGCGCCAGCGAGTAGGGCCGGCGGGGGACGATCGTCGTCTCGAGCACGGCGCGAGCCTACCGCGCAGGGAGGAACGTCCCAGGAGGGTTCGGCGGAACGCAGTCTGTGCCGCCGGCGACGAGCGACGTCCCGCCAAACCCTGCTAGCGGCGGGCACCGAACTCGGCGGCGACGATCGTCACGTCCTCCCACGAGGCGTAGTAGCCGCCGGGCTCGTCGACGTGGACGGCGCTGACGCCGATATTGCGCCACGCCCGGTTGAGGATATTCGCGCGGTGACCGGGGCTCGCCATCCAGCGGCTCACGGTCTCCGCCGCGGAGAGGCCGGGTGCTCCCCAGGCCAGGTTCTCGCCGGCGCTCCAGGAGGAGTAGCCGGGGCCCGGCCAGTACCACCGGATCCAGGTGCCGAACGGCGTCCAGTTGGTCGCGCGGGTGGGGGTGTGGAGCTCGTGACGGAAGTAGCTCGCGGCCGCCATCGAGGTCGCATGCCGGTCGGCCGCCGAGTCCAGGCGGGAGACGACCGAGAGCGGCCGGAGGCCGTGGTTTCGCCTGACGGCGTTGATCCTGGAGACGATGCCCTCCTCAAGCGAGTCGCGGTCGCTGATCGTCCGCGCCTCAGCCGATCCCGGCGCGGCGAGCGCCACCAGCGCGAGCGCTGCCACGACGACATGGGCGACCCTCCTCCGCATAGTCCAACGATCGGCCGATTCCATGGCCTGCGCGTCCCCCGAAGGGGGCACCCCGAACGGGCGATTGCAGCCCCTTGAAATTGACTCTCTAAAGCCTTCGTCGCAGAGCCGATACGGACTCCATGGCGTCCTCGGGCACTCCGAACTGGTTCGATACCATAGGTCCGGCTGTCGACCGGAAAGGATCCTGAAGCTTGTTCGAGCGCTTCACCGAGAGAGCCAGGCAGGTCGTCGTTCTCGCCCAGGACGAGGCCCGCGCCCTCAAGCACAACTACATCGGCACCGAGCACATCCTCCTCGGACTGCTCCGCGAGGAAGAGGGGCTGGCCGCCCGCGTGCTGGAGAGCCTGGACATCACGGTCGAGGAGGTCCGCGCCCAGGTGGCGAGGATCGTCGGCCAGGGCGACGAGGTCACCACGGGCCAGATCCCGTTCACGCCGCGCGCGAAGAAGGTGCTCGAGCTCGCGCTGCGCGAGGCACTCTCCCTCGGACACAACTACATCGGCACCGAGCACATCCTCCTCGGGCTCGTTCGCGAGAACGAGGGCGTGGCGGCGCGCATCCTGCTCGACTTCGACGCCGACGCGGAGAAGATCCGCAACGAGATCATCCGCATGCTGTCGGGCCCCGGCCGCCGTCAGCAGGGCGGCGGGACGGCCGCCGGCGAGAAGGCCAAGAGCTCGAAGCTCCTCGACCAGTTCGGGCGCAACCTGACGAAGCTCGCGGCCGAGGGCAAGCTCGACCCCGTGGTCGGGCGCCAGACCGAGATCGAGCGCGTGATGCAGATCCTCTCGCGCCGCACCAAGAACAACCCGGTCCTGATCGGCGAGCCGGGCGTCGGCAAGACCGCCGTCGTCGAGGGCCTCGCCGCCCGCATCTCCTCGAACCAGGTGCCCGAGCTCCTGAAGAACAAGCAGATCTACACGCTCGACCTGGCCGCGCTCGTGGCGGGCTCGAAGTACCGCGGCGAGTTCGAGGAGCGCCTGAAGAAGGTGATGAAGGAGATCATGCAGCGTGGCGACATCATCCTCTTCATCGACGAGCTCCATAACCTCGTCGGCGCGGGTGCGGCCGAGGGCGCGAT